>CAZHPN010000240.1:0-7633 GCA_964534375.1 uncultured bacterium | reverse complement strand
GGCTTGTTGCGGCGCTTGTTTCCGGGGGACGGAATGGGGAAAATGACCAATCCGTTGACCGCGGCCGAAGGCCGCCATTTGGTTGCGGCCCGAAGGGCCGCGCTAAGCTCTCTGTGTCTCTGTGGTTCAATTGGACGGTATTATTGCATAAACTGCTGGCCTACGCGATATTTCGCGGAAATGCCGCCACCACCGGCCGAATACACCGCTTGAACGTAATCGGGATGCCCTCGAAATCGTCGAACATATAATTGGCCTTCTCGAACGTGTGCGTGCTCTTCAGGTAATCGAGGTCGGGCGGGACCGGCCCGAAGTGTTCGACGCTGAGATATTCTTCCGCCGATTTCGGCAGGCCCAGCACGCCGCCGACGGCGCCGAGGCGGTTCAAGAATTTGCGGAACTTTTCCATCATCGCCGCCTGCGACGGATACTGTTGCACGATCCGGTTCTTGCCGGCCAGTTCCTCGGGCGTGATCGCGAATTTGAGCCGCCGGCCCTTGTAGCCGGGGCGAAAACGAAACGCGACCAGGATCGTGTATTCGTATTCCGGCAAATGGAAAAACGGCAACGCCCGGCCGGTTTCGCGCTCGTAGTCGTCGACCGCCAGCCGCGTGAAGTAATGCGCGAGATCGTGTTCCGGGTGCCCGCCCTGCCAGGCCAGCGTGAACACGGCGTCCGGCTGCGCTTCGAACAGCGCCGCGCGTACGCCCTGCCGGATGCCCTCCCAAAAGTCGCGATGCGCCGCAATGCCGTCCGGGTCTTTCTGCAGGAACGACATGTGCCGGTAGATCTCAACCTCCGAGAACGCCAGGCAGCGCGTGTTCTGTTCGGCGATCCCGATCGCGGCGACGGCGTTAACCGCCTCTTTCATGCGGATTTTGCCGTACTCCTCGGGCGTTGTCTTCATCTCGAAGAACAGACCGTCGCCGTTGGTCACCCAGACAATCCGGGTTTGCGGACCCAGCCGCTGAATCAGGCCGGCGTAGCCCAATTCGTCGTCCTGATGCGCAATCGCGAGCAACGGCCGTTTCCAGCCTTGCGCCGCCCGGAAGAAATCCTCGATCGACCAATTCAGGTATTCGCGTTCCATAATTGCCTCGCTCGGTCGTTGGTGGGTAAAACGATTTTTTTGACAAGATCAACAGGATCAATAGGCCGGCCGCGAGCGTGGTCGAGGGGGCCAATTCCCCAGCGTCCGTTTTCGCGATATGGTGTGGCGAACAAGCGCCATTGTTCACTGTTCGTTGATCCTGTTGATCCTGTCAAAAACACCTCTCGATCAATCGGATCTTCATTCCGGCGACGCCAGAATCTTCAGCATCTGCCCCGGCTGAATCGGCCGCGAGCGGCGGATGTTGTTCCATTCCTCCAGATCGTCGATCTCGCAACCGTACTTGTCGGCGATCGCCCGCAGGCTGTCGCCGGCGCGCACCTTGTATTTGATCCACTTTTCCTTGGCCTTGGTTTTTTTCGGCGGCGCGGTCGAGCTGTCGGGAATCTCCAGCTTCTGCCCGGCGTGTACGCGGTCGCCGGCCGCGAGGTCATTAGCGGCGGCGAGGTCCTTGGCGGTGACGCCGTAGGCGTGCGCAATCTTGGCCAGCGTTTCGCCGCGTTTGACGACGTGAACCGTCCGCGGCGCCGGCGCCGGCTCGGGCGTCGCCGCGGCGTTCGCGTCTTGCGGAATCGACAGCGTCTGGCCCACGCGCAGATCGTCCGGGTCGTCGAGTTGGTTCTCCGCCTCCAGCGCCTCCGCCGTGATGCCGAAGCGCGCGGCGATTTTCGCCATCGTGTCGCCGCGGCTGACCGTATACGTTGCCGGCGTCGCCGGCGCGGCCGGTTTCTGGCCCTTGGCCGGAATCTTCAATTGCATGCCCGGGTAAATCGTCGAATCCGCGGTCAGCGAATTGAACGCGGCGAGCGTCTTCAGATCGAGTCCGGCATGCGTCGCGATTTTGCCCAGCGTGTCGCCGCGCCGCACGGTGTACTTCGCCGCCTCGGGCGGCGGGGCCTCGCCGCCGACCCAGATCGTCAGCCGCTGTCCGGGCCGGATTTCGTCGTTCGCCCCGATCTTGTCTTTGTTCCACTCGCGTACGTCGTCGAGGTCGACGTCATAGCGATCGGCGATCATCCACAGATTGTCGTTCGGCCGCACGCGGTGCACGACCCGGCGCGGCGCCGGGTTGGCCGGCGGGGCCGCCGCCGCTGCGGCGGGCCGCGCCTCGGGCGTCGCCTCCGGCGTCGCCTCCGGACCCGCCGCCGTCGCCCTCGCCGGCGTCGCCGGCGATTGATTCTGCAGGCTGGCGAGCAGGCGCTGTTCCTCTTCCTGCTGTTGAATCTCGGCCAGCGCCGCCGGGTTGTTCGCCGGGGCCGGGACCATGATGACCTCGCCCTCGTCGGGCAGGTGGTCGTTGAGCGATTGGTTCGCCGCCACGAGCCGTTCGATCGTCACGTTGAACCGCAGCGCCACGTCGGGCAGCGATTCGCCCTTCTGCATGCGGTGCGCGACCCACACGACCGCCGACGACTGCATCAGGTTGTCGAGATTCGCCACCAGTTTTTCGCGCGAGCCCGGCGGCAGGCGCAGCGCCCACGGCCGGTCCGGCGGCGTCGCGCCGCGGATCAGCGCGCGGTTCAGCGCCGCGATCGTCTCCGGCGGCTGGCCGGTCGCCGAGGCGACCACTTCGAGTTGCAGCGAACCGCGGACCGTCACGGCGTCGAACTTCTGCGGCGCGTCCGCCGGCACGGTGAAGCCGAAGCGCGAGGCGTTGGCGCACAGGATCATCGCCGCGATCCATTTCGGCACGTAGTCCATCGTCTCCGGGTGCAGGCGCAGGTCCCAGAAATTGTCGGCCCCGCCGCGGCGCATCGCCTTGCGCACGTTGCCGACGCCGGTGTTGTACGAGGCGACCGCGAGTTCGATGTTGCCGCTGAAGGCGTCCAGCGAATCGCGGAAATAGTGCGCCGCGCCGTCGGTCGCGCGGATCCAGTCGAGGCGCTGATCGACCCAGCGATCGACTTGCATGCCGTAATCGCGCGCCGTCGCCGGCATGAACTGCCACAGGCCCGCGGCGCCCGTGCGGCTGATCGCAACCTCGGAAAAGCCCGATTCGATCAGCGCCACGTAGAACAGTTCGGCCGGCAGCTTGTTCGCCGCCAGCGTGCGCGCGATGCGTTCGCGGTACAGCGCGCTGCGGTCGAGATAGCGCTGAAACAGCAGCCGCCCGCGGTCGGTGCGCGTGAAGACGGCCAGTTGCCGCGCGATCCGCCGCCGCGCGTCCGGCGGCAAATGGTCGAGGTAGCGGCGCAAGCTGCGGATCGACTTCGCCGCGTCGACGCTTGCCATTTCCTGCTCGGTCGGCTCGGGCGGCAGCATCAGCGTGACCGCGTCGTTCGGCGTGCGCTTTTCCGGCTCGATGATTTCGTCGAGCAGCGTGAGGAGCAGATCGTATTCCTCCGCCAATTCCTCGCGCTGGCGATCCGTGCCCTGGAAGGTGAGGATCGCCATCCGCGCCTGCTCGATTTTGTCCTCGCCTTTTTTCTGCTGGCCCTTTTTGGTCAGTTCGACCGCTTCCTGCGTCAGCGTGCGGATTTTTTCCTTCAGCGCGAGAAAATCCTGGTCGGACGCGGCGACTTGCGGCCGGCCGGCCGGCGACGTGGGCAGGTTGTCTTGCAGCAGGCGGCGTTCCTTGGACTGCGCGGCGCAGCCGCAGGCGAGGGCAATCGTCAGCAGAAAAACCGCGAGCAGACGGCGTGGCGGAACGCACATTGCGTTCACCTTACGGAAAAGAGCCTGTTCCTGCAACGATTTTCTTGCTGCGGGCGGTCAGAAGACCTTGAGCGCGACGATGACGATCGCCAGCGCGATGCGGTACCAGCCGAACACCGAGAGCGTGCGCTTGCGGAGATAATTCATAAACCATTCGACAACAAAAAAAGCGGTGGTGAACGCGGTGACCGAGCCGATCAGCAGCGGCGCCGCGGCGACCGACCAGTCGATGCCTTTCATCGAAATGAGAAACTTATAGCCGCCCGCGGCGCACAGCGTCGGCAGCCCCAGGAAGAACGAATATTCCGCGGCCGTGCTGCGGTTGAGACGTTGCACCCGCGCGCCGATGATCGTCGACGCCGATCGCGAGGTGCCGGGAATCAGCGACAGGCATTGGAAAAGGCCGATGACGAGCGAATGGCGGTAGTTCAGATCCTCCGCCCGCGTGTCGTCGCCCGCTTTGCCCCAACGCTCGACGGCGAGGATCACCACGCCGCCGACGAACAGCGCCGCGGCGATGGGCAGCGGCGCGAACAAATGACGCTCGATCTTGTGGTGGAACAGCACGCCGGCGATCACCACCGGCAGAAACGCGATGAACATTCCCAGCCAAAAACGCCGCGCAGCCGGCTCCCGCACGACGCCGACCGCCTCTTTCCAGAGCCGTTGGCGGAAAATCGCCAGCACCGCCAGGATCGCCGGCAACTGAATGCCGACCGCAAACAGGTCCGCAAAATTCTTGTTCTGCACCGGGTCCGCGCTCACGTTCAGCGGCAGGAAATCGCGCACCAGAATCAAGTGACCGACCGAGGAGATCGGCAGAAAATCCGTGATTCCTTCCATGACGCCGCTGAGCGCAGCATTGAGCCAGAGCATGTTCATCCGCGCGCCTTTCGTCCGGGTTGGAAATTTCGCCAGAAGTTAACATTCATGATCCGCGCCGGCAACCCGAAACCGATAGGGCGGGGCTCGCTCCGCCCCCATCATCTGTAGGAGCGCCTTTCCAGGCGCGATCTGACATGCGGGCGCAGCACGCAGCGCCCTCATAACCTGTAAGAGCGCCTTTCCAGGCGCGATCCGACATGCGGGCGCAGCACGCAGCGCCCTCATAACCTGTAAGAGCGCCTTTCCAGGCGCGATCCGACATGCGGGCGCAGCACGCAGCGCCCTCATAACCTGTAAGAGCGCCTTTCCAGGCGCGATCTGACGCGCGGGCGCAGCACGCAGCGCCCTCATGACCTGTAAGAGCGCCTTTCCAGGCGCGATCTGACGCGCACGCAGCGCCCCTTCTATGAGGGTCGTCAAGGGCTTTCTCGGCCCGGATGTTTGTCGCTTCGCGGCCGTTCGGCCGCGGGCTCGTCAAGTTGTCGCGCTGGGCCCTTTCCCGTGTGTCGTGGCCCCGCTGGGCCTTCGACCGCCTTCTATCCGCGCGGTCGGCAATGCGACCGGCGCCAATTGCTGTATGCGCCGCAACGGCGCGAGCGGGGAAAGCGAGGATGACGCCCCATCTGCAAGTTCGGTCCCACGGAGAAACCCAGGGGCGCGGCGAGCGTCTTCAGTCACGGGCGACTTGTCAAGGAGCCGGCGCGGACCGGCCGTGGCGCGAAGCGGGCCTCAAATTTCTCCAGCGAGCGCCGCGGCCGGGTCCGCCCCGCCGGTCGCCGCCGGGCACGCGCCGCCCCGGTTGCGGGGTGCGCGCCGGGATCGTTCCGTGGCCGCCACGGCGCCTTCGGGCCACTCACCCGTGCGGGCCAGCCGCCAGAGCGCGATCAGCAGCTTGCGGGCCACCCCGACGATGCCGACCCGCCGTTGTCGCGCGCCCGCGGTGGCGAACCGCTTGTTGAACCAGCGCGTCAGCGTGCTTTCGGGTCGCCACTTGACCCAACGCCAGGCCGCCTGCACGGCGGCGCGGCGGACCCGCCCGTTGCCGGCTTTGCTGATCCCCTGTTCTTTGAATGCTCAGCGTCTCGAAAAAACGGTGCATCAAGAAGCCGTCGCGGCCGGCCTCCTGGACCGCCGGCGCCGGCGGCGCCGCCGGCAGACCGACCTTCGTCTTGGCCTTGGCCAGTTCGCGGTTCGCCCCTTCGCAGTCCCAGGCGTCCAGCGTCACCTGCCGCGAACCTCGCGGTCCGCAAAACGCCAGATTCCACTTCTTCGCGTCCAAGTCCGCCGCCATGCACAATACCGGTTCCTTCGCGTTATCTTCGTTTCGGGATGCTCTCTTCGCTTTCATCTCGACCTCCTTTGGGTTATTGGTGGCCGAGATTTTAAGCCGGGCAGCCCTTCATAGCATCTACAGACGGCTGGCACAGCCGAGGGCGGCTGCGCCAGACATTCGAGCAGATTCAGTTGCTCTTCGGGACGCTCTTCAACTCGATCTTCTGCTGTTGCAGCCGCTGGGCGAGTTCGGTCCCGAGTTTGCGGCCCCATTCGAGGCCGGCGGCCTCCGATTCCTGGTCGATCTGCGGCATGACGCTGAGGTATTTCTGCCCGACGCGCGTCTGATAGAACGCGATCAGGTCGAGCACGTCCTGTTGTTCGAGGTATTTGTCATAAATGGGCACAAACTTCTCGATCAGGACGTTGTCCTTGCCCGCGTCTTTGACGAACTCGTCCCAAAATTTCGGCGGCGCGTCGGGGGTCAGTTTCCTGAACTCGGTCACCAGTTGCCGCAGCATCTGGTCCTGCGTTTCGCGCACGCGCGTGAGCTCCAGCAGCCGGCGGATATCCTTGATTTTCGGGCTCTCGGCGGGGGCTGCGGCGGCCGGCGGTTTCGCCGCCCAGGCGGACCAGGCCGCGGCCGCCAGCAGCGCCGCCGCCGCCAACAGGCAAACCGCCAATCGTTTGGTTTTCATCGACGCTCCTTCCAGTTCACGGGTTCGCCGCCAGCAATCGCCGCGCGACGCCGCCGAAAAAGTCGGCGGAATGCTCTTGCACCCACGGCACGCGGGCCCAGGCGTCGGCCTGCCAGCCGTAGGGAAAGGTGATATACGGAAAATCGGAGCCGAACAGCAAGCGCCGCGCGTAGGGCGCCAGTTCCGCCGGCGCCAAGCCGGGCAGCTCGTGCAGCGGCGGCACGTGGGTGAACGACACCTCCAGGTGCAGATGCGGAAACCGGTCGAGCAGGGCCAGATAAGCGCGGGTCTGCGGCGCGCCCAGGTGCGCGATCACCGCCTTCAACTGCGGGTTGCGCTCCAGCCGCGCGATCGTGTGCTCGATCTTCAGGCGTTCGATCGTCGCCGGGTACGGCGCGTTGGCCGCGTGCAGCACGCACGGCGCGCCGCGCTCCTCCAGCAGATCGAACACGGCGTCGAGGCGCGGGTCGTCGACCGGCATGCCCTGCACCTCGGCGTGCAGCTTCATGCCGCGCAGGCCCTGCTCGTCGAGCGCGCGGCGGGCGATCGCGGCCGGATCGTCGTCCGCCGGGTGCACCGTGAAAAAGCCGACGATCTGCGGATGCGCGCGCGCGAGATCCGCGATGTACGCGTTGAGCCCGGCCGCCGTCCCCGGCTTGTGCGCGTACGGCAACGCCCAGAACGACTCGACGCCCAGCGCCGCCAGCCAGTTCACGATGTCCGCCGCGCGGCACGGATACGGCAATTCCCACCCGGCGCCGGCGAACCACTTGCCGATGGCCGAAAACAGGTCGTCGGGAAACAAATGGACGTGGCAATCCACGCCGATCGGCGTCGCCGGCTTCGCGCGGATCGTTTCGGGGGGCCAAGTCGCCATGGGTCGTCCTTACGTTGCGTGCGCGCATTGTAGGCGAGACGGCGGCGAGCGGAAAGCGTGGGGGCCGAACTCACCACAGAGGCTTAGCGCGGCCTTCGGCCGCAACCAAATGATTTTTCTTTAGCCGCAGATTGC
>CAZHPN010000239.1:0-7745 GCA_964534375.1 uncultured bacterium | reverse complement strand
CAGCCTGGAATCCCTGCTCTGCGGCCTCCGCCCCGGCCGTCTTCCGAAATGGCTGGGCGGTAAAGCGACCGATTGACGTCCAGCCGCCGGAAGCGTATCAACAAAAGCAACAACCGCCTGTCACGGATTTGCCGAGTTCGGCTGAGGCGCGCGCAATGGAGGCGTCGCGATGAAACGTGGGCAAATGAATGAGGACGCAACATCATGAAAAACCGCCATTGGCTCCTGTTGCTATTGTTCTTGTCGGCGTCGTTCTCCGCCGCGTTCGCCTGCGGCGGACCCGGCAGCAGCAGCGTCGGCGGCCGCATGATCGACGACGACGGGTCGCCGGACGACAACGACAATGACGACGACGACAATGACGATAACGACGACAACGACGACGTCTCGCCCGGATCGCTCGTTTGCAGCGACGGCGGAACCGTCTGCACCGATTCGGCCACCGGCCTGATGTGGCAGAACGGCGCCGCCGTGGGGACCGTCGCCGAAGACCAGGCGGCGGCCGGAACCTACTGCGCGGGCCTGACATGGGGGGCGGCTACGGCGGCTGGCGGCTGCGGGATATCGACGATCTGCGCAGCCTGATCCGCGGCTGCGCCGCGACCGACGCCGGCGGCGCGTGCGGCGTCACGGACAATTGCGGCGCCTCCGGTTGCTGGAACGATTCCTGCCGGGGTTGCCCCGACGGCCGCGGGCCCGGGCCGGCCGGCGCCTACTGGCCGCCGGAACTTTCCGGCAGCGACGCGTCTTGCTGCTGGTCGTCGTCCGCGGTCGCGGACCTCGGCGGCGACGCCTGGGGCGTCGATTTTGCCGGCGGCGACGTCGAATCCTACGCGGCCGGGGGCGCCCTCGGCGGCGTGCGCTGCGTGCGCGGCGGCGACGATGACGACAACGACGACGGCTCGCCGTCGTGGACGACGATGGCGACCGGAACGGTTGCGCCGTAATTCGCAAACGGGCGCCATTGCGCACTACGACGGTTCCGCGCGGTCGGCGGCGAGAAACGCGGCGTCGGCGTCGTTGACCTGCGTGCGGGGCATTTCGGCCTCGGATGTCTTCGCCGCGGGCGACGCGTTCAATCCCGATGGGAGTCCGATCGCGGGCGTGATCGTGCGCTATGACGGCTTTGCCTGGTCGGCGATAAACAGCGGCGCGACGGCGCAGTTGGTCGGCGTTTGGGGAAGCTCCGCCAGAAAGCGCAAACGGCCTTGCCCCTGCCCGTTTTGGCCTCCGTGTTCTTGATTCCGCCATCCGTTGCCCGCCAAGCGACTTGACGGCGCGCCGCGATCTGTCTATACATCCCGCCGGGTCGCACACATCATCGAATTTCTCGCCGAAGGTCGCGACCGGCGGTTTTCGCGTTGAAACTGTTGCCTTGTCGAATCGTGAGGTGTTCCGATGAAACGCAATGACTGGGCGCTTGTTCTTCTTCTGGCGGTCCTCTTGCTTGCGGGCGCGGCCGCCTGCGGCAGTTCCAACAACAACGGCAACGGCAGCAGCAGCGGCGACGACGATTCGCACGGCGATGACGACGCGAGCCCGGACGACGACGACGACATCGCGCCCGGCTGGTCGGAAATGGCCAGCACGACGACCAACGATTTGTCGGCCGTCACGGGCACGTCGCCGGCGAATGTCTTCGCCGTGGGCGCCACGGGCACGATCGTGCACTACGACGGTTCCGCGTGGTCCACCATGCAATCCGGCCAGAACCAGTTGCTGTCCGGCGTTTGGGCCGCCTCGGCGTCGAATGTCTACGTGGTCGGCGGCGACAACGTCAGCGGCGCCGCCGTGATGTTGCAATACGACGGCTCGTCGTGGACGCCGGTGAATTCGGGAATCGCCTACAGATTGAACGGCGTCTGGGGATCCTCCGCGACGGACATCTTCGCCGTCTGCGATATCGGCAACGGCCCCGGGGGCGGCGTTTATCACTATGACGGCTCGACGTGGTCGGCGATGACGACGCCCGAATCGTTTTCGCCCGGAACCATTTGGGGCACGTCGGCGTCGGACGTTTTCGCCGCCTCGGGCGGGCTCATCGCACACTATGACGGTTCGACGTGGGCCGCCTCGACGACCGTGGCCAACAGCATCAGCTCGTTTTGGGGATTTTCGCCCACCGATGTCTTCGCCGTCGGCAACGTCGGGATCTTTCTGCACTACGACGGGTCATCCTGGACGCCGACGTTTGGCGGCAACTCCGGCAACCTGACCGGCGTCTGGGGAACCGGCGACTCGGACATGTACGCCGTGGGCAGCGGGAACGGCGCCGAAATCCTATTCTACAACGGCTCGACCTTGTCCGCTTTGGCCACCTCGGGATTCGGCGACTACGACCTGGACGGCGTGTGGGGCTCGTCGGCGACGGACGTTTTCGCCGTCGGCCAAAGCGGCACAATCCTGCATTTCGCCGGATAGCCGCGGGGTTTGCGGCGCCGCGGCCGGGCCGAAATATCTTGACGGCGGGGCGCGATTTGGTTAGAAGTCGGGCGACGCCGCGTCGCCGTAGATTTTTCCATCAAGGTTTGTGACGAACGGCCGTCGTTTAAAAAAGCTTGACCATCGAAAGTGGAGGCGCCCCATGAAACGCTGCAGTTGGGTTCCGATCCTTTTGTTGACTTTCATTCTGCTCGCGTGCGCCCTCGCCTGCGGCAAATCGAGCAGCAGCAGCACCGCCCCGGCCCCGGCAACCGCCTGGACCGACTCGACCTCCGGCCTGACGTGGCAGGTGACGCCGTTCGACAGCACGATGGACTGGGCCGACGCCACGTCCTACTGCCAGAACCTGGCGTTGGACGGCGGCAGTTGGCGTCTGCCCTCGATCTCGGAATTGCGCACGCTGGTCCGCGGCTGCGTCGAAACGGAAACCGGCGGCGCGTGCGGCATTACCGATAGTTGCCTGGATTCAAGCTGCTCGAATTCGTCATGCGACGGCTGCGCGACCGGCGCCGGCCCCAACGGCGGCTGCTACGCGCCGGCGGAATTGGCGAACAATTGTTGCTGGAACTGGTCGTCGTCGGCGATCGCGGACGACGCCGGCAGCGCGTGGTACATGGATTTCAGCCGCGGCTTCGTCGACACCAAATCCAAAGCCCCCAGCGGCTACGGCACGAACTTCCCCTACGTGCGCTGCGTTCGTTAACGGCCGGCCGAAGGGGAAACAATCGCCAAGACGTGTTTTTCACGGACGACGACCGGCGCCTCCGCTTGAAGGCGTTGGCCGAGGAAGACCGCGAAGCGCTGAGCGATCCTCGCCTGCACACGAACCGCGGCCGCCCGGCGGGCAGCGCTCGTTTCGCAGCCATTGTCGGAATTCGCTCTGAATCGCCGGCTGCGCCCGCTTCCCGAAGGCCGGCCGAAAAAAAGGACGAAAACGGGTGACTGTCCCGAATGGCACAGACCTCCCTAACGGCACTTTGTTTTACCAGCAGATGTCCTGTTGGTCCTGGTTCGCGAGCCGCCGCACGGGCGACAACGCCAAAGAGCTATGTCAAAACCCGTAATAAGAACCCCGAGCCTATCGGGGTCGCAGGAGGCGCCATGTTGACCGGCAAGGTAATTCTAGAAGCTGGACGCGGAGGCGAGGGGCTTCGAGTGTGGGCGAAGGCCCATTGCATCGCCTTGGCGATCTCTCTTGTCTTCGGGATAACGGCTTGTAAAAATCGAGGAGAATTAAAGAAAAATGGGGGCGAAGGCCCCGGCAGTTCTGAACGCGACGAAATGGCTGATCGGCAGCAGCGCTTGTCTCGCCGGTTGTCGGAATCCCCGGTGGAACGCGCGGAAAAACGGCAGCGAATACGTGATAACCTTTTCGACCCGCGGACGGCGATCGGCACTTGTACATCCGACGGCTGGCGCTTGTCGGCTCAGGATTCGTTCGATGACCGCGACTCGCCTTTGAGTTCGTTCACTGCCGTATGGGGAACGTCGTCGGACGATGTTTTTGCGGCGAGCTTTCGCCCGGAACATAGGTCGACGATCCTGCATTTCGACGGGTCGCAGTGGTCGCCAATGATTGTCCCACAAACGGTTGCGATTGGCGGTATTTGGGGGTGGTCGCCTAGCGACGTGTACGCCGTGGCTTCCACCAGCGTTCTTCATTACGACGGCGTGATGTGGTCGGTCGCGGCGCAGATGTCAGAGAATCGTGGCAGTCAACTGAGATCAATCTGGGGCGCGGCGCCTGACGACGTTTTCGCGGTGGGTGTGCCGGGAATCATCGCGCACTTCGACGGCAAAAGGTTGCGTATGCTTGAGAGCGGGGTTCGAGACGTCGACCTCGCAGTCCGAGTAAATCAGAGAACAACGTCCGAGAAATATCGGCTGAATCTCAAGGGGGTTTGGGGCACGTCGAAATCGAATGTTTTTGCGGTCGGATGCAAGGAGTACCTCACTTCGAAGATCGGCTTCTTATTCCACTTTAACGGAGTAAAATGGGAACACATCGTGGGCCAGGAGTTTGTGAATCGCCTCGGCGGCATATGGGGAACGAGCGACCAGGACATCTTCATCGTCGGCGACGGCATTGAACATTTTGATGGGAAATCCTGGCGCGTCATGCCGACCGAGGTCGACGCGGAATTCGGCTGGCCTTTCGCCGAGGATGGTCAAACGGATTCACGCTATGGTCACGGCATTTTGACCGCCATTTGGGGGGCTTCGCCGTCGGACGTGTTTGCCGTGGGCGCCGCGGGCCGCTCCGCCGGTCGTCCGAGAGGCGCCCTGATTTTGCATTATGACGGCAAGGGCCCGTGGCGCGAAATGAAGGCGGGCACAAAGAAAGAACTGACTGCCGTTTGGGGCAGCGGGCCGGAGGACGTCTATGCGGTAGGAGATTACGGAACGATCCTTCATTACGAAGGCAAATCGTGTCTTCCTTTGCGCGCGGCAGGGGAATGACCGATCACTAAGCGACGGTGGTTCGAATTGCGCAACGTGAAAGGAACTGGCGCTTCCGGTGTGTTTGTGGCCGGCGATGGCGGAACGATTCAGCATTAGGAAACTAGGTACAGTCATTAGTTTTCTTGAGGGTGTATTTGCTCTTCTTATTGGTTCGGCCGGCGGCCGGTTAGCAGGCCGCGGGGGAATCGGGACATCGATAGCCCTTCGCCGCAATGGGGTTTTGGATTTTTGCTGCCGACCCGAGCCGGTCAATGTTGACCGCGAGCGTTGGAAGGGGAATTCCGGGGACACAATAGTCAACTATTGAATGGCGCTGAAAATTGGCGTACACAGGGCCATGGTGCGAATCGCAAGCGCGGTGGTTGATGCCGAACCACGTGCACCTCATCGCCGTTCCGGCCGCGGCCGGGCGACGACGCCGTTCTCGATCGCGAGGAAGAACGCTGAAACGACCCGACCCCCGCGACCACGGAAACGAGGACCAGAACCGCGAGGCGAGAGGAGTTAAGTATTGTGTCCCCGGAAGTTGTGATATATATTCCTCTCTGGTTAGATGGCACGACGAACCATCCGCATCAGTGGATGCCGACGTATGGTAATACGCCATTCGCCGCGGCGGCGCCGTGTCGGGCGTGCGCCGTCAGCACGCAATGCGGCGAGGAGACGCCGTGTTCGATATGGTGTGCGTCATGTCACTATTAGCGGCGATCGTTGAGAATCGCAATGCCACGGCGGATCCGATGAAAAAGACGACTTGGGCACTTCTGCTGCTGTTGGCCATTTCTTTGGTCAGTTGCCGCGACCGCAAACAGGACTTCTTCGAAGAAGGTGGAAGAAGGGACCAATGGGAAAGAAGCACCGGCGTGGCGTCGTGCGGCGACGGGGGGTGGCGTCCGATATATTTTGGCCCGGAAACGATTGTCGGCATTTGGCCCGCCGGCCCCAACGACGTGTTCGCGGCGGTGCGTCCTAGAGGGAGTTCTCAACCCGCCGTCCTTCATTTCGACGGAGCAACGTGGTCGCCGATTTTCTGCGACCAATTCGCTACAGCAATTTGGGGAACGTCGCCAAGAGATGTGTGGGCCATCGGCCGCGGCATCGCGCACTACGACGGAATATCGTGGACCCCAGCGGCGGAAGATATCACGAAAACACTGGCCCACGCCGGTTCGGTTGGCGCGGCGCGCTGTGGCGGATTGAACGGCATCTGGGGCGCATCGGCGTCGGACATATTTGCCGTCGGCGTTTGCGGCGTCATTTTGCATTACGACGGCGCCGGTTGGTCATTGACGCAGATGGACCCAGCAGAACACTTATATCGCGTCTGGGGGCTAACGGGTCGCGACGTCTATGCCATTGGTTGGTGTGGCGAGGGATGCGGACCGGAAGACGGGATAATTCTGCACTATGACGGATCGGGATGGTCGACATTTGCTGCCGCCGAACAACTCAAGGCGTTGAACAGCGGCGATATTGCGGACGTGTGGGGACCATCCGCCGCCGATATTTATTTCGCGGGCGACGGAATATTTCATTACGACGGCAAGAACATTACTGCGATGAAAACGCCGGCGCCGATAATGTCAAGGTATGACCGGCTGGGCGGAAGGACATTGGACGGACAAGTGATGAGAGCCAAAGGATTTCGACCGCCGACGCAGCACCGGATTTGGAGCATTTGGGGGACATCGGCCACGAACATATACGCAATTGGTGAGAAAGCATATATTTTTGAGCCGCCGGTGTTACTACATTATGGGCCAGACGGCGTGTGGCGTGAAGTTGACAGCGGTAGACTGACGGTGGAGCTAGGCAGGGTAACTGGGTCCTCGCCTAAGGACGTTTACGTCGTCGGCGACGTAGGGGGGTACCGCACGATCATCTTGCACTACGACGGGAAGCCATGCGAAAAACAGCCGTCCGAAACACCGGGGATACTGCAGCGCCTGATGTTCTGGCGGTAGGCGTTGGCGTTGAACTGTTGGCCTCGGCGCGGACTGGCGTCTTTGCGGCCCAGGATTTCGGAGGGATCGTCCATTACGAAGGCGAATCGTGTCGTCCCTTGCGCTCGGCCGGAGACTGACGGAGCATTGGGCGACAGGGGGTCGAATTGCACGACGTGTGGGGAAGCGGCGCTTCCGACGTGTTTGTGGTCGGCTGCGGCGGCACGATTCAACATTACGACGGCTCGTCGCGGTCGCCGCTCGCGGGCGTGTTGGCGGACTATTACGCGAACGCGCCCGGCGCGTGCAGTCCGGAATGCAATCCCCCATCCATAAATCTGCAAGGCGTCTCCGGGACCGGCCCGTCCGATGTGCTCATCGTCGGTTATGACACCGACCTGGACGCGAGCGTCATTTTGCACTTCGACGGCACGACGTGGTCCGCGGTGTTCACCGGCGCGTCGGCGTCGTTGTCCGCCGTGCGCGAGGTGTCATCGACGAACATCGTCGCCGTGGGGTGGGACTACGACGCCAACCAAAACCAGGTGGGCGCCGTTGTTTGTTACGACGGGTCGAACTGGTGGGAAACGAGCGGCGCCGACGCCGGCGCCCAGGGCGGCCTCCCCATGCCGCTGCACCACGTTTGGGGCGCGGATAGTCTGAGCGTGGTCGCCGTGGACCAATCCGGCCTGGTTCAGCACAACGACAACGGACCGCTGTGGTCGCCGCTGTGCGGCAGCCCGCCGGGTGTGCCGCCGCTGTATGGCGTTTGGGGCAGCGCCGCTTCGGACCTCTACGCGGTCGGCGACCCGCTGCCCGACGGGTCGCAGTACATTTTGCATTTACTGACTCTCGCAAAATAGAGTGACAACGCTCCCGTTTTCTGGCAACATGCCG
>CAZHPN010000238.1:0-7863 GCA_964534375.1 uncultured bacterium | reverse complement strand
CGCCCGGTCCGCCGCGCGGCACGACGTTGCCGAGCGAGCCCAGATGCACGCCCCAGGCGAGCCAGGCCGCCTCGGGCAGGATGACGAGCGCGGCGACGGTCGCCAGCCGCCGGTCGGCGAGGGCGCGCCAGCCGCGTTGCAGCGCCAACCAGACGGCCATCGGCGCCATCGCGTGCAGGGCGTATGGCTTCAGCTGGGCGGCGACCAGCAGCGCCAAGCCGGATTGCAGCAGCCACGCGTCGCGCGGGTCGGCGGCGAACAGATCGAAGCGCTCCATGGCGATGATCAGGCACGCGCCCATGAACGACTCGGCCTGCAACGTGCGGCCCTGATACCACGACAACGGCGCCAGCAGATAGAAGAACGCGGCGAAGAGCGCCGCACGGCCGCCGGCGCGCCGCCGCGTCAGCCGGAACAGGAACACCGCGCCAATGAGCGACCAGGCGATCGAAAATAGCCGCGTGATCGGCTCCTGCGGCCCCAATAATTTGCACAGCACGGCGACGGTCACGTAGTACAGCGGCGATTCCTGCGCCTGATAAACCGGCCCGTTGTCGTCGCCGATGATGATATCCCATTGCGGGTGCAGCGGCGCGATGCCGTCCTCGAGGTAATGGCGCACGACCATCGCCATCGCGATTTGTTTCCACGAATGGCGGTCGGCGACCGGCGCGGTCAGATGAAACAGGCGGACGAACAGGCCGAGCGCGAGAATGCAGTACAACGCCCGGTGCAGGAAAACCCTGTCCACATCATCCGTACGAGCGCCTTTCCAGGCGCGACCATCATCATCTGTAAGAGCGCCTTTCCAGGCGCGACCATCATCATCTGTAAGAGCGCCTTTCCAGGCGCGATCTGAACCCCGGGCGCGGCAAGCGGCGCCCCTACGATCGTCGGCGGATTCGTCAGTCGCCGGCCGATTCACTCAACGGCCTCGGCGGCAACCGGCGCGGGCGTCTCCAGCGGGCGATAACGCAACGTCAGCGCCGCGCCGATCAATTCGACGCCGGTCCATTGCAGCCGGCACAGCACCGCCGCCGCAGCGGCCGCGCCGAACTCCATGCCGGACAACGCGAGCAGGGCGACAAGCACCGCCTCGCGCACGCCGATGCCGCCGGGTGTGACGAACGACAGGAAGCCGATCACCCACGAGAGCAGGAACGCGCCGGCGATCCGCAGCATCTGCGACGGGTCGTCGAAGCCGACGGCGACGGCGAGCAGCCAGCAGGCGTAGGCGTAGACGATCCAGCCCATGATGCACCACAGTCCGAGCAGCAGCATTTTCAAATAGGTGATGTCGATGAGAACCGGCGCTTTTTTCATGGCGCGCAGGCCGATGTTGATCACCCATTGCAGCAGCCGCGGATGCACGCCGATCAGCGTCGCCGGCACGAGCGCCAGCGTCACCCAGCGCAGCGAATCGCCGCCGCCGGGCCACGAGATTTTGGCGGCGAGCGAATTCCAGATCTCGCCGCCCCAGCCGATGGCGGTCAGCAGCGCGACGGCGATGACCGAGCCGGTCATCAGCGACAGTTCGAGGTAAATGGCGAGCGTCACGCGGCCGACGTCGATGCCGCGCCGCTTGCAGTAGCTGAAGCGGACGAGCGGCAGCATCACCTTGCCGGGCACGTACTTCGAAATCTGGCTGGCGAACCAGACGGCCACGCCCTCGCGCCACGGCATCCGTTTGCCGAGGCCGTTCAGGATGATCCACCACGTCGTCGCCTGCTGGAAAAAAAACGCCAGGACCAACGGCAACGAGGCCAGAAACGGCCAGGCGCGGAAGGTGAATTGCATCGTCGAGAGCTTGGCCCAGTCCCGGTAAATGAACAGGCCAAGAAAAAATACAATCGCGCCAACCAACAGAACGCGCGCCGCCAGCCAGAGTTTTTGTTTCATGGGACCCAAAACATAGCACGGCCGTCGAAAAATGCAAAAACCGTAAGTGACGAGCGCCGCCGCCAAAGTCTTTTTCCAAACCGCCGGCCGAGTGTTACAATAACGTCCGGCGAAATACACGGAGCGGCGATGAGCGAGGCGGGAAAACAAACTCCCGAGCCCAACCCGGCGCGGCCGGCGGACTCGGAAGACGCGCTGCAGCCCGAGATCGAAAAGATCTGGGAACTGCGGCGCAACGTGCTGCTCGAACGGCACCCGTTCCTGATCGGCTATCTGTGTCTGGCGGCGCTGACCATCGCGATTCTGATCACGCACCTGACGATCTTCGCTCTCTCGTTCCTGCTGCTGTTTCTGGTTTCCGACTTTCTGACCAACGACCTGAGGCGGTGGATTCCCTTTGTCCCGAAGGCCGTCTTGTTCGCTTTGCTGTATCTGGTGATCATCGGGTTTGTCGGCATCGGCACGTACAAGACCGTGCCGGGCCTGGCGAAGCGCCTGCCGGCGATCGCCGAGCAATTGGAGGCACAGGCGAAGACGAAATTTGAGACGCTCGCCGACGAGTGGGGCCTTTCCGACGAGGATTGGCAAGAGGCGCGGGATTCGCTGATTTCCGGCGTCGGCAAGACCATCGGCGAGACCGCGAAGAAGATTCAAACCATTTATCGCGCCATACTCTATTTTGTGTTCGCGTTGGTCGTCAACGCGCTGCTCTATCACAACACCGAGAAAATCGATCGCGTCTTCAGCCGCCGCCCGGACAGCCTGACGCATTACCTCTACCGTTTCGTCGCGGCGCGCATCAAAATTTTCTACTTTTATTTCAAGCGCGTGATGGGCGGGCAGATTATCATTTCGGCCATCAACACGGCGATTTCGGCGTCGTTCATTATCGCCCTGCGTCTGCCGCACAAGCCGGCGCTGATCGCGGCCGTCTACGTCTTCGGTCTCTTTCCGGTGGTCGGCAACCTCGTTTCCAATACGATCGTGACGATCGCGGCGCTCTTCTCGATCGGCACGTTCGGCGCGGCCGTCTGCCTCGGCATGCTCGTCGGCGTGCACAAACTCGAATACTTCCTCAACTCGAAAATCATCGGCGAGATCGTCGACCTGCCGACCGTCGTGACGCTGACCTCGCTGATCGCCTGCGAAGTCGCCTTCGGCGTCGTCGGCTTGATCCTCGCGATCCCGTTGGTGCTGTCAGTGCGCCATGAGTTGGATCACATCCCCGGCCTGAAAGCGGAACAGCGCAGCATCTACGCCACGGCGCGGAATCTCATCGAAAAGTGAAGGAAGACGACGTTACTCCGCGGGCGGACGCTCCGCGTCCGGGGCCGCTCCCGCGCGTTCGACCAGATAGCGACGCAGGCGTTTCAGCCGCTTCGCCAGCGCGGCTTGCCGCGCGGCGAAGGCGGCGCGCATTTGGGATTGGCGGTCGCGCTCGAATTGCTGCAACGCGCCGACCGCGAGCAAAATTTCTTTCGCGTTGCGGCCGTGCGGCGCGACGCGATCGGCCATTTCCTGCAAGCGGACCAGCGCGACCACGGCGTCCTGATGCTCGCCGAGCAGGTTCTGGATTTTGACCACGGCGCGAATAAAGCCGGTCAGCCGCTCGTCGTATAAATCGGCGAAATATTCGCACGTATAGCGCAGGCGCTTGCCCGCGATGCGCAGCGCGTGCAGCGTTTCCGCGTCGGGCGCCGGGGCGTCGCGCTGCAAGCGGCGCAGCCGGCGGGCGGCGCGGCGGATCAACGCCGGGGCCGCTTCGACGGCCGGCGCAGCGCCGGCCGTGAACTCGCCGTCGCCGAGCCCGGCGCGACGCAGCCGGCCCACCAGCCGTTGGCAGCGCCGGGAAGCGAGCGCCGGCGCGAGCGCGGCGCGGGCCGCGTCGCGCCGCGCACGGAAATAAGCGCGGATGGCGCGGCGGGCGGCCGGCGGCGCGGCGGTCGCGGGCAGAGCGACGTTCAAGCGTTCGAGCAGCACATCGAGGTCGCGCACCTCGCCGAGCAGATCGGCAATCCAGGCCAGTTCAACGCGCAACGCGGCGACGGATTCGCCGGCGCCGGCCTTCTCCGCCACGCGGAGCGCGAAGCGGGCCCGGCGGGTCGCGACCCGCAGATCGTGCACGAATTCCGGGTCGAGATCGAGTTCCGCGCCGCGCGTATTGGCGCGCATTTTGTAGGCCTGCAAGCGGAGAATCTTGCGCAGCGCCGCGGCGAACGAATCGCGCGGCTCGAGACGCAATTCGGGCGGCCGAGGCGCGCCGGGCGGGGGTTCGCGCAGCGCCGCCAAGCCGGCCGCGAGCGGCTCGAACTCCATCGGCGCCAGGCCGGCCAGATCGCGCAGCAGTGCGGCGAGAAAGCGCGAATCGCCGGCCGACGGATCGCTTTCGGCCGGCGTGGCCGCGAGCAGGCGCAACTCCGCCTCGTGCTCGGGACGATACGGATCGGCGAAGCGCCAGGTCTCTTCCCACGCGACGGCGGCGAAGCCGGACGGGCCGTCCAAGCGCCAGCCGCGGCGCCGGACGGCGGCGCGCAGGACGGGCAAGAACCGGCGGCCGGCGGAAAACGCGGCGAGATGCGCGGCGACCGGTCCGCGCGTCGGCGGGCGGTCCGTCGGCGCGGGCTGTTCGGCGTCCGCCAGCCGCCAGCAGTCCGCGTCGCCCTCGCAATGGCGGACGAGCCGCAAGCCGTCGCGGTAACAGCGGCCGTCGGGCGAGTCAAAGTATTCGTCGATCCATTCCTCGGCGCCCAGCGGCGTGCGCGTGCAGCCGGCCGTGACCAGCGCATCCAGGCGCGGCTCGGCGCTGTCCGTGGCGAGGCGGAAATGGATCGTCGGCGGCGGCGCGGCGGCGCTCACGGGCCTTTGCGCTTTACGCCGCGGCGGTATTCGTCTTTGTCGAAAAACGGCAGGCCGGCGCGGTCGAGGTCGGCGAGGAGGTTGTCGAGCGGATACGCAAAACGCACGATGCGGGCCGCGGCGACCCGGCCTCCGGCGAATTCGGCCAGGGCGAACGAGCCGCGCGGATCACCGTCGACGGGCCGGCCGACCGCGCCGCAGTTGATCACGCGCACGCCCGCCACGCTCTTGACGAACGGCACGTGCGAGTGGCCGCACACCAGCGCCGCCGGCGGTCGCCGGTCGGCCAGCTTCGCGCGCAAGCCGTCCGCCGTGATGCTGGCGAAAACGTAATCCGTGTCGCCCAGCGGCGAGCCATGCACCACCAGCACCGGCGCCCCGCCGAGCGCGGGCGTCAACTCCGCGGGCAGGGCGGCGAGCCAGTCGAGTTCGGCGCGGCCGAGCTGCGCGACGGTCCAGGCGAGGGCGGCGGTCTTGTTTTTCTCCTTCGCCTTTTTGAGCGCGCGCGCATTCGCGGCGAGTTCGAGCAGCTTGTTTTCCAGGTTGCCGCGAATGCACGGGATCTGCTGCGACATCAGCAAGCGCACGCATTCCGCCGGATGCGGGCCGCCGGCCGCGACGTCGCCGGCCGCGAAGACGCGCGTTGCGCCAAGCCGCCGCGCGGTCGTCAGCGCCGCGGCGAGGGCCGGAAAGTTGGCGTGGACATCCGAAATAAACGCGACCTTCATCTCCGTCACCCGCGGGCGCGGCCGAGCGCGGCCCGCACTTTCACGCGAAAAACGCGAGCGAACAGCGCCGACTTTTTCTGCAGCGCCCATTGTTCGAGCAGCAAATCGCCGTCGCCGACCAGTTCGAGTGTCAGCCGCCCGGGTTCGAGGCGCACGCGGATCGCCTGCACCTGGCCGCCGTGCTCGCGATCCAGCGCGTCGGCGAGGCGCAGGATCGCGGCGAGTTTCGTGACGCGTTCCCGCTCGGGGTCGGTCAGCGCGGCGAACGATTCGTGGCGCGTCGTCGGCTCGGTTTTGCGGTGGTAGCGTGCGATGTTCGCGGCCAACTGCATTTGCCGCGCCGAAACGCCGGGCAGGTCGGATTGCGAAATCAAGTAGAGCGAATGCTTGTGGTGCTTTTGAAAACTGATGCGCACGCCGACGTCGTGCAGCAGCGCGGCGACGGTCAGCAGCCGCCGGTCGGCGTCGTCGAGGCCGTGGAAGTCGCGCAGTTGGTCGAACAGCGACAACGCCAGCCGGGCGACGTGCACGGCATGCGGCTCTTCGAACTGATGACGCCGGCCGAGCGCCAGCGCCGCCGTGTAGATTTGCCGATCCTGGCGGTCGGCGTGCCGTTCGTGGGAGACCAGGTCGTCCATCAGGTCCAGCAATATCCCATCGCGCACGCCGACGAAAGGCACGAGGATTTTCGCCGCGCCGACCGCTTGCGCCAGGCGCGCGTAGACGATCGCCGCGGGCAAAATGACGTCCGCGCGGTCGGGGTGCAGCCCGAGCGAATCGACGCGCTGGCGGTACGGCAGGCGCGAGAGCAACGCGATCATCTTCCGCAATTTCGCCGCCGGCAGCACGGCCGCGCCGCCCGGCCGCGCCGGTTCGCCGGCGAGTTCCGCGAGCGCTTCGATGTTGCCGCCGGTGGCGATCATCCCCGCCGGCGGCTCGTCGCGCAGCGCCGCGGGTTTGCGCAGCGTCGCCACGTATTCGTTGAGCAGGCGGCCGAAGCGGCCGTCGTCGTCGGCGCCGCCGGCGAGTTCCTCGAGCAGCCGCACCGCGCCCAGATTGTGCGATTCGGTCCAAATCACGCCGGACGCGTCGGCCAGCGAGATCTCGACGCTGCCGCCGCCGAGATCGGCGATGATCCAGCGCCCCTCGCCAAGCGGCACGCTGTTCTTGACGGCGAGATACACCAGGCGCGCCTCTTCGGAACCCGAGATGACCTCGACTTTCAGGCCGGTTTCGCGGCGCACGCGCTTGAGGAACTGCGCGCCGTTGGCGCTTTCCCGCACGGCGCTGGTCGCCACGGCGCGGACGCGGAAGGCGCCCAGCCGCTTGATCTGGCGTTGGAAGCGTTCGAGCGCGGCGAGCGCGGCCTTGATCGACGCCGCCGTCAGCCGGCCCGTGAGGAACGCGCCGCGGCCCAGACGCACGGGCGCGCGCTCGGCGGCGAGCACGCGAATGCGGTCCGGCGCGGCGAATTCGGCGACGAGCAGCCGAATGGCGTTGCTGCCGACGTCGACCGCGGCGAGGCGGATCGGAAACACGCTCAGCGGCGGCACAACCGCCGGCGCCGCGGCGGGCGCCGGTTGGGGATTCTTATGGCTCATCGGCGATCCGACTCCCACTCGACCCTGGCTTCGTTGTCGCCCGCCAGTTTGGCACACCCGCGGGCCGCGGGAAATGGCCGGCGCGGCCGGCTTGACAAGCGGCGCGCCCGCGCATATATATGCACCGGCATGAATAAATATTCATTACCGAACAGGAGCCTGACGTGACGCTGCTCCGCCTCCGTCTCGACCGCATCGCCTCGGCGACCCGCAACGCCGGCCTGACCCGCGAGGTCACCGTCGGACCGGCGATCGTCGCGCGACCGGGTTACATTCTCGCGGTCCGCATCCGCAACGATAAGCACGTTTACCATACGCTGGAAGACCCGTCCGGACGCATGATCCGCCTGCACCGCGGCGACGTCATCGCCGGCGCGCTCGGGGCGCGGCGCGCGCTGCGCGGCTACGCCGGCGTCGTGCCGGAGCACGTGGCGGTGGGCGACGACATCAACGTGCTCAACCTGGGCGGCGTGCTGGGCACGTGCACGGCGGAAAACCCGGAAATCGGCCCGCCGTTCGTCGCCGAAGTGCTCGGCGCGGTGCTGACCTTTCCCAACCTCGGCGATCGCGTCGGGACGCCGGCGCACATCGGCGACGGGCTGGTGAAAAAATCCGACGTGCTCGGCCCGACGCCGCCGGTGGTGTTCGTCGCGGGCACGTGCATGAACAGCGGCAAGACGGCCGCGGCGATGGAAATCATCCGCGCCCTGACGAACAAGGGCCTGCGCGTCGGCGCGTGCAAGATGACCGGCGTCAGCCTGATGCGCGACACGCTGGGC
>CAZHPN010000237.1:0-7865 GCA_964534375.1 uncultured bacterium | reverse complement strand
GAGCGAAGACGCGCGGAAGGTCGCCGCCGCCTGCCGCATGGCCTTGGACAAGATCTACCAGCGACATCAGATGCCGCACGATTATTGACCCGAGGGGGCCCATGAAACGAATCGCAGCCGTATGTTTGGCGATTCTGGTTGTCGGGGCGGGCTGGGCGTGCGAGCGCCTGCGCGGCGAAGCGACGGCGCAGAACGCGCCGCTGGCGAAGCTTCCCGACGCGACGGCGAAGGGCGACAAGTCTAACAAAGGGGATGAACCAATGGCGTTCCGACCGAACGTGGCGGGGCAATTTTATCCGGGCGACGCGGAAACGTTGCAGCGGCAGGTCGATGGTTTTCTGAACGATGCGAAGGTTCCGGCCGATCTGGGCGACGTGTTCGGCGTCGTGGCGCCGCACGCGGGCTACGTGTATTCCGGGCCGGTCGCGGGTTACAGCTTCAAGGCTGTGCAGGGCAAGAAATACGAACTGGTTGTGGTGCTCGGCTTGTCGCATCGCCAGCCGGGCTCGGTCGCGGCGCTGGATTACGACGTTTACCAGACGCCGCTCGGGCCGGTGACGATCGACCGCAAGGCGACGGCGCAATTGGTCGACGCCGGCGGGGACATCTTCGAGCGGAGCGAGCGCCTGTTCCGCGGCGAACACAGCATCGAGGTGCAACTGCCGTTCATCCAACGGGCGCTGCCAGGCACGCCGGTCGTGATGGTTGTTCTGGGCAACCAGGATCGGCGGATCGAAGGCGAACTGGCGGCGGCGCTCGACAAAACCTTCGCCGGCCGCAACGTGCTGTTCGTCGCCAGCAGCGACATGACCCACTACCGCGCCTACGACGACGCGAAAGCGGCCGATTTGCAGACGCTCGAGTTGCTCGGCCGCCGCGATCTCGACGGCTTCTACCGCCTGGCCGACGTTCACGAACGCCTGTGCGGCCTGGCCCCGGTCACGACCTTGTTCGAGTTGTACCGCCGGCGCGGCGGCGCGCAGGCGCGCGTGCTCAAATACCTGAATTCCGGCGACACCGCCGGCGACAAATCGCGCGTTGTCGGCTACGGCTCGATCGCGCTGCTCGCGCCCGCCGGCGCCGCGGCGGCAAAACCGAAAGCGGACACGGCCGCCGCGGGCGAGAAAGCCGCCGACGATCACGTGAGCGCCGCGGACAAGAAGCAACTCTTGAAAATTGCGCGCGAGACGTTGGAATCGTACATCCGCACGGGTCAGAAGCCGAAATTCAAGGTCGACAGCCCGCTGCTGCTCGCCCCCGGCGCCGCGTTCGTGACGCTCGAAAAGAACCCGGGCAAGCAATTGCGCGGCTGCATCGGTCACGTGATCGCCCAGATTCCGCTGTGGGAATGCGTGCGCGACATGGCCGTCGCCGCCTCGACCGAAGACCCCCGCTTCCCGCGGGTCCGCGAACAAGAACTGAAGGATATCCATATTGAAATCTCCGTGCTGACGCCGGCCACGCCGGTCAAGGACGTCGCCGAGATCGTCGTCGGCACGCACGGCCTGATCATCGGCCGCGGCTGGCAGCGCGGGCTGCTGCTGCCGCAGGTCCCGACCGAATACGGCTGGAGCCGCGACGAGTTTCTCGACCAGACGTGCCGCAAGGCGGGCCTGCCCGCCGGTTGCTGGCGCGAACCGGGCACGAAGATCGAGAAGTTTTCCGCCGTGGTCTTCGGCGAATGACCGAGGCCGGCCCGCGCCGGGTCTGGATCGAGACCTTCGGCTGTCAGATGAACGACTACGACTCGGCGCGCATGCTGCGGCTGCTGCAGGACGACGGCTACGAGCGCGCGACCGATCCGATCGAGGCCGACGTCATCATCTTCAACACCTGTTCGGTGCGGGCCAAAGCGGAGCAGAAGGCGTTGTCGCGCCTGGGGCGCGTCAAAGGCCTGCGGCAACTCAATCGCCGCCTCAAGTTCGTCTTCGCCGGCTGCTTCGCGCAGCTTGCGGCGGCTGACATCCTCGCGCGTTACTCGTTTCTCGATCTGGTGCTGGGCGTCGACGCCATCCCCCGGCTGCCGCGGCATTTGCACGACCTTGCGGCCGGCGCGGGGCCGATTGTCGACGTCGCTTTCGCGCCGACCTACGAAGAAGACGTGCGCGATTTCGGCGACCTGATTCCCGGCAAGGGCTCGCCCGTCGCGGCCTTCGTCACGATCATGCGCGGCTGCAACAATTTTTGCGCATATTGCGTGGTGCCGTATGTGCGTGGGCGCGAGCGCAGCCGGCCGGCGGCCGAAATCCTGCGCGAAGTCCGGCAACTGGCGGCGCGCGGGGTGCGCGAGATCACACTGCTCGGACAAAACGTCAATTCTTACGGCCGCGGCCTGCCCGAAGGCGGCGATTTTGCGGATCTGCTGCGGCAGGTGCACGAGATCGACGGCCTGGCGCGCATCCGCTTCACGACGAGCCACCCGAAAGATCTGTCCGACCGGCTCTGCCGCGCCTTCTCCGAACTGCCGAAGCTGGCGAACCACATTCACCTGCCGATTCAATCCGGCTCCGACCGCGTGCTGGCCGCGATGGGGCGCGGCTACGATCGCGCGACGTACCTGGCGCGCCTCGGCGCCTTGCGGGCGGCGCGGCCGGACATCGCGATCACCTCGGATTTCCTGATCGGCTTTCCCGGCGAAACGGCGGCGGATTTCGGGCAGACGCTGGCGCTGGTCGAGCAGGCGCGGTTCTCGAACGCGTTCAGTTTCCGGTACTCCGAGCGGCCCGGAACCGCGGCGGCGCGCCGGCCCGACGACGTGCCCGAAGACGTGAAAATCGCGCGGCTGATCGAACTGCAGGAGTTGCAACGCGGCATCACGCTGGCGCTTCACGGTGAGCTGGTCGGCCGCAAAGTGACGGCGCTGGTGGAAAGACGGCAGGAAGATGGTCATCTTTATCCTTGGACGGGCAAGTCCGGCTGTTATCGGGAGTTGCACTTTCACGGGGAGGGCGTTGCCGTCGGCGACCTAATAACTGTAAAGTGCGAAGAGGCCTTCCCGAATCACTTGCTCGGCGTGGCCGTCAGCCGAGTCGAACCGGGGGCGTCAGGAGGACGTAATGCCGATTAAGGTCAATGTGATCGGGATCGCGATCGACCCGACCAACAATTCGCCGATCGTCGTCTTGAAAGAAGACGGCGGCGAACGGCTGTTGCCGATATGGATCGGCGTGCTCGAAGCGGCGGCGATCGCCACGCAACTGGAAAAAGTCGAGTTGTCGCGGCCGATGACGCACGATCTGTTTTACAACGTGCTTACGGCGCTGGGCGTCAAGGTCCGCAAGATCGTCGTGACGATGCTCGAAAGCAATACCTACTTCGCCCGCATCCATTTCACCGACGGCGCCGGGCGCGAGTTCGACCTCGACGCGCGGCCGTCGGATTCGTTGGCGTTGGCGTTGCGTTTCGAGGCGGATGTGTTTGTCGAAGAGGAAGTGCTGCAAAAAGCCCGCGAACTCGACAAATCCGCGCTGGAAAACGTCAAGAAGACCATGGACGAGAAGTGGAAAGAGATTCTCGAGGATATCGACCCGGATGATCTCGGAAAGTACCGCATGTAATCTTGAGTTTTCACCGTCCGTCGGTCCTTGTGTTTTTTCCTGCATAAAATAAAATGGAGTTGTGCGTGCCGTCCTGCTAATAACGGGCACGTTCGTTGAAAATGATCCGCCGGGCGGGATTAGCCGCCAGTTGAA
Source organism: uncultured bacterium (assembly GCA_964534375.1). GTDB lineage: Bacteria > Lernaellota > Lernaellaia > Lernaellales > Lernaellaceae > CAZHPN01. The sequence goes on along the minus strand of CAZHPN010000237.1, from coordinate 4,173 downwards.
AAGGGGCGTCGTCGATGAATATCCAGCGAGGCCTTGGGCTGACATTGGCGCTGTTGTTGCTTCTCGCGCCGTTCGCCGCAGCCGCGGACGATGATGATCTGTCGGCCGTCCAGCAAGCGATTCAGGACAAGGGTCTGAATTGGACCGCCGGTCCGCCGATGTTCACGGACCAGCAATTTCGCATGCGGCTGGGCATCCGGCTGCCGATTATTCGCGACCCGCTCGCCTACCAAACGCCGGTCGGCGACGTCACGTTGCCCGCGCACTGGGACTGGCGGGAAGAGGGGGCGCCAGGGGGGATCATCACGTCGATCAAGGATCAGGGGAATTGCGGCGGTTGCTGGGCGTTCGCCACCGTCGCTGCGCTCGAATCCACGGCGGTGTGGCAGGCGAAGTACCCGCTCTCGATCGATCTTTCCGAACAATACCTGCTCGCCTGCGACACCGCCGAGGACGGCTGCGAGGGCTCCTACGACGGCGTGGACGGGCCGGTGCAGTTCCTGGAGGACAACGGCACGGTCGACGAGACGTGTTTTCCGTTCCAGGGCCAGGATTCAAATTGCACGCCGTGCGCCAACTACCAATCCGATTTGTACAAAGTCGGCCAACACGGCTTGGTGGCGCAGGATGTCGATGCCTTGAAACAAGCCGTTTATACGTCCGGCCCGGTGGCGGTCACGATGTATGTCTTTCAGGACTTCTATTATTATACAGGCGGCGTGTATGCCTACGCCTATGGCGATGAAGTCGGCGCCCACGCCATTTTGATGATGGGATTCGACGATCCCGGGCAGTATTTCATCATGAAAAACTCGTGGGGATCGAGTTGGGGCGAGGACGGCACGTTCCGGATCGCCTACAGCCAGGTCACCGGCGTGGTCCAACTTGCGTACGACGCACAGTGGGTGTCGTTCGGCTCCGGCCCGAACAGCGACGATGACGACAACGACAATGATGACAACGACGACAACGACAACGACGACGACGACGATTCGGTCGGCATCAACTGGATCTCCATTCCGGCCGGGACGGTCTACATGGGCTGCATTCCCGGCGACTCGAACTGCCACGCCGACGAAAATCCGCGCCACGTGGTGTCCATTTCCGCGTTCGACATCACGCAGACCCACATCACCCAGGGTCAGTACCAGGCGGTGATCGGCCAGAACCCGAGCGGCTTCGCGAGCTGCGGCCCGAATTGCCCGGTCGAGCAGGTCAACTGGAACGACGCGCACGATTTCTGCCAGGCGATCGGCGGCCGGCTGCCGACCGAAGCCGAATGGGAATACGCCTCGCGCGCCTGGACGAACACGATCTATTATTGCGGCAACGACCCGTCCTGCCTGCCCAGCGTCGCGTGGTACAACGCCGACGCCGGCGGCACGACGCACCCGGAATGCCAACTGCAAGCGAACGCCTGGGGCCTGTGCGACATGCTGGGCAACGTCGATCAGTGGGTGCAGGACTGGTATGACTCCACGTACTACGCCAATTCGCCGCAAAACGACCCGCAAGGCCCGGCGACGGGCACGGAACGCGTGGTGCGCGGCGGCAGCATCGGCGACGGGCCGATCGTGCTGCGCGATTCCAACCGCGGCTACCTCGATCCCGGCTCGGTGTTCGACGTCGTCGGCTTCCGCTGCGCCCGCGGCGACGACGATGACGACGACGATAACGACGACAACGACGATAATGACGACAACGACGACGACAACGACGACGACGATAATGACGACAACGACGACGACAACGACAACGACGACAACGACGACAACGACGATATCTCGCCCGTCGACGACGATTCGTCGCCCACGCCGTTGCACGCCGGCGCCGCCGCGAACAGCACCGCCGGCTGCGGTTGCTGAGTTTTCCGGGGGCGGACGGCAGCCGCGCCACGCGGCGCAACGGCTGTGAAAGCGAAGCGCAAAGGCCCGGGGGCCATCGGCCAGAAGCGCCCAATTAACGTTTTTGAGGGCCGAAAACCGGAATGTAGAATGGCGAATGGCGAGTTTCGGGGGTCGCCGCCAGTTTTTCATTCTCCAGTCTCCGTTCTCGATTCCCTTCCCAATCGCTAGTTTACGGAATGAACTCCTCGGCGCCCGGATCGAAAGACGGCGTGTGCACCAGGATGAGCCGCGCCGGCTCGCTGGTGTCGTTTCGGTAAGCGAACGCTTTTCCCTGTTTCACCAGGCAAAAATCGCCTTCGGCAAGGGCGTGCTCCTGCCCGTCGAGTTGAAACGATACGCTGCCCCGCTCGACGTAGTAGTATTTGTCAGACCGGTTCGATTTTGCGCGGCCGTGCCTGGCGCCCGGCGGAACCTCGATGACCGCGAACGACGAACTCGCGTTTATTCCCGCGGTGAAATCGAAGATCGCCAGCCCATGGAAATCGAACGCCGTCAGATTGTTTTTCCGGATCACCATCGAAATCCGCCTCCATCCGGCCTGCGCCGATTCGTCCCGCAGCCCTTTAGAATTGCTCTCCGGCCGCGTGCCTCCGCATCATGTCCGCATAATCGAGCGCCAGCGGTTCGCGCCGCCGCAGGGCCGTCTCCACCCGAAGGCGCATCAGACGATCCCAGGCCGGGTGCGGCAACACGTAAAACGCGTTTTCGCGAATGGCGTCGAGCGCGGCCCGCGCAACGACCGCAGGCGCCATGCTTGTGGCAAACCCTTTTTCCGCCGCCGCCAGGTTTTCGGGGAGCGCCGGCGGGCTGCCGCCGGCGAAGCGCTCCGGACGATTCCGCTCGGCGCGGAGGATCGATGTGTTCACCGTGCCAGGGCATAGCACTGATGCGCCGAGGAGCGAGCCGCGGGACGTCAGATCGCGATGCAGCGTTTCGCTCAGGGCCAAAACGGCGTGCTTGCTTACGCCGTAGGTTCCGCCGCCCGGCGTCCACGCCGCCGCCGATGCCGTATTCAGGATGTGGCCCTCCTGTCCGTGGGCCAGCATCCGCGGCACGAACGCCTGCAACCCGTAGAGCACGCCCCAGAAATTTACGCCCATCACCCAGTCCCAATCGGCGTCGGGCAGCGCCCACACCGCGATGCTCCGGCCGGCCCCGGTGCTGGCGACGCCGGCGTTGTTGCACAGGATGTGGATGTCGCCGAAGGCTGCCGTCGCTGTCTCGGCCAACTGCGCCAGCGACTCCCGTTGGGTGACGTCGGTCGGCGCGCCGATCACGGATAGCGACCGCGCCTGCATCTCCGACACGCACGCCGCCAGCGCCGCTTCGTCGATATCGGCCAGAACGACGTTCATCCCTTCGCCGGCGAACGCCTCCGCGAGCGCGCGGCCGATGCCGCTGGCCGCGCCCGTGACGACGGCCGTCTTCCCCGTGAAACTCATCATCGTTCACCCTCCGTCGCGACGGCGCGTTGGTTTGGAATTGAATTTGTCAGTTTCCTTCCGAAGTGACGAAAGTCAACCCGTCGATCCCCTGACCATTTTGGGGATCGGAATTCAACCGGCGTTTGACATCGCCGGTGCGAAACCGGACAATTGCCGCCGGCAACCGGGATCGAACAAAGAAAATGCAGCGGCAATCGGTCTTTCAGGGGGAGCGGATGGAGATTTCTCGTTTGTCCCGGGCGTTTTTTTCTGGCCGCCCTCGCGGCAACTATTTTTTCAGTCTCGTGCTCGTCCGGCGGCGGCAACGGCCTTAGCGCCAACGGCGTCGCGGACGACGACGACGACGCCAGCCCTGCCGACGACGATTCCTCCCCTGATGACGACGACAACTTCACGCCCCACTGGTCGGCAGTCACAATCGGGCAAGCAGGCTATTTGCATCATGGCGCTTGGGGCAGCTCGGCCTCCGACGTGTACGTCGTCGGCGACAATGGGACGATCCTGCACTACGACGGCGTCGCCTGGACGGCCGCCAACTCGGGGTGGACGGAATCCTGGTTGTGAAGCGTCTGGGGCAACTCCGGGGCCGATGTTTTCGCCGTGGGCGACGCCGCCACGATGCTGCAATACGACGGCGCGGCGTGGTCGCCGATGGCCGCCGGCAGCGCGACGATGACGACGTTGGCCGCTATTGGGGGCAGTTCCTTCGACAACGTGTACGCCGTCGGATATGACAGGGGGGACGGCTGCCCGGGCGTGATTTTGCATGACGGCGACGACGACGATGTCAATGACGACAATGACGACAACGACAATGACAA
>CAZHPN010000236.1:0-7912 GCA_964534375.1 uncultured bacterium | reverse complement strand
GCCGCGGCACCGCCTGCCACGTCAAGCGCTCGCTCAGCGTGCTCGACGCGGCGCGCCGCGCGCTGAAGATCGAACCCGGCGAGACGACGCGCGACGGCCTGTTCAGCCTCGAAGTCGTCGCCTGCATGGGGGCCTGCGGCCTGGCGCCGGTCATCCGCGTCGACGACGAATTCTACGCCGGCATGACCGCCGACGGCGTCAAGCCGATCTTCGACTCCTATCGCCGAAAGGAGGCCGCCAATGGGTGAGTTGTTGATGCAGCAATTCGGCAGTGAATGCTGGAACCGGCCCGAAAAGCCGTGTCCGGAACTCGTCGCCTGCCTGCAAGCCGGGCCGAAGTGCGGAACCGATCCGGCCCGCGGCGAGAAATATCGCGAACTGACCGCCCGGCTGCGCCGCGAAAAAATCGACAAGCCCGCCATCTTCATCGGCCTGGGCACCTGCGGCCTCGGCGCGGGCGCCGGGAAGACGCTGGCGGCGGTCAGGGAATATCTGGCGGCGAAGAGCATCGACGCCGACATCGTCGAGGTCGCCTGCATCGGCATGTGCAGCTCCGAGCCGATGGTCGACGTGCAACTGCCGGGCCGCACCCGCGTGTCGTTCGGCGGCGTCAAGGCCGACGACGTGAACGCGCTGCTCGACGGCGCTTTCCAGGGCGTGTTCGACCCCAAGCATCTGCTCGGTCAGTTCCGCCAGGTCGGCCTCGAGCCGTACGTGGGAACGCCGTACCTCGACGAGCACGATTTCCTCAAACTGCAAACGCGCTGGGTGCTCGCCAATTGCGGCGTGATCGACCCCAAACGCATCGAGGACTACCTCGCGCGCGGCGGCTACGCGGCGCTGGCCAAGGCGCTTAAGGAAATGACGCCGGCGCAGGTTTGCGACGAAGTCGAACGCAGCGGCATCCGCGGGCGCGGCGGCGCCGGGTTCCCGGCCGGCACAAAATGGAAGTTCGCGCTCAACCAGACGGCGAGCAAGAAATACATCATCTGCAACGCCGACGAGGGCGACCCGGGCGCGTTCATGGACCGCGCGGTGATCGAGGGCGACCCGCACCGCGTGCTCGAGGGCATGGCCGTCGCGGCCTACGCCATCGGCGCGACCAAAGCGTACGTCTACATTCGCGCCGAGTATCCGCTGGCGATCAAGCACCTGAAGCTGGCGATCGCGCAGGCGACGGAATACGGGCTGCTGGGCCGCAACATCCTGGACAGCGGCTTCAATCTCGAAGTCGTCATCAAGATGGGCGCCGGCGCGTTCGTCTGCGGCGAAGAGACGGCGCTGATCCACAGCGTCGAGGGCAAGCGCGGCATGCCGCGGCCGCGGCCGCCGTTCCCCGCGGTGTCGGGCCTGTTCGGCAAGCCGACCGTCATCAACAACGTCGAAACGCTGGCGAACATCGCGGCCATCATCAACAACGGCGCCAACTGGTTCAACGCGATCGGCACGAAGGGCAGCAAGGGCACGAAGGTGTTTGCGCTGTCCGGCAAGGTGCGGCGCACCGGCCTGGTCGAAGTGGCGATGGGCACGACGATGCGGCAGATCATCTTCGCCGTCGGCGGCGGCCCCGCGGAGGGCAAGACATTCAAGGCGGTGCAGATCGGCGGGCCGTCCGGCGGCTGCATTCCCGACCAACACCTGGACATCGACATCGACTACGAGTCGTTGAAACGGGTCGGCGCGATCATGGGCTCGGGCGGCTTGGTGGTGATGGACAACGACAACTGCATGGTCGACGTGGCCAAATTCTTCATGGATTTCATCCAACGCGAAAGCTGCGGCAAGTGCATTCCGTGCCGCGAGGGCACGCGGCGGATGCTGGAAATCCTCGGCGCGATCACCCGCGGCCGGCGCATGGAGGCCGGCGTGCAAGCCCTCGAACGCTTCCGCGGCGTGATGCACCTGCAGGATCTCGGCGACGTGATCAAGGACGCGAGCCTGTGCGCCCTCGGCCAGACCGCGCCCAACCCGGTGCTCAGCACGCTGCGCTGGTTCCGCGACGAGTACGAGGCGCACATCTTCGATCGGCATTGCCCGGCCGGGGTCTGCACCGAACTGCTCAATTACGCGATCAACGCCGAGACGTGCACCGGCTGCCATTCGTGCGCCAAGAAGTGCCCGGCCGAGGCCATCATGGGCAACGTCAAGTCGCCGCATTACATCGTGCAGGACAAGTGCATCGGGTGCGGCACGTGCGTCTCCACCTGCAAATTCAACGCCGTCGTTGCGAGCTAAGGCGAGGTGAAACACATGATACCCATTGAAGTAAACGGCAAAACCATCGAAGCCAAACCGGGCGAAATTCTGCTGGAAACCCTGCGCCGCAACGGCATTCAGGTGCCGACTCTCTGCCACATGGACGGCCTGCCGCCCAGCGGCGCCTGCCGCATGTGCGTGGTCGAGGTCGAAGGGCGGCCGGCCCTGGCGCCGGCCTGCGCGCTGCCGGTCGGCCCGGGCCTGAAAATCAAGACGCACTCGACGCGCGCGACCGCCGCCCGCCGGATGATCGTCGAGCTGCTGCTGGCCAACCACCCGGACGACTGCCTCTACTGCACGCGCAACAACGATTGCCAGTTGCAGAGCCTCGCCGCCGATCTGGGCGTGCGGCAGCGCAATTACGCGGGCCTGAAGAACGACTACAAGATCGACATGTCGAGCCCGTCGGTGGTGCGCGATCCGGCGAAGTGCATACTCTGCGGCAAATGCGTGCGCGTGTGCGAAGAGGTGCAGAGCGTCGCGGCGATCGACTTCACGAAACGCGGTTCGAAAACGATCGTCGGCACGGCCTTCAACGAGGGGCTCAACGTCAGCAGTTGCATCAACTGCGGCCAGTGCATCGTCGTCTGCCCGACCGGCGCGCTCACCGAACGCAGCGGCATCAAAGAAGTGATGGCCGCGCTCGCCGACCCGGAAAAATACGTCGTCGTGCAGCACGCGCCGGCCGTGTCGGTCACCCTGGGCGAACTGCTCGGCGTCAAACCGGGCAAGGACGTGGTCGGGCTGATGACCGCCGCGCTGCGGACCCTCGGCTTCGCGCGCGTCTTCGACACCAGCTTCACGGCCGACCTGACCATCATGGAAGAGGGCTCGGAACTCGTGCAGCGCCTGACCACCGGCGGCGTGCTGCCGATGTTCACCTCGTGCTCGCCGGGTTGGATCAAATTCGTCGAGCAGTTCTATCCGGAATTCGCGCCGAATTTGTCGACGTGCAAGAGCCCGCAGCAGATGATGGGCGCGCTGATCAAGAATTTCTTCGCCCAGCGCATGGGCCTCGAGCCGCGGAAGATTTTCAGCGTCTCGGTGATGCCGTGCACCGCCAAGAAGTTCGAGTGCGGCCGGCCCGAGATGACGCAAAACGGCATCCCCGACATCGACGTCGTGCTCACGACGCGCGAGCTGGCGCAACTCATCCGCATGAACGGCCTCGACGTCAATGCGCTCGAACCGTCGGGCGCCGACACGCCGTTCGGCGAACGCAGCAGCGCCGGCAAGCTGTTCGGGGCCACCGGCGGCGTCATGGAAGCGGCGCTGCGTTCGGCGTACTATCTGGTCACGGGCGGTGAAATGGCGGAGTTGAAAGTCGAGGCGGTGCGCGGCTTGAAGGGCGTGAAGGAAGCGCGGGTGCAGGTCGGCGACGTCGATCTGGGCGTCGCGGTCGTCAGCAGCCTGGGCAACGCGCGGCGCCTGCTCGAAGAGATCAAGGCCGGCCGCAAAGACTTGCACTTCATCGAAGTGATGACTTGCCCCGGCGGCTGCATCGCCGGCGGCGGCCAACCGCTGGGCGCGAAGACCGAGAACGTTCGCGCGCGCATGAAGGCTCTCTACCAGATCGACCGCGACGACGCGTTGCGCGTGTCGCACCACAACAAGGAAGTGGCGCGGCTGTACGAGGAATTCCTCGGCAAGCCGCTCGGCCACAAGAGCCACGAGCTGCTGCATACGCATTACGCGAAAAGGGACGTGATTTGGTAGGGGAAGAAGCCAGGAGGGGAAAGGAAGAAACCAGTTAGAATCGGTCGGCGGAAGTTGGCCGCACTTGGGCCGCGCAGGCCGTTTACGAAGGTGCGGAAGAAAGATGCGGCGGAGGAGCGAGATGGGTTGGAAGCAGACTTGCGAAAGCCTGTCGTCCGTCTTCCGGCTCCTCCGCATGAAGGGACGCGAATGAGCGGGCATGAAGAAAGGAACAAGCTCGGAAGCAGAGTTGCGCTATTCCGGCTTCTGGCTTCCGGCTCCTGGATCCGATGAAAGAACACATGCACCAGGCCGTGCCGGTCCAGCTCATCACGACCATTCGTGAGCGCTGCCGCGTATGCTTCACCTGCGTTCGCGAATGCCCGGCCAAGGCCATTTCGGTGTCGAGCGGGCAGGCGGAGGTGATTCCGGACCGCTGCATCGGCTGCGGCAACTGCGTGCGCGTGTGCAGCCAGCACGCCAAACGCGTGCTCCGCTCGGACACCGAGGTGCGCCGGCTGATCCATCTGGGCCAGCAGGTGGCGGTCTGCCTGGCGCCCAGTTTCCCGGCCGAGTTTTTCGATATCGAGCCGCGGACGCTCGTGGGCATGCTCCGCGCGCTCGGCTTCGATTACGTGAACGAGGTGGCGTTCGGCGCGGACCTGGTGGCGGACCGCTATCAGAAGCTGCTCGAAACCGACGAGCAGCAGCAATACATCGCCACGACGTGTCCGGCGATCGTCAGCTTCGTCGAACGTTATTTCCCCGGTTCGATCGGCTCGCTGGCCCCGATCGTCTCGCCGATGGTCGCGACGGCCCGCGCCTTGCGCCGCATCCACGGCAAGAGTTTGAAAGTGGTCTTTGTCGGCCCTTGCATCGCCAAGAAAACCGAAGCCTCCGGGGAGAATGCGCCCAGCGAGGTCGACGCGGTGCTCAGTTTCATCGAACTGCGCGACATGTTCGCCGAGGCGGGGTTGAAACCGGAAGCGATCGAGCCCGACGATTTCGATCCGCCGCAGGGCGGCGTCGGCATGCTGTTCTCGCTCAGCCGCGGCATGCTGCAGGCGGCGGACATCAAGGAAAACCTGCTGTCGGGCGACGTGGTCGCCGCCGACGGCCGGCGCGATTTCGCCGAGGCGATTCGCGAATTCGATTCCGGCGACCTCAACGCCCGTCTGTTGGAAGTGCTGGCGTGCAGCGGCTGCATCATGGGCCCGGGCATGAGTTGCAACCATCCGTTGTTCCGCCGGCGGGCGCGCGTCAGCGAGTATGCGCGGGAGAAGCTGCGGAAAATGGACCTCGACCAGTGGCGCGCGAACGTGGCGAAGTTCGCCGATCTCGATCTGCGGCGGAAGTACGTGCACCCGCAGCGCAACCAATACCTGTACAGTTGGATTTACAGCCCGATGTTCGCCGACTCCGACCTGCGCCGCCAGTTCTCGGTCGACGACCAGCAGACCATCTTGCCGACGCACGACGAACTGGACGCGATCCTCTTCCGCATGGGCAAGCTGAAGCCGGAAGACGAGCTGAACTGCGGCGCGTGCGGTTACGACACCTGCCGCGAGCACGCGGTGGCGATCTACAAGGGCCTGGCGGAAACCGAGATGTGCCTGCCCTACACGATCGAGCACCTGCGGCGCGCCGTCCGCGATCTCGACATTTCCAACAAGCAACTGGCCAGCACGCAGCAGCAACTGATGCAGTCCGAAAAACTGGCGAGCATGGGGCAATTGGCGGCCGGCATCGCGCACGAGGTGAACAACCCGCTGGGCGTGGTGCTGATGTACGCGCACATCCTGCTGGAAGACCCGTCGACCGACGCGCAATTCAAGGAAGACCTGCAGTTGATCGTCAGCCAGGCCGACCGCTGCAAGAAGATCGTCGCCGGCCTGCTCGATTTTGCGCGCCAGAACCGCGTGGCGCTGCTGCCGACCAACGTCCACGAGATCGTCGACGCCGCGCTCGCGGCGTTGCCGCCGCCGGAGGGCATCACGACGCAGACCGCATACGACCTCGCCGATCCGATCGCCGAAGTGGACAAAGACCAGATCGGCCAGGTGCTGACCAACCTGATCAGCAACAGCTATGCGGCGATGGAACAGAGCGGCGGCCGCGTGACGGTGCGCGTCACCGGCGACGACGCGCACGTGCGCTTCATCGTCGCCGACACCGGTTCGGGAATCTCGAAAGAGAACATGCGCAAGATTTTCGAGCCCTTTTTCACGACCAAGAAAATGGGCAAGGGCACGGGACTCGGGCTCGCGGTCAGTTACGGCATCGTCAAGATGCACCGCGGCGACATCCAGGTCGAGTCGAACGCCGATCCGGCGCTCGGGCCGACCGGCGCCACGTTCACCGTCACGCTGCCGCGCCAATCGCCGCAGGATTGACGCAACGGCAAAGGGGCAGGGCGGGCCGGCGGCCCGCGGCGACGAGCGGCGACGAACGGCCCCTGGCCGGCGGCGCCGAATGATGGTAATCAAAAGCCGACTTTTCGGCCTTCTAAAGGGTGAAAGGCAATGGAACAGACGCAAAAGACCGTGATGCTGGTCGACGACGACCGCGATTATTTGAACCTGATGCAGATGCAGCTCGAGGCCGCCGGCTACAAGGTCGCGACGGCGGAGAGCGAAGCGGAGGGCGAGGAGCTGCTGCGCAGTCTGCGGCCGGATGTCGCGGTGGTCGACCTGATGATGGAGAACATGGACGGCGGTTTCGTCCTGTGCCATCGCATCAAGAAGCTCGACCCGAAGATTCCGGTGATCATGGTCACCGCGGTGAGCAGCGAGACGGGCATCGAATTCGACGCCGCATCGGACAAGAATCACACGTGGTTCAAGGCCGACGCGCTGTTGACCAAGCCGGCGCGCTTCGAACAACTCAAACGCGAAATCGAACGGCTGCTGCGAGAATATAGTTCATGATTCACCTGACCATCCTGGTGGTCGACGACGAATTGGGCATGCGCATGGCGGTCTGCCGCGCGCTCGAACGCTTCGTCGTCGCCTTGCCCGATGTGGATGGTCCGGTGACGTTCACGATCCGCCAGGCCGGCAGCGGCGAAGAGGCGCTCGAAGCGCTCGCCGCGACGCCGGCCGACATTCTGCTGCTCGACCACAAACTGCCGGGCATCTCCGGCCTCGACGTGCTCGCGCAAGTGGCCGAGAAAAACCTCGACTGCCTCGTGGTGATGATTACGGCGTACGCGTCGCTGGAAACGGCGATCACCGCGACCAAACGCGGCGCGTTCGATTTTCTCGCCAAGCCGTTCACCCCCGCCGAACTCAAGGCGGCGGTGAGCAAATCCGCCAAGCACCTGATCCTGCAGCGGCACGCGCGGCAACTCGCCGAAGAGAAACGCCAGGTGCGGTTCCAGACGATTTCGGTCGTCGCCCACGAGTTGAAAGCGCCGCTCGGCGCGATCGAGGGCTACCTCTACCTGCTGCGCGACCGGCCGGCCGGCAACGAATGGAGCGCCTACGAAAAGGCGATCGAACGCAGCCTGATCCGCCTGCAGGGCATGCGGAAGCTGATCACCGACCTGCTGGACCTGACGCGCATCGAGTCCGGCCGGAAGAAGCGCGAAATTCAGGAAGTGGACGTGATCGACGTCGCGCAGGCGGCCATCGACGGCGTGACGCCCGACGCGAAGCAGCGCAATATCGCGATCGCGCTGCACGCGCCGGATAAGCTGACGATGACCGCCGACCGCGGCGAGATCGAGATCGTCTTCAACAACCTGCTGACCAACGCCGTCAAATACAATCGGCCCGACGGCAAGGTCGACGTGACGCTCGCCGCGGACGACGGCCGGATCAACATCCAGGTCGCGGACACCGGCATCGGCATGACGCCCGAAGAGTGCGCCAAGCTCTTCAACGATTTTGTCCGCATCAAGAACAAGAAAACGAAACTCACCATGGCGACCGCGGCATAAGGAAATTGCTTGCCGAGAAGA
>CAZHPN010000235.1:0-7945 GCA_964534375.1 uncultured bacterium | reverse complement strand
TCGAATTCCAGCCCTAGATAGACATTTTGCACATCGATTTCATCGATGACGATCTTGCTGGAATCGACCTCGCCGTAATGCTGTTCGGCCACATTCGCCGCTTTCACGCCAAGCGCGAACAGCGCCGCCATGACGATGAAATACCAGAAGTGCGAACAATGCGCGAAAAGCAACACGAGCGGAATGCCGACCAGCGTGCCCCACGTGCCGGACGCCGGCGACATCAGCCCCGTGCCCAACCCCGTGGCGACGACCAAATAAAATCGCTTCATCGCACGCTCCCTATGGCGAAAGTTAAGTCTGTTTGAAAGACCTGCCCAGGTTGCCCGTTGCGCGGCGAACCGTCAAGCGGCGAGCGGCGCGGCGTCCTTGACTTCGAAACGAGCGCAAGGCCAAATGTCGGGGATCAAGTCGTTGCTTCAACTTGGATTTCCCGGCGCCGCAGTTGCGCGATCGGCCCAACGTCGGCGTTCGTCGGAAGAACGATGCGCGTCAGAAAGACAGGGCTCGGTGTGACGTTGATTTTCGCGGCGCTGTCGGCGATGTCGACGCGCTGCGTGAGCGCCAACCGCGAACTGTTCGCGCAGCCGGCCGGGCCGGCGCCCGCCGCGAACGCCGGCGGCGGCGCGGCGAACGACCCGCATCGCGCGAGCGAGCCGCGCCATCTGGCCTGCGACCGCGGCGATATGCGCGGGTGTTTTGACCTCGGCGTCTGTTATGAAACGGGCGCCTGCGGCCTCGCGCAAGACGCGAAGCGCGCGGGCGAACTGTATAAACAAGCCTGCTACGGCGGCAATGCAAAGGGCTGCGCCAGCCTCGGCGACTGCTGCGCGAACGGCGCGTGCGGCCTGGCGAAAAACGCGCGGCGCGCCGGCGAGTTGTTCAAGCTGGCCTGCGCCGGCGGCGACGCAGACGCTTGCCGGAAAATCAGGAAATAATGGAGAGATTAAATGCGCGGTAAAGAGGCATGGTTCGGTTTTGTTTTGTTTGTGGCGCTGCTTCCGGCGGCGGCGACGTACGGCGCGAACGTCGGCGGCGCCGGTTCGCGTCCAACGGCCGGCATGGCAGCCGACGCCGGCGGTTCCGGCGCCGACCGCGCGGCGGCGGATCCGAAATCGGCGGGCGAGTCGTACAAGCAGTCGTGCGACGACGGCGACATGCTCGCCTGCTTCAACCTCGGCGCCTGCTACGAAGTCGGCTCCTGCGGCCTCGCGAAAGACGAAAAGCGCGCCGGCGATTTGTACAAGAAAGCCTGCGACGGCGGCAACGCAAATGGGTGCCGCGGCCTCGGTTTTTGCTGCGAGCACGGCGGTTGCGGCCTGGCGAAAGATGAGAAGCGCGCGGGGGAATTATTTCAACGGGCTTGCGACGGCGGCGACCTGCACGGGTGCGTCTACCTCGGCGTCTGCCAGGCCAACGGCGAATGCGGCCTGGCGAAAAACGAGAAACGAGCGGGCGAGCTGTTCGCGCGGTCCTGCGACGGCGGCGACCTGCTCGGTTGTTATAACCTCGCGTCGTGCTGCGAACATGGGGCCTGCGGCCTGGCGAAGGATGAAAAGCGCGCCGTGAAGATCTACCAGCAGGCCTGCGACGGTGGCGAACTCGACGCCTGCAACAACCTCGGCGCCTGTTACGAACAGGGCGGCTGCGGGCTGGGCAAAGACGAAAAGCGCGCCGGCGAGTTGTATCAGCAGGCCTGCGACGGCGGCGACGCGCTGGCTTGCTTCAATCTCGGCGTCTGCTGTCGACGCGGCGCCTGCGGCGTGACGAAGAACGAGAAGCGCGCGGGCCAGTTGTACGCGAAGGCCTGCGATGGCGGCGATCTGAACGGGTGCGACAACCTCGCCATTTGCTACGAAAGCGGCGAGTGCGGCCTGCCGCAAGACGACCAACGCGCCGGCCAGTTGCACCAGCAGGCCTGCGACGGCGGACACGCGCTCGCCTGTTTCAACCTGGGCGTGTGCTATCGGCACGGGTCCTGCGGCGTCGCGAAAAACGAGAAGCGCGCCGGCGAATTGTACAAACAGGCCTGCGACGGCGGCAGCATGGACGGCTGCGGCAACCTCGGCGTCTGTTATGGGAACGGCGAATGCGGCGTGGCGAAAGACGAGAAACGCGCCGGCGAATTATACAAACAAGCGTGCGACGGCGGCAACGCGAACGGCTGCGTCAACCTCGGATTTTGCCTGGAGAACGGCGTGTGCGGCTTCGCGAAAGACGAGAAACGCGCCGGCGAATTGTACAAACAGGCCTGCGACAACGAGGACGCGCTCGGTTGCTTCAACCTCGGCCTCTGTTATCGGCACGGCGGCTGCGGCCTGGCGAAAAACGACAAGCGCGCGGGCGAGTTGTACAAGCGGGCCTGCGACGCCGGCAACATGGAAGCGTGCGCCAACCTCGGCGTTTGCCTGGAAGAAGGCCAGTGCGGCCTGGCCAAAGACGAGAAACGCGCGGGCCAACTGTATCGGCAGGCCTGCGACGCCGGCGATGCGCTCGGTTGCTTCAACCTCGCCATCTGCTATCGACACGGCGATTGCGGCCTGGCGAAGGACGACAAGCGCGCCGGCGAACTGTACCAGCAGGCCTGCGACGGCGGCGAGATGGACGCCTGCGGCAACCTCGGCCTCTGCTATCGGCACGGCGACTGCGGGCTGGCGAAAGACGAAAAACGCGCCGGTGAATTGTACCGGCGCGCCTGCGACGGCGGCGACGCCGACAGTTGCTGCAATCTCGGCGTCTGCTACGAGACCGGCGGCTGCGGCGCGGCGAAGGACCCGAAGCGCGCCGGCGAGTTGTACCAGCAGGCGTGCGAGGCCGGCAGCGCGGACGCCTGCGGCAACCTCGGTCTCTGCTATCGCCACGGCGGCTGCGGCGTGACGAAAGACGAGAAACGCGCCGGCGAACTGTACCGGCGGGCCTGCGACGGCGGCGACGCCGACGGCTGCGGCAACCTCGGTCTTTGTTACGAAAACGGCGACTGCGGCGTGGCGAAAGACCCGAAGCGCGCCGCCGAGATGTACACGCAGGCGTGCCGCGGCGGCGACCTGGCCGCCTGCGTCAATCTCGGTGTTTGCTATGAAACCGGCGCCTGCGGTTCGGCGAAAGACGCCAAGCGCGCCGGCGACCTGTACAAACAGGCCTGCGACGGCGGCGACATGGACGGCTGCGGCAACCTCGGTCTCTGCTATCGGCACGGCGGCTGCGGCCTGCCGAAAAACGAAAAACGCGCGGGCGAATTGTATCGGCAAGCCTGCGACGGCGGCAGCATGGCCGGCTGCGCCAACCTCGGTTTCTGCTACGAAAACGGCGCGTGCGGCGTCGCGAAAGACGAAAAACGCGGCGGCCAATTGTACACCCAGGCCTGCGAAGGCGGCGACCTGCACGGCTGCGTCAATCTGGGCGTCTGCTATGACAACGGGTCCGGCGGCGTTGCGAAAGACCCGGCGCGGGCCGGCCAACTGTACCAGCAGGCCTGCGCCGGCGGCGACATGGATGGTTGCGAAAACCTCGGTTTCTGCTATCGCCACGGCGGTTGCGGCCTGGCGAAGGACGAGAAACGCGGCGGCGAGTTGTACCAGCAGGCCTGCGCCGGCGGCAATATGGACGGCTGCGGCAATCTGGGATATTGCTATGAAAATGGCGCCTGTGGCTTCGCCAAGGACGACAAACGCGCGGGCCAATTGTACCAGCAGGCGTGCGAAGGCGGAGACATGGTCGCGTGTTCCAACCTCGCCATTTGCTACGACACCGGCGGCTGCGGCCTGGGGAAAAACCCGAAGCGCGCGCGCGAATTGTTCCAGCAGGCCTGCGACGGCGGCAACGACGAGGCGTGCAAGAACGTAAAGAACTAGGGGGAAAACGACTTCCTTAACGCTCGTGGGAGGGGAAATGCTGGGCAAAAAGACATGGTTCGGTTCGGCGTTGTTCCTCGCCATGTTGGCGGCAATGTTGACGCTCTGGGCCGGCGCCGGCTGCGACAAATCGTCGTCGCGCGGCGGCGCGGCCGCCCGGGGCGCTGAAATGGGCGCCTCCGGCGACGCCCGCGCGGCGAACGACGAGAAACGCGCCGGCGAGCTGTATCAGAAACTTTGCGATGGCGGCAACATGCTCGGCTGCTTTAACCTCGGTTTTTGTTACGACCGCGGCGCCTGCGGGTTCGCGAAAGACCAGAACCGCGCTAGCGCCTTGTTTCAGCAGGCCTGCAACGGCGGGAACCCGAACGCCTGCGCCCAGGTCGGTTTTTGTTACGAGCATGGCTCGTGCGGCCTGGCAAAAGACGAGAAGCGCGCCGGCGATTTGTACAAGCAGGCCTGCGACGGCGAAGACGCGGTGGGCTGCTTGAATCTCGGCAACTGCTTCGCCAACGGCGGGTGCGGCCTGGCCAAGGACGACAAACGCGCGAGCGAGTCGTACAAGCAGGCGTGCAACGCCGGAAATCTGGAAGCCTGCGCCGCGCTCGGCGCTTTCTATCAATCCGGCAAACGCGGCGTGGCGAAAGACGAAAAACGCGCCGCGGAATTGTTCAAGCAGGCCTGCGACGGCGGCTTCGCCGACGCATGCAACAACGTCAAGAAGTGACGGGCAAGTGCGTTCCCGTTTGGCGATTTTCGGCACAGCCGAGGGCGGCTGCACCACACGCCAGCCGCCGCGTCAGCCCTTCGTCAACTGGCCGCCGGCAACTGACCACTGACCACGGGCCGCTCTCTATTGCGGCAGCGGATCGCCCTCGGTAAGCCACCACTCGTGCTCGCCGGCGCCGGTGTAATTCACGCCGTCCAACGTGAGCGCGCCCTCGGCGTAACTGTGCGACTCGCGGAATCCGGCGGTGGCTGGGGTTTGCCACATCGCGACCGGCGGATCGCGATATTCGCGGACGACCTGCGCGACGTATTGCAGTTGCCGGCCGTCGGCCAGCGTCGCGGTCAGTCGGTATTTTTGCAGCCAGCCGTCGACGCCGGAGTTTTCCGGAAAAGCGAAATCGACCGCGCCGCCGACGATCGCCGTGCGCACGCCGTTCTCGGCGATCTCGCCGTGCAGCCAGGCGGCCGGCGCGCCGCCGCCGAGGTAGTAACGCGGCCAGGCCAGCGTGTCGACGCGGCCGCCCTGCCCGTCATCCCAATGCATGTCGGCATAAAGCGACCAGCCCTCGATGTTGTCGTAGCCGACCGGGTCGTAGCCGCCGCGATTCCACCAGCGTTCGAGATCGCCGACGCCGGTGAACGCGTAGCGCTGCCCGCGCCAGGTCACATCCGCCGCGGTGAGGTCGGCGTCGTAGCAGGCAAAATAGTCGTCGGTCCAGTTGTGCACCGAGCGGCACTGGATCGCGAACACACCGTGAAAATCGGCGCCCGTCGCTTCCACGTGAAACACGGCCGCGGCGGCGGGATCGCGCGACGCGGTCAGAAACGGGTAGACGCTCATGTCGAAATACGCGTGCGACAAATACTCGATCGGATACCCGGAAAAGACGCCGGCGGCGAACGTGTTGTCGAGCGGGCCGCCTTCTTTGAGATATAAGCCGGCGACCGTCGGGGTCATCGCGCAGCCTTCGAACACAAAGCGGTCCACCCAGAAATACGCATACATGCCGTAAAACGGCAAATCGGCGCCATCGAAGTCCAGGGCGATCCACACCGCTTCGTATTTGTGGTACGGGGCCGACGGGTTCTGCAGCGGCGCGCACGGGTGATCCCAACCGGTTTCGCCGACGACGGGCGTGAACGGCGTTTTTGCCGCAAGCTGGCGCCCATGCGCCCCGCTCTTCGACCCGGCGTTCGCGGAGCACGCCGGCGCGGCGGCCGCCAGCGCCAGGGCGACGACGAGCGATATCGCCAAGGCGAACCGATTTTTCGCGCGGCACCCGTCCGAATGTCTACGCATGCGTCGATTGTACCGCTGGCGCGGGAATCGCGCCACGCCGTGATCTCGGCAATTGCGGGCGGGGGTTCGTCGGCCGAAGTCTTAAAGCGGGTGGCGCGTGAATAGGACCTATGCGACCTATGCGACGTATAGGCCCTATATCCTACAGGTCTCATTCCCGGGCGACGCGAAGGGAAAACCCTCGCGCAGCAGGAGGGCACGCGAATCGGATCACCTCCCCGGTATGCGCGCCGGCGCGGCGACCACCTTCGCCTCGGCGGCGGCGGGCCGCACGTGCGCGGCGATGAAGGCGTCGATGTCCGACGGCCGATAGCGCACGCAGCGCCAACTGAGCCATACGAACGCGGGGCCGCGGCCGCGGCGTCGCCATTCGGTGACGGTTTTGGTTTTGACGCCCAGTCGCGCGGCGACCGCGGCAGCGTCAAGCAGCAGTTCGGACGATTCGTGAGCCTGGCTGGTCATGGAAAGGCCCCTTTCCCGCGCCCGGCGGGCGCCGGCGGCAAGGCGGCATCGTCGTAAGAGGCGGCCGCCTGCGCTGTGGTTGTCGGATCGTTTCCGCTGCTGCCGGAGCGGTGCGGCGCGGGGCGTGGTCCACCCGCGGTGCAACCTGTTGTCCCACGGCATCCCTGCGGGCCGCGCTTTTAGGGGGCCGCGGTTGCCCCGTTCCCCGATGCGCCGAGGCAACGACCGTCTACCATCAATGGCGGCGATGAGTGTAATGTACTACAACTTATTGCGATGTGCAAGTTAAAAGCGTCTATATGTAGACGTTTTTCTGGTTTTTCCGCAAGCGCTGGCATCTCGCCACCGGTTACATAAGTGTGGAACCCATCGGAGCTTGGGAGCCATGGAGACGGTCGATTTTCTCAATAATCCTGATACTCGATGCCTCGCGCAACCCAGACAAAGGGCTGCCCTCGCGCGGCTCGGTTTACGGTGTGAACGGAGCGACGGCTACTACAGGATTTCGACAAGTTCCACGGCGAATGTCAGGTCCTCGCCGGCGAGCGGATGATTCGCATCCAGCGTCACGCCGGCGTCGCTGATCTCGCTGATGGCGACGATCATCGTCTGGCCGGCGCCGAAGCCGATCTCGACCTGCTGGCCAATCGTGGGTTCCGCGTTAGGCGGAAACTGGCCGCGTTCGACCTCGAAAACCATCTCCGGCCGCCGCGGTCCGTAGCAGTCTTCCGCCGTAAGTTTCATCGAGCGGTTTTCGCCGACGTTCATGCCGATGACGATTTTCTCGAAGCCGGGAATGACCATCCCCATGCCGATCGTGAATTCCATCGGTTCGCCCTCGCGCGACGTGTCGAATACCATGCCGTCGTCGAGGGTCCCGGTATAGTGCACGCGCACCGTGTCGCCGTCTTTTGCCGCCGCCATGTTGGGCATCCTTTTCCGGTAAACAAGGTCGTTGTTTATAACCCGGTCGCCGGAAAAAGCATAGCCGGGCACAGTTCACACGGTCATTTGTACTTGAGCGTATCCCCGGGGCGATCCTGGTAGCATTCGGAAACAGCGACGGGGGTTCCGGCGGCGAGCAAATCCGAGACTGTGACGAAGGAAAAGCCTTTTTCGCGCAGCTTCGGAACCAGCAGGGGCAGCGCTTCGGCGGTGTGCCGGCCGCGGCCGTTGGCGTGCATGACGACGATCGAGCCCGGGCGCGCCTGTTTCAACACGCTGTCGGCGAGCGCGCGGGCGGTCAGCGTCGGGACCGGATCGCCCGGCGCGACGTCCCATTGCACCGCGGCGATGCCGTTGGCGGCGTCGAGATCGAGCGCCTCCGCGTCGCAGGCGCCGTACGGAAAGCGGAAGACGCGCGGCAGCGGCGGGATTTTGTCGACTTCCGCGGCGCCGGCGCGCTGGGCGCACGATCGGGCGAGCAGTTCTTCGCGGAGCAATTCGTATTCGGCCTGCGTCCAGAGCAACTGTTCGCGGCGTTTCGCGAGCGGCAGCGTGCGCAGGTTGCCGTGGGTCCAGGCGTGGTTGCCGATTTCGAACAACGGGTCGGCCATCAACTGCATCGCCTGTTCGGGATGCGAGCGCAGCCACTTGCCGCCGG
>CAZHPN010000234.1:0-8012 GCA_964534375.1 uncultured bacterium | reverse complement strand
CGACGACGACGCGGCCGCGGACGACGATTCGACGCCGGCGGGCGATGACGACGATAACGACGCCAGCCCCGGCCTCGATGACGACGACGACGACGACGCCAGCCCGGGCGCGGATGACGATTCGTCGCCGAGCGACGACGACAACGACGATTCCAGCCCGGCCGCGGACGACGACGACGATAACGACGATGACATCGACGACGATAACGACGATGACAACGACGACGATAACGACGATGACGACGACGACGATGACAACGACGACGATAACGACGATGACAACGACGACGACGACGATTCCTCGCCGGATGACGACGATAACGATAGCAACGCGATTTGCAGTCCCGACGGCTGGTGTTGGCAGTACCCGCTGCCGCGGGGAAACGTTCTTCGCAGCGGTTGGGGCGCCTCGCCGTCCGATGTGTTTGCGATCGGCGACATCGGCGCCATTATTCACTACGATGGCGCCGTTTGGTCCGGGATGACGAGCGGACAGTACGATGTGCTTTACGGCGTCTGGGGCAGTTCACCGTCGGACGTTTTTGCGGTCGGCAGGTCCGATATCCTTCATTACGACGGCGCTTCCTGGTCGCCGATGGCGGGCAGTGGGAATAGCGTTTGGGGATCGTCACCGTCGGATGTGTACGTCGCGGCCGGGATGCTCGCCGGCGGGGATGACGGCTCGATTCTGCACTACGACGGCGCGTCCTGGTCGCAAATCCCGAACCCGCTGGAATACGCTCTTTTCGGCGTTTGGGGAACATCGGCGACAGACGTCTTCGTCGTAGGCTGCGGCGGCATCGACGTGGACGTGAACTGCAACGTTGGCGGAATCGCACATTACGACGGCGCCGATTGGTCGGTAATGGCGAGCGGGACGACGTCCGTGCTTCGCGCCGTCTGGGGAGCTTCGCCCGCCGATGTGTTCGCGGTGGGAGACCAGGCGATCCTGCATTACGACGGCGCGTCCTGGTCAACGATGACGACCGCGTATGCCTGGGCGGTGTGGGGGAGCTCGCCCAGCAACGTTTTCGCGCCAGGTCTTGGCGCAGGCGGCAACCCCGCGGTTTTGCACTACGACGGCGCCTCGTGGTCGCAGGTGCAGACCGGAGCGGCGGAACCGGCCAGCGTGTGGGGTTCGTCGTCGTCGGACGTTTTCGTTTTTGGCTATGACGCCGGGATTTTTCATTATGACGGGACTTCCTGGTCGGCGATGTCGCGCGGAACGAATCAAGTAGCTGCTGGAAGCTACTTGTGGCTGGGGGGCGCGTGGGGCGCCTCCTCGTCCGATGTGTTCGGCGTGGGTTGGGGCGTCATCCTGCACTACGACGGCGCCTCGTGGTCGGTGATGAACGGCGGCACGGGATATGAACTCGCCGGCGTCTGGGGATTTTCGTCGTCGGACGTGTTCGCGGGAGGCGCGAACCTCTCCGCCGCGATCTTGCATTACGACGGCATTTCTTGGTCGGAGATGCCAAACGTACCGGCGTTGTTCGGCGACCGCATCGAAGGCGTATGGGGGACGTCGCCGTCCGATTTGTTCGCGGTGACCGTCGAGGGCGCGATTCTGCACTACGACGGCGCGTCGTGGGCCACGATGGCCGCAAACTTGGCCACCACGCTTTACGGCGTCTGGGGAACCTCCCGCTCCGACGCATTCGCGGTGGGTTATAATCGCCTGCCCTCGGGAGACGGCATCGCCGTCATCGCACACTACGACGGAGCGTCCTGGTCGACGATCACGAACGGAACAACGGCCGAACTCAGCGCTGTGTGGGGCTTCTCACCCTCTGATGTGTTCGCCGCCGGAGGCGTGGGGGTCGCCGGTTACGCCGGCTGGCCCGGCGTGGTTCTGCATTACGACGGCGTTTCTTGGTCCACGGCGTTGCAGGATCCCGCCCTCACGTTGGGCGGGATGTGGGGAGATTCGCCTTCCGATATTTTCGTGGCTGGAGTTAGCAACGGGGATTTGCCGTCGGTGACGCCAGTTTATCACTACGACGGCGCCGCCTGGTCGAAAATGACGACCGGCTCCGAAATGCTGGGCGGCGGCGTCTGGGGCTTCTCGCCGTCCGACGTGTTTGCCGCCGGCGGGGCGGTCATGCACTACGCCGGGCCGGCGAAATGAGCGGTCGGCAGTGAGAAGTGAACAGTGAGCGATGAACAGTGACCAGTGAGCAATGAACAGGCGCGGAGGCGGGCGATGAAGAACTTGGCGTTGATCGGTTTCCTCGCGACGTTGGCGGCCGTTTTTTCTCTTCTCGCCTGCGCGCCGACGCATTCGGGCGACGACGACGCGGCCGCGGACGACGATTCGACGCCGGCGGGCGATGACGACGATAACGACGCCAGCCCCGGCGTCGATGACGACGACAACGACGCCAGCCCGGGTGCGGATGACGATTCGTCGCCGAGCGACAACGACAACGACGATTCCAGTCCGGCCGCGGACGACGACGATGATGACAACGACGATTCTTCGCCGTCGGGCGACGACGATGATAACGACAACGACAACGACAACAATGACAACGACAATGACGACAACGACAACAACGACAACGACGACAACGACAACGACGACACCTGCGATTTGAACGACAACGGCGACGGAACCGCGACCGACCCCTGCACGGGGCTGATGTGGCAAGTGACGCCGCCGACAACCGTATTGAGTCAGGGCCAAGCTACCGCCATAGCATATTGCGCGAGTTTATCCCTTGGCGGCCATAATGACTGGCGGACGCCGGACATCGACCAATTGCGAAGTCTCGTCCGCGGTTGCCCAAATACCCAGTCAGGAGGCTCTTGCGGAGTGACAGACCAATGCCTGGACCTTTCTTGCATGAACAGCGCGTG
The DNA here is from genome assembly GCA_964534375.1 of uncultured bacterium. GTDB lineage: Bacteria > Lernaellota > Lernaellaia > Lernaellales > Lernaellaceae > CAZHPN01. The sequence continues at coordinate 5,153 of CAZHPN010000234.1, read as the reverse complement.
CGCGGGATGCAACGCTGAAGGCCCAGGTCCCGGCGGCTGTTTTTGGCCGGCGCCGCTTGCAGGGTCATGCGCGATCTATCATTTCTACTGGTCGTCCCAGAACCCGCCGGATGACCCGACTGAGGGATGGGATCTCGATTTCGGCTGTGGCGGGCAACAAAACGGTTTCGAGTGCGCGAACGTCCATACCGCTGACGCTAACGGCGCCTGGGGCGCCGTGCGGTGCGTCCGTGGCGCGACCGACGACGACGACAACGACGATGACAACGATGACGACACGACCGACGACGACAACGACAACGACACGACCGACGACGACACGGCGCCCGACGATGACGACGACGACGACATCAGTCCGGGTTGCAGCGTCGACGGCTGGTGCTGGCAAAATCCCTTGCCGCAGGGAAACTGGCTGGACGGCGTTTGGGGCTCTTCGCCGTCCGATGTGTTCGCCGTGGGCAGCGACGGAACGATTCTGCACTTCGACGGCGCCGTTTGGTCGGGGATGACGAGCGGCTCAACGGCCAATCTGGTCGGCGTCTTCGGCGCTTCGCCGTCCGACGTAGTCGTGGTGGGCAATGACTGGGCGGCCCTGCACTACGATGGCGTTTCCTGGTCGGCAATGACAACTATGGACGCGCCCGGGTGGGCGCTTAATGGCGTTTGGGGAAGCGCGGATACCGACATTTTTGCCGTGGGCCTGGAAGGTTCGCAGTACCCCCTCGGCCTCGGCGTCATCGCGCATTACGACGGCGTCTCGTGGTCGGCGATGGACGCCGGCACAGCGGCCCCTTCCTGTTTGAACGCCGTGTGGGGCTCCTCGCATTCCGACGTATTCGCCGTTGGTTGCGCCGAAGTTGACGAAGAGTCATGGGATATCTGCACGAGTTCAGCGATCCTGCATTACGATGGGGCCTCTTGGTCGGCGATTTCCCAGCCGGGGCTGTGGCTTCTCGCCGTATGGGGAACCTCGCCCTCTGACGTGTTCACGGGGGGGTGCGGTAATTATCTAGATCAAGACAACTGCGAGATTCTCCATTACGACGGCAATTCTTGGTCGGCAATGAACATCCCGTCGTCGGCAATCTGGCTGGTCTCGGCTTTCGGCGGCAGCTCGCCCTCGGACGTGTTCGCCGACGCCTTGAGCGCCGCCTATGTTGGCGCCCCGCCCACGGCCACGATTCTCCATTACGACGGCTCCGCCTGGTCGGAGACGGCGACTTCGCCCCGCGACTTGCACGGAATTTGGGCCGCGGGGGCGTCGGATGTTTTCTCCGTGGGCGACGCGGGGGCCATCATGCGCCTGCGCCCCGGCGGCGCGTCGTGGTCGATGACGACGCGGGGCGAGATGAACGATTTGGCCGGCGTGTGGGGCAGCTCGCCATCGGACGTGTTTGCGGCGGGCAATGCCGGCACGATCCTGCACTCGGACGGGACCGGCTGGTCGCCGATGACCATGACCAGCGGCGCGAGCGCCGACTTCACCGGCGTCTGGGGGAGTTCTGCGTCCGACGTGTTCGTCGTCGGGCAGAACTATGGCGGTTGTTATTATTCTGGTTCCGTGGTTGCGCACTACGACGGGAATGCCTGGTCGGCGGCGAACTTGATGAATGTGTGCTTGTACGACGTCTGGGGCTTTTCGCCGTCGGATGTGTTCGCCATCGGAAACGACGGCGGCTCGTGGGGGCGGATCATGCGGTACGACGGGAGTTCCTGGTCGCAGATGGCGTTACCGCTCTACGAAGGCTGGTTTACCAGCGCCTGGGGCAGTTCGCCCTCGGACGTGTATGCCACGGGCTCCGACCAGTGTCTCGGGGACGGCGGGATCTACCATTACGATGGCGCTTCCTGGACGCAAATAAACGATTCTCCGAACCTTTCCTTCGGCGGCGTGTGGGGCAGTTCGGCCTCCGACGTGTACGTCGTGGGCGCGAACCTGTGCTTTGGGTGCTGCCCCTTGATCATGCATTACGACGGCGCGGCCTGGACGACGATGTCGCTCCCGCCCGGCTTCGACTCCACGCTTTCCGGCATCTGGGGAACGTCGCCGTCCGACGTGTTCGCCGCGGGCAGCGCGATTCTGCACTACGACGGCGTTTCCTGGACGGAGATGACCAGCGGAACCTCAAATTGGCTGACCGGCGGGTGGGCGTCGTCGGCAACGGATGTCTTCACGGTGGGCGGCGGCGGGACGATTTTGCACTACGCCGGACCGACAAAATGAGCAGTGAACAGTGAGCAGGCGCGGAGGCGAACGATGAAAAACCTGGCGTCGATCGGTTTCCTCGCGATGTTGGCGGTCGTCTCTTTTCTTCTCGCCTGCACGCCGCCGCATTCCGGCGACGACGACTCCTCGCCGGCGACCGACGACGATGACAACGACGACAACGACGCCAGCCCCGGCGTCGATGACGACGACAACGACGCCAGCCCGGCCGCGGATGATGACGATGATGACAACGACGATTCTTCGCCGTCGGGCGACGACGATGATGACGACAACGACAACGACAACAATGACAACGACGACGACAACGACGACAACGACGACAACGACACGGCGCCCGACGACGACGATGACGACAACGACGATGACGACGCGAGCGGCCCGGTCTGCAGCCCCGACGGCTGGTGTTGGCAGAACCCGTTGCCGGTAGGCAACCCCTTATTGGCGGGTTGGGGAACGTCATCCTCGGACGTGTTCGCGGTGGGGGAAGCCGGCACGATTTTGCACTTCGACGGAAACTCCTGGTCGGGAACCATGGGAATAATGACGGGCGACTTCCGCGACGTCTGGGGAACGTCGCCTTCCGACGTGTTCGCGGTAGGGGACGAGATATTTCATTATGATGGAAATTCCTGGACAGCGATGACAAGCGCCGCGTTTGCGGGGCTCGCCGGCGTCTGGGGATCGTCGCCCTCCGACGTGTTCGCCGTGGGCGGCGCCGTGATTCTGCACTACGACGGCGCCTCGTGGACAGCGATGACGGGCGGTGAGAATGAGTCGCTGTCCGGCGTTTGGGGGACCTCGGCCTCAGACGTGTTCGCGGTCGGCGTCGACAGCCAGAGCAACGGCGTAATCTTGCACTACGATGGCGCCTCTTGGACAGAGCTGGCCGGCGTGCCGGTCTTCCAACTGGCGAGCGTTTGGGGAACGTCGCCTTCGGACGTGTTCGTCGTGGGCGGCGCCCAGGGCGGGTACGGGTACGTCGACGCGAGTGTGGTTCTGCATTACGATGGGGCGTCATGGACGACGATGGAGAGCGCGACCGACCAGGTGCTTTCCGGCGTTTGGGGAACGTCGCCTTCGGACGTGTTCGCCGTGGGCACGGAACAGTTTTTCAGTCTCAATGTAATTTTGCATTACGACGGAACGTCCTGGGCGCAGATGCAGAGCGACGATCGTAGTCAAGTGGGGCTCGCCGGCGTTTGGGGAACGTCGCTTTCCGACGTGTTCGCCGTGGGCGGCGCCATTGCCGACACGAGCGTAATTTTGCATAGCGACGGAACGTCCTGGACGACGGTGACGAACGGCGAGGACGCGGGCCTCGCCGGCGTTTGGGGAACGTCGCCTTCGGACGTGTTCGCCGTGGGCGGCCCGGACGCCACAGGTGTAATTTTGCATTACGACGGAACGTCATGGACGACGATGATGTTCAGCGATGACTACGAGCTTTCCGGCGTCTGGGGAACGTCGCCTTCGGACGTGTTCGCGGTGGGCGTCGACGGCCAGAACGGCGTAATCTTTCACTACGATGGCGCCTCTTGGACCGAGATGGCCGGCGTGCCGGTCTGCCAACAGACGAGCGTCTGCCAACTGGCGAGCGTTTGGGGAACGTCGCCTTCCGACGTGTTCGCGGTGGGCGTCGCCTCGGCCGGCGCGAGTTTGGTTTTGCATTACGATGGATCGTCGTGGACGACGATGACGAGCCCGGCGGCGGCCACGCAGCTTTTCGGCGTCTGGGGAACATCGCCCTCCGACGTGTTCGCGGTGGGCGACGCCTCGGCCGGCGGGGGCTTGGTTTTGCATTACGACGGGTCGTCGTGGACGACGATGACGAGCCCGGCGGCGGCCACGGGACTTTTCGGCGTCTGGGGAACGTCGCCTTCCGACGTGTTCGCAGTGGGCGACGCCTCGGCCGGCGCGAGTTTGGTCTTGCATTACGATGGATCGTCGTGGACGGCAATGACGAGCCCGGCGGCGGCCACGGGGCTTTTCGGCGTCTGGGGAACATCGCCTTCCGACGTGTTCGCGGTGGGCGGCAACTCGGCCGGCGACAGCTTGGTTTTGCATTACGACGGGTCGTCGTGGACGACGATGACGAGCAACGCGAGTGCAGCGTTCGACGGCGTCTGGGGAACGTCGCCTTCCGACGTGTTCGCGGTGGGGATTCACGGCGGGATGATTCTGCGTTACTTCGGGTTGTCGCGATCCATGGCCGGCAAGCAGCCAGCGGCCAGCGGTCAGGGGCCAAGCGCCGGGGTTAGGGGTCAGGAGCAAGTGAAAACGCGCGGAGGCGAACGATGAAAAACTTGGCGTTGATCGGTTTCCTCGCGATGTTGGCGGTCGTTTCTTCTCTTCTCGCCTGCGCGCCGACGCATTCGGGCGACGACGACGCGGCCGCGGACGACGATTCGACGCCGGCGGGCGATGACGACGACAACGACAACGACGACGCCAGCCCCGGCGCGGACGACGACGACGACGACAACGACGTTTCCGCGAACGTCAACGTGCCGGCGAACGACAAGAACTGGACGCCGACCGGCTTGCAGGGCGCTGTCGGCGATCGGCTGACCGTCAATGCGACCGGCCTGGTCAACCTGGGGTCCGATGGCGCGAACGTGCCGCCCGGCGGTTTGCCGAAGATCTGCGGCGCGGGCTGTCCAAACCCGGCGGGTCGTTTGGGGGCGCTGACGGCCAAGATCGGCGCGGCGAAAAGCGCTTGCATCTTCGAGGTCGGCGCGCATTTTGACGGCGCCGCCGCCTGCGCCGGCGCGCTGTATTTGATTGTCAACGACTACAATTACGCGGACAACTCGGGCAGTTTCAACGCGGCCATCGTCATGGGCGGACCCGCCGACGATGACGACAACGACAACGACGATAATGACGACGACGATAATGACGACGACGATAATGACGACGACGA
>CAZHPN010000233.1:0-8101 GCA_964534375.1 uncultured bacterium | reverse complement strand
GGCGGGTGGGGACACCCGCGGTCCCAGATTTCCGCGGTCAATGAACCGCGGCCCCATTGAAGCACGCCGCAAATCGCCGGCGAGGGCGCCGGCGCTCCCAGATTTCCGCGGTCAATGAACCGCGGCCCCATTGAAGCAGGTCCAACGCGACCGCGCCCGGCACCTGCCAACGGATTTCCGCGGTCAATGAACCGCGGCCCCATTGAAGCCTGCATGCCGCCGTCCGCCAGCGCGGCCTTTTCGACATTTCCGCGGTCAATGAACCGCGGCCCCATTGAAGCTCGTCGGGGTCCGGGGTCCGGGGTCCGGGGTCCGGGAATTTCCGCGGTCAATGAACTGCGGCCCCATTGAAGCAATCCGCGAACGCACCAGATTTCGGAGCCGGCAGCGATTTCCGCGGTCAATGAACCGCGGCCCCATTGAAGCATTCACGCCGCCCAGTCCGGGAGCATTGCAGCTTGAGATTTCCGCTGTCAATGAACCGTGGCACCATTGAAGCACGCCGCAAATCGCCGGCGAGGGCGCCGGCGCTCCCGGAGCGGGTGGGGACACCCGCGGTCCCAGATTTCCGCGGTCAATGAACCGCCGCCCCATTGAAGCACGCCGCAAATCGCCGGCGAGGGCGCCGGCGGTCCCAGATTTCCGCGGTCAATGAACCGCGGCCCCATTGAAGCACGCCGCAAATCGCCGGCGAGGGCGCCGGCGCTCCCAGATTTCCGCGGTGGCGGTTTCCGGGGACCGGGGTCCGGGGTCGGCTGCTCGCTTATCGATTGCGGATGCGCTTGATCTCTTCGCGCGCTTCGCTGCACTCGACGTTCAATTCCAACGCCTTGATGAAGTGCAACTCGGCAAACTCGAACTGCTCCTGGGCGGCGTAGATCTTGCCCAGATAGAGGAAGTGCAGGAAGCGTCCGGGCGCGAGCTTCATGCCTTTTTTGACGGTGCGTTCGCCTTCGGCGCGGCCGACCGCGTTGGCGGAATCGTTGAACACGGCCCAGCCGAGCAAGGCGTAGGCGTCGGCGTTGTTTTCGTCGAGTTCCACGGCTTTGGTCAGGAAACGGCGCGCGGCCGACCAGTTGCCGTCGTCGAGCAGGTAGCCGGCTTGTTTGATGAGATCGTCGGCGTTGGTGTAGTCGTCGACGTCCATCATCAGCTTGTCGGCCACTTCTTCCGGCAGCGCCGAATCGGCGAACGCGGCGGGCGCTTCGTCGGCGGGCGCGCCGGGCGGCGGCGACTTCTCGAGAGCCGCATCCTGGAACAGATCGTCGGACAACGCGGCCGGCGGGGCCGGCGCGAAATCGACGGCCGGCGTTTCCGCGGGCGGGGCTTCTTCGCGTTCCGGCGCGGAACGCTTGGGCGATTCGGCGGGCGGCGGCGCCGCCGGGGCGGCAAACGAATACGCGTAGCCGCCGGCGGTCGGCGCGGCCGCAGCGGGCCGGCGCGGCGCCTCGTCTTCTTCTTGCTTCGTCGACTCGCGGGCGCGGTCGACGGCGGCCATGGCGTCGGCGAGGATGTCGTTCGAGATCTGGATTTCGTAGCCCTCGGCGCGCGGCGCGGCCGGTTCGCGTTTTTCTTTGCCCTGCTGCGTGATGCGGTCGCTGCGGAACGCTTCCGGGAAGCCGACCAGCTCCAACAGGAACAACGCGTAGATGACCTTGTAAGCGGCGGCTTTGCTGATGCTGGCCAGCGCCACGATCTGCCGCAACGTGCGTTCGCCGTTGACGAAGTTGTAGAGGCGCGTCTCGGCCGGCCCGAGTTTCAGGTCTTCGATGCGGTAGCGGCCGGCGAAGCGTTTGACGAGCAGGTCTTCCTTGCGGCCGCGGAACTCGATCGGCGGCTTGTCGAGCGGCAAATGCGACCGGATTCCGCGATACAACAGATTCGGAAACGAAATGTTCAGGATGCGGTGCTCTTCGGTGATAATCTCGCCCTCGCGGAAGAAGAACTCGCCGTCGGTCCAACTGAACAGTTTGAACAGCTTGCGGGTGACCTGATTGTGCAGCGCTTCGTACAACTCATGCGGCGAAATGAAGCCTTTTTCGACCAGGTACGTGCCCTGTTTGACCTTGTCCTGCCGCGTGTTCTCGATGGACTGCTCGCGGACTTCCTGGGTGATTTTCCCTTCTTTGACCAAATACTCGCCGAGCGACATTTCGGGAAAATACGAACTGGTGACGTAGACGATCTCCCCGCGGTCGAAATGAATGTGCACCTTGCGCTTGCCCTGGCTCAGCGCAAGGATGCCGCTCTTTCCGGCCTGGTTGATGAAATTCAGGACCTTCGGAAAGGGCACCTGCGTCAGCGACCCTTTGACGTAGCCCTCTTTCGCGCCGCCCTCGGGCGCACGAACCGCCTTGTCCTCGGTCTTTTCGGAAAATTCACTCATCGGAACGTCCCCCCCAGTAGCCCATCCTACGAGCGATTGGTTTTTGCTGTCAACGGCTCGTACCATTCGGGCAACCGTTCGCGGAAGAATTTTTCCAGCCGCAAATTGATCAGATCGGGTTGCTCGATCAGCGCGGCGTGGCTGCCGTTCTTGATGTGCAGCAGTTCCGAACCCGGGATCGCGCGGTGCATCGCTTCGGTCAGGTGAAACGGCGTGAAGATGTCGCGGTCGCCGCCGACCAGCAGCGTCGGCGCAGTAATCGTCGGCAGCAGGTCCGCCGCCGTATGTTCGGCCATGGCCTTCGCCATCGCGAAAAAGACGCGCACGTCGAGTTTGGACATGTGCTCGAAATACGGCTTGAAATCCTGCCAGGTCGTCAGTTGCGGGTCGACGACGATCAGCTTGGCGAGCGGAAAGGCGAACCAGCGGCGCGCAAAGAAGTGCGTCAGGGCGTTGGTGAAGCCGGTCAGGTTCATGCTGAAGAAGTACGCGAGCCGATAGGCGTACTCCGAGTATTCGGTGTCGAAAAAGGTCTTGACCGGGAAGCCCGCGGCGCCGAGGATCGGCACGAGCCCGGCGATGCGCTCCGGAAAATGCCGCCACGCCTCGAGCACCACCTGCGTGCCCATCGAGTGCCCGCACAACACCGCGCGATCGACCTCGGCGTCGTCCATCACCGCGCGCAGATCGTGGATGTTGATGCCCATCGTCCAGTTGTCGAAATTCGGCGGCGCGCCGCTGTTGCCGTGGCCGCGGTAATCCCAGACGACGACCCGGTGCGTGGCGCCGAAATATTCCTCGATGTAACGCCAGAAGATGGTCGAGACGCCCACGCCGTTGCAACACACGATCGCCGGACCGTCGCCGATGGCGCGATACCAAATCGGCACGCCGTCGGCCCCGGCGACACGGTTTTCCCGAATGGCGCGTACTTGTTTGGCGGGTGCTTTTTTCACGAGCGCTCCTCCGGACAATGGCGGCGACGAGGTCTCGCGGCAACCGGTGCGGCCGCCACACCAAAAAAATTTATATCTGTTTGAAAGTACTGAAAAATCAAACGGAAGGCAAGACCGGGCCGAAAGGGCGGGAGGCCGGGAAACTGGGAGGCCGGGAGACCGGGGGGCCGGGAGACCGGGAGGCTGGAAGGCTGAGACCGCGACAGAACGCCTGGAAGCGGCTTCGCCTTTATGGCGAATCTGCGCTGCGAGCGCGCCGGCTCCAAACGTTCGCCTCGCCTTTTTTCCCTTTTTCCTTTTTCTTTCCCGCTGCGCCGCGCCCTCCCAGCCTCCCAGCCTTGCCGCCTTGGACGGAACTGGATTTCGTGGCCGCGTGATGTTACCTTTAGAGAAGAAAATGGAGGTGGATCATGTTGCGGCAAGCGCGCTGGACGTGGGCAGTGATTCTTGCGGCGTGGCTGGTGGCGCTGGCCTGCGGCCAAGCCGAGCAGCAGGCGACGAACGATTCCACATTCGGCGGCGGCGGGGGCGGCGGCGGCGGCAAGAGCGACGACGACGACGACGCGGCGGCCGCGGCATCGGTGGTGGTCGTTTACGGGAGCACGGCGGCGGAGCCGAAAGGTTACGCAACTCTGCTGGAAGACAACGGGTACACCGTCAAGATGGTCACGGAAGCGAATTTCCCGTCGGTGAGCCTGACCGGCGTGAAAGTGCTCATCTCCGACACCACCGCGTATTGGCTCAATCAAAATTCGGTCGCGATGGTGAAGAATTCGGGCGTGCCCGTGATCGGCGTGTTCGAGGGCGGCGGCGATCTGTTCGACTATCTCGGCCTGAACCTCGGTTGGGCCAACGGGTATTGGTCGTACGCCGTGCAGCAAGTCCGGGTCGTTGACCCTGGGCATCCCGTGTTCACCACGCCGTTCGATTTAGGCGTCACGGATGACGAACTCATTACCGTAATGGCGTCGCCGGCCGATTTTTACTATCACGATACGACCCCGCCGTGGCCCAACGTGCTGCCGTTGGCCGACCGGCCGGTGGAGACCGGGTTCGCGGGCATTACCGTGGAACGCGGGAAGTATCTGTACTGGCCGTTCGACGACATGCCCGGTTCGCTCTCGACGCTCGGACAACAATTGTTCATCAATTGCGTGCACTACCTGGCGACGCAGTAACCGATCGCGCCGCCTATTCCTCGAGATTCTTCTCGGTGATTGCCGGGGCCTTGCGGACCGTCTTCGGCAACGCGTTGGACGCCGGGAGGCGCTTGTCCACGGCGCCGCCTTCTTCTTTGCGTGCGTCGGGCGTCGGCGCCGTCGAAACCTCGGGCCGCAAGACATCGGTCGACGCCGGCGTCGGCGCCGACGCCGAAGTCGCCGCCGTCGGGCTCGCGCCGGGCGCGGCATCCTGCGGCGCCCGCTTGCACGCCGTAAGCCCAGCAACAACGAAAACGAGCAACACGAGCGTCGCCCGTGCGACCGGCGAAACTTTCCTCATCGACCTTCACCCCGTCTTGAAAATCTGAAACGCGCTACCATTGCCACCGGCGCGGCGCCGCTGTCAACAGGACCGACGGCTCCTCGTTTCTTGCGCGCGAAAACACCGCGAGCAACTGGTCATTGTTCGCTGTTCGCTGTTCGCTGTTCACTGATCACTTACATACAGCCGATGCGCGGCGATGTAATGCGCCACCGTGTTCGGAACCAGGTAGCGGATGCTGCGGCCTTCCGCCAGGCGGCGGCGGATATCCGAACTGGCGATGTCCAGGCCCGTGACCGGCTGAAAGAGCAAGCGCGCGCCGGCGGGCGTCGCGTAGACGCCGGTCGCTTGCTTCTTGTAGCGCGCGGCGAAATCGGCCGGCAAGGCGTCGGCGGGTTTGGCGACGCGGCTGCCGGGGCGGGTCATCACCACGAAGATCGCCGCGGCCAGCGCCTCGCGCCAGCGGCGCCAAGTGGCGATTTCGGCGAAGGCGTCGGCGCCGACGAGGAAAAACAAGGCGCTGCCGGCGGCGGCGGTTTCGCGGAAATGCTGAATCGTAAAAATCGAGTAGCTTTTTTCCGGCCGCGCGGCCTCGAAGTCGCTGACTTCGAACGCCTTGTGCTGGGCGGTCGCCAGCCGCGCCATGGCCAGCCGATGCGCGACCGGCGCCAGTTCCGCGGGCGCCTTGTGCGGCGGGTCGGCGGCCGGCACGAAGATCACGCGGTCGAGGCCGAGCGCCTCGCGCACCTCCTCGGCCGCGCGCAGATGGCCGGTGTGAATGGGATTGAACGAGCCGCCGAAGAGCCCCAGCTTTTCCATGTCGCCTCACTTGGATCGCGTTGCGGCAATGTAGCGCAGGGTGGACGCTCTGGCCAGATGTGGTAGCGTGCCGGCATGGCGAAGGCGGCGATTGGCGTGGGCGGCAGTCTGGGCGACCGCGAGGCGACCGTCCGCGCCGCGCTGGCCGCGCTCGGCGAATTGCCGCGCACGCGCCTGCTGGCGGCCAGCCGCCTGCACGAAACCGCGCCGGTCGGGGGCGTCGCCCAGCGACCTTTCATCAACGCCTGCGCCGTCGTGGACACCGACTTGCCGCCGCGGGAACTGCTTGACGAACTTTTGCGCATCGAAACGCGCTTCGACCGCGTGCGCATCGCGCGGTGGGAAGATCGCACGCTCGACCTCGATCTGCTGCTCTATGACGATCTCGTGCTCGACGATCCGGCCTGCACGATTCCGCACCCGGAAATGCACCGCCGCGCCTTTGTGCTGGCGCCGCTCGCCGAAATCGCCGGCGAATGGGTTGTGCCGGGCCTCGGGAAAACGGTGGGCGAGTTGCTGCGGGTCGTCGCGGCCGAGCCGGGCGAGGAACGACCTCACTGATCATCTGGGAGTTATGGGAATCATGGGAATTATGGGAGTTCCGGGAGCGCTGGCTCGCGACAAGCTCCGGGATTCGCAGAATTCCCAGGCTTCCCATAATTCCCATTCTCTTCGGCGACGCCAGCGCGATATTGGCCGCCGCCCTAGCGCTCAGGCCTGCCTTGCATCCCGCCGGCCAGCCGGTATGATTCGAAAAAATTCACCCGTGGCGATGGAGGCGGAGCCGGCTCGTGAAGAAGCGCGCACTGCTCGTGGTTCTGACGCTGCTGATCGGCGGCCTAATCGCCGCGATCGGCTGCGGTCTCAAAGGCAAACTTCTGCCGCGCGACAAAGTCGTGCCGGACGACGAGCAGTTGCCGCCCGGTTGGCTGCGGCCCGCGCCGTCGCCGGTCGTGCCGCCGTATGACGAAGGCTCGCCGCTGCCCCCGGGCATCCCCGGACGGCTGCGGCAGCAGGATCTGACGCCGGAGGTTCCGCGGCGGGCGGCGCCGCGGCCCGCGCCGGCGCCGGCCGAATCGTCGCCTAACCCGGAGGCCAGCCCATGAACGATCGACCGGTCGACTTCGTCAAGATGAGCGGCAGCGGCAACGATTTCATCCTCATCGACAATCGCTCCGGCGCCGCCGATTTCGCGCGCGAAACGGGGTGGGTCGCGGCCGTCTGCCGCCGCTCGTTGTCGCTGGGCGCGGACGGCGTGATTTTTCTCGAAAACGACGCGCCGGGCGAGGTCGATTTCGCCTGGCGGTTCTACAACAGCGACGGCTCCGAGCCCGAAATGTGCGGCAACGGCGGCCGCTGCGCCGTGCGCTTCGCCTTCGACGCCGGCATCGTCGCCCGGGCCGAGATGGCCTTCCGCACGCGCGCCGGCGTGGTGCGCGGCTGGGCCCTGGGCGGCGGCGAAGTCCGCGTCGGGCTGACGGCGCCGCGCGATTACCGCCCGCACGTCGAACTCGACGGCGGCCTGCTCGCGGCGGCCCATATCGACACGGGCGTGCCGCACGCGGTCGTGCTGACCGACGATCTGGAACGCGTCGACGTGGTGGAACTCGGCCGCCGCCTGCGCTGGCATCACGCCTTCTTGCCGCGCGGCGCCAACATCAATTTCGTGCAACTGCTCGGCGAACGCGACGCGGCGATCCGCACGTACGAACGCGGCGTTGAAAACGAAACGCTGGCCTGCGGCACCGGCTGCGCCGCGGCGGCCGTGGCGCTGGGGCTGGCCGGCAAACTGGCGGCGCCGGCGCGGATGCGCACCCGCGGCGGCGAAACGCTGACGGTCAATTACGTTCTGGACGGCGAGGCCGTGCGCGATCTCACGTTGCAGGGGCCGGTGCGGTATGTGGCGCGAGGGTCGCTCGACCCGGAGGCGTGGCGGTAGGGGGGGAGAGCGGCCGAGAGCGCCAACGGCGCGAAATATCACAGCCTGGGGCAGCGCCCCAGGCAAGGGCCGACCCAATGATTACGCCGCGAATGGGGCGGGCCGTTGGCCCTCCGGCATGACCGCGGCCTTGCGGCCTCCACGATCCCGACCTCTCAGCCTCTCAGTCTCCCAGCCTTTTCTGATATATTAACACGGGACCCGGATCTTCCGGATACGGGAAATGCCCCACCAATTCGAAGCGGTCCTTCACGGCGAAAAACGCGGCGAACACGCGCTGGGCCAGCAACGGATCGACGTTCTGCAAATACGAATAGCTGCGCGGGTCGCGGTTGTAGCCCGTTTTGACCAGGATCACGTCGGCCGCTGCGAGGTATTTGGCCAGGCCCTCGACGGTCTCGAACTCAGGGGGCAGGCGGCCGAAGACGAACCGTTCGAAGAAGTTGGCGACGTCCGCCTGCGGATCGCGGCGCCACAGCCCGCCCTGCACCAGCGAGGAGTACGGCGAATCCAGCAGCA
>CAZHPN010000232.1:0-8304 GCA_964534375.1 uncultured bacterium | reverse complement strand
CTTGTTGGTGATGCGATGGGGGCCTTCGGTCTCGCCGGCGCCGTCGTAGACGAACATCAGGTCGATGTCGGAACTGTAATTCAGCTCTCGTCCCCCGAGTTTGCCAAGCGCGATGACTGAAAACTGCGCCGGCTCGCCGCTTACCATCGGCCCGGATCGGCTTTGGGACAGGCGCCAAGAGCGGGCGCCAAAGCCGGTGGGTGGTGCAGTCCTTGTAGTCGAGCGGTCCGGTTGCCCGCGGCAAATGCGGCGAGCCGCCGGGAGTGGTGCGTCGTTTGGGTCGCAGGCCAACAACACCCCTTGTGGAGGAGGCGTAAATGAAAAAGTATCTGCTAGCGCTCGTTTGTGTTTGCCTGGCGGCCTTTCTTGGGTCGGCGGTTCTCGCCGCGGAGATCGTCCCGACCGCGCCCGAGATCGCGTGGAGCCCCATCCAGCCGGTCTTGCCGGCGGACCATTTGCTCGCCGCGGGCGTCAAGGCGTGCACCATCGAAAATTGCTACTACGGCTGTTGCGACTCCACCGGCACGTGTCAGCCCGGCAACCTCGACACGGCTTGCGGATACTTCGCGGAAGCCTGCGCCGATTGCGCGACGAGCGGCGATTACTGCGGCGGCCTCGGCGGCTTCGGCCAAACGTGCATGCCGGGTCGGGCCTGCGCCCCCGGCACGTGCACGACCGGCTGCTGCGACGAGGATCGGACGTGCCAAACCGGAACCGACGCCAGTTACTGCGGCAGCGGCGGCGGCGCTTGCATAAACTGCGCCGGCGAAGGAAAGAACTGCTTCCAAGGCCAATGCGAGACCGGCACCTGCAATTCCTCCTCGTGTCCGTACGGCTGCTGCGACGCCTCCGGCACATGCCAGCCCGGAACCGCCGCGACCGACTGCGGCACGGGCGGCCAGGCTTGCGCGGTCTGCTCGAACTCCCAGCAGTGCATCAACAACACGTGCGAGACGCCGTGCACGCCCGCCTTCTGCGCGTCGGGCTGCTGCAGCGGCACGGTCTGCATCACGTTCGGCGGCCAGAACGCCAATCAATGCGGCGCGGCCGGCGCCCAATGCGCGAGTTGCGGCCCCGGCACGGCCTGCGACAGCACGACCGGCGGCGGCGTCTGCACCTGCGACCCGACGACCTGCACCACCGGCTGCTGCTCGGCGGCGCAGTGCCTCCCCGGCACGACCGACGAGTCCTGCGGCGCCGCCGGCGCCCAGTGCCAGTCCTGCGGCGCGGGCACGGAGTGCACCGGCGGCAGTTGCACGGCCTATTGCGACAGCACGGATTGCTCCGGCTGCTGCTCGGGAACGACCTGCGACGCCGGCACGGACCCGTCCGCGTGCGGCACGGGCGGCGCGGCTTGCCAGGCCTGCCCTGCCGGGTATGAGTGCACCTCCGGCGCGTGCGTGCCGACCCCGGACGACGACGACAATGACGACAACGACGACAACGACGACAACGACACGGCCGACGACGACAACGACGACAACGACGATAACGACACGACCGACGACGACGATGACAATGACGACAACGACACGACCGATGACGACGACGACAACGACGACGACACCGTCGACGACGACACGGCGATCGACGACGATGACGACAACGACAGCAGCCCCGACGACGACGTCAGCCCGGACGACGACGTCAGCCCGGATGACGACTCGTCGCCCGACGACGACATGTCGCCGGATGACGACGCCTCGCCCACCGACGACGACACCTCGCCGGTCGACGACGACACCTCACCCTCGCCGACTCATCCCGGCGCCGCCAAAAGCTCGGCCGGCTGCGGCTGCTGACCGAAACAACGCTACGCAAAGGGCGCGGTTCGCCGCGCCCTTTTTTTATCGGCGGTGATCGTGCGGGCGCGTTTTCCGCCTCGTCGATGCGGCTGGATATTGAATTTCCAGGGCGGCAGGCGTACAAAAGCGATGGCGGCAGGATCTCGATCGTTTTCGACAGTTCGCAGAGTGTTCCCGACTCGCAGAAAGGGCCGATCATGCGCCTTCGACTGACGGTCGCCCTGGTTGTCACGGGATTGCTGATAGTACCCGCGGCGGCGACGGCTTTTCAGACCATTTCCGTTTTCCCGACGTTTGCCAGCCGGCTGGTAGTGACGACGGCCCCGGTGGTCATTCAATTCGATCAATCCGTCGACCCGGCGACCGTGACGAACAATACGGTTACCGTGACGGGCGTCGCGGGCGTCGGGCCGTCCAGCATCGTTCGTGGCGCCTTATCGGTGCAGACGACGCTGCTGCCCAACGATACGGTGGTTTTCACGCCGACCGGCCGCTGGGTTTGGGGCCAGCGCTATGTGTTGCACGTCTCGCCGTCCCTGCACGACGCTGCGGGCGCGCCTTTCGCCGGCGCCTTGCCCTACGGCGGTCTGTTCGTCGCCAACATTCCGGATAACTTTGCAATGCCGGTGTACGACCCGAATCACCCTTTCAATATGCTCACGGGCAGCGCGGCGATGATGGGCTACAACCCGCTCGACCCGGAATCCGCCGCGCAGCCGTGGGACATCCCCGGGTTCAACGCCACGGGCGCCTGGAAGTACACCACGGGCGCGGACGAGATCCTGGTCGCCGTCATCGACGAGGGTTTCGTTTCCTACGCGCAGCCGAACTTGCGCAAGGCGTTTTGGCTCAACAAGGGCGAGTTGCCGCTGCCCAACGTGAACGGCGTGCCGTGCAAGCAATATGACTGCAACGGCGACGGCGTCTTCGACGTGGACGACTATTGGTACGACAACCGGCTCAGCGGACATCCGCCCTACTCGGTGCAAGATTTGATCGACGCCTTCTCCGACGGGGTCGACCATGACGGCAACGGCCTGGCGAACGACATTTCCGGTTGGGACTTCCTCCGCGGCGTCAACAATGCGATCGGCGACCCGAACCTGCCGCTCGGCGATCACGGCAACGGCGAACTCCAATTGATCGCCGCGGCGGGCGACGACGGCATCGGCGGCGCTCCCGGCGTTTGTCCCCATTGCCGCATATTGCCGGTTCGGGCCAGCGCCAGCCTGATTTACGATTACAACCGCCTGGCCGCCGCCGTGCGCTACGCCGCCTCGATGGGCGCCCGCGTGATCAATTTCGCCGGCGTCAACTTCACCTTCTCGCAACTCGGGCAGCAGGCGATTCTCGATGCGCACGACGCCGGCGCCCTCATGGTCGCCGTGACCGGCGACGAGATGACCTATCATCATTGGGCGCCCGCGGCCGCCGAGCGCGGGTTTGCGGTGAAGTGCATTTTCGCGCTGCCGCCCGTGACCGTCGGCGGCGTGTACAACCTGGACACCTTCGCCTTCACCGAGAGCTATTGCACCAACTACGGGACCCATTCGCTCGTCGCCGTGCCCGCGCAATCCGGGTGCAGTTCCGACGGCGCCGGCAGCACGTCCGGCATGATCGGGCTGCTTTATTCCCGCGCCTCGGAACTCGGCATCGACCTCACCGCGGACGAGGCCAAACAGATCATGACGATGACGGCCTATGATATTCGCGATCATTGCGCCTCCATCGGCAGCGGGTTCGGCGTTTGCCAACCCGGGTTCGACGAACATTTCGGCTACGGCCGGCCGGATGCGGAAGCGGCGATCCGCACCCTGGGCGATCCGCAACTGGGCCTGACCGAAGCGATTCCGCCGTCGGTGCAGCTCCTTTCGCCCAGTTGGTGGCAAACGTTCGACCCGATCGCCACGCCGGTCATCGAGGTGCAAGGGTCGATCAGTTCGCGGACGGTCCCGTACCATTGGCAGGTCCAGGTCGCCGACGGCCGCGAGCCGCTGGAGAACGAGTTCCGCACGGTCGACGAAGGCGACGCCACGAAGCCGCTCAACGGCCCGCTCGCGTCGATCGATCTGGCGAATTATTTTTCGACGGCGGCGGCCGCCGCGCTCCCCACGAACCAGTACTCGTTCACCGCCACCGTTCGCGTCCAGGCGTCCTATCAAACCCCGATCGGCCAGGCAGTTATGGGCGAAGACCGCAAGACCATCAGCGTGCGCACCGACGACGGCCTGCTGCCAGGGTTTCCCTATTTCGTAGGCGATTCCGGCGAATCCGCGCCGCTGCTCTACGACCTGGACGGCCAGGGCACGCCGGCCGTCATCTTCGGCACGGGCGGCGGCCGCGTCTTCGCCCTGCGCGTCGGACCCCTGGGCCCCGAAAGCTTGTCCGGTTTTCCGGTCGACCTGACCGGCGACGGGCAATGGGTCGCCGACACGATTTTTGCTTCGGTGGCCGTGGGCGATTTGTTCCATGACGGCTCCGCCGAAATCGTCGCCGCGACGTCCGGCGGCCTGGTTTACGCGATCGACAACACCGGCAAAATCCTGCCCGGTTTTCCCGTGACCGCCGATCCGCCCGACAACACCAGCGCCTGGAATTTCGCGTTCGGGAACGGTTTTTACGCGTCCCCCGTGCTGGTCGATCTCGACCAGGACGGCATGCTGGAGATCGTGGCGGCGGCGGCGGATCAAAAAGTGTACGCGTGGAAACCCGTGATCGGCGGCGTGCAGCGCGTGCCGGGCTGGCCGGTCAAGGCGCGCGACGATTCCGGATTGATCGATCCGGGCAAATTGTGCCAGGAGCAAGATCGCCCGTACCCGATTCTGGGCACGCCGGCGGCCGGCGTTCTGGACCCGAGCGATTCCGACCCGGATATCGGCGTTTATCCCAGCGTCGTCGTGGCGACGAACGAGGCGTGCGCGGACGGCACGTCGCGCGTTTACGCCATCTACCACGACGGCATGAACAACCCGAACGGGCCGTTCCTTCCGGGTTGGCCGGTCGCGGCGACGAACCCGTTCGGCGGGTTGATCCCGATCGGCTGGATCACGGGCGCCGCCGCTTCGCCGTCGGTTTTGCCCAACGCCACGGGCTCGACGATCGGCATCGGCACGGTCGGGTGGTTTCCGCAACAGATTCAATACTCCCAGCGCACGACGAAACTGGTGACCATGGCCGTCCGGTTGGCGATCAACGCCATTGCCTCGCCGGCCTTCTCCTCGCTCCAGTTCAATCAACAGCACCAGTACCTGATTCCGATGACCGGCGCGTTTCGCTTCAGCGAACTGGGCTATCAATTGATGAACTCGCGCGTGTACGCTATCGAGGCGGAAGCGCCGAACAATTTTGTCTTTGAAGGCAACGTCGAAGATATTCCGATGCTCGCTTCGGTGGCCGCGGCGGATGTCGACGGCGACGGCCGGCGCGAAGTCATCGCCGGCACGGGCGGCAGCTTGATCCACGCCTTCACCATGACCGGCGGCGAAGCGCCCGGCTGGCCCAAGTTCACCGGCAAGTGGAACATGGCCACGCCCGCGCTCGGCGACGTGACCGGCGACGGCAAACTCGACGTGATCGCCTCGACGCGCGAAGGTTGGCTGTACGCCTGGAAAACGCCGGCGAACGAGTGCGTCGGCGGCGGCCTCAACGCCGATTGGCGCCGCTTTCACGGCGACGAACGCAACACGGGGTTCTACGGCGCCGACACGCTGCCGCCGGCGACGGTCGCCGATCTGCGCGCGTACAAAACCGCCGACGCGACGCAATTCAAGCTCAAATTCACCGCGCCCGGCGACAACGGTTTTTGCGGCACGGCGAAATCCTATGACATTCGCTTCGTCGCCAACCCGAGCGTCAACCTGCGCAGCCTGCCGGTGTGGCAGACCGCGACGGCGGTCGACGCGCCCGACCCGGTCCTGGGCCGCACGCCCGTGGAAACGACGGTCACCGCGCCCGGCGCCGCGCAGTTCGCCATGCGCGCCTATGATAAAATGGGATTGATCTCGTGGATCTCGAATGTCGCAATTCCGCAAGACGAACCGGCCGACGACGACGCCAGTCCCGACGACGACGATGACGATGACGATGACGACAACGACAGCGCCGACGATGACGACGACAACGATAACGACAGCGCCGACGACGACGCGACGCCGCCGCATCCGGCGGGCAAAAGCCGCACGGAGGGCGGGTGCGGTTGCTGACGAGGAAGTCGCGGCGCGCGGACTGCACAAACAACGGCGTCGGCTTCCGCCGCGCGAAATAATCGCCCGCTTGACCGATCCCGCGAACGGCCGCCGGCGCGGCCCGGCGGCGTTGCGCGGCGAGCCTCGACCGGGTCACGCTGGAATTCGGCGACGCGCACGTTGACCGTGCAAATTTGCATTCCAAGTGCATTATTGCACGATGCTTGGACGCCGGCTGCAAGCGACCCGGCATCTTTTCTTTGCGGTATGCATCGAACTCTTGACCGATATCGACTCGGCGGATCGCCTTCACTGCTGGTCCCGCTTGCGCTCACTTTTTTTTTCCTTTTTCCTTCCGCGTTGGCCAAACGCCAGCCGCGCGGTTATGATTCCGCAATCGCCCCTCGCACGAAGAGGCAAAAACGATGCGTCGCACGCGAAACGTCGGGCCGTCATTCCGCATTCCGCAATCCACATTCCGCAATCTCGCGGTGGTTGGCATGCTGCCGCTGGTCGTTCTTGCAGCCGGTTGCGCGCGGTTGTTCGGCCCCGGGGCGTTGCCGCCGGCGGAAACGACGACGCAGATGGTCGCGATGCGCGATCATGTGCGGCTGGCGACCGATGTTTACCTGCCGAAGACCGGCGGGCCGTTCCCGGCGATTCTGATCCGCACGCCGTACGGCAAGGGCAACGAGCAAAACATTGTCGCGCGGCTGCTGGTCGCCGCGGGGTACGCCGTGGCGATTCAGGATGTGCGCGGGCGTTACGACAGCGAAGGCGAATGGGCCCCGTTCATCCACGAGGGGCCCGACGGCGCGGACACGGTCGATTGGGCGCGCGGCCAGCGCTGGTGCGACGGCAAGATCGGCCTGTTCGGCATGAGCTACTTCGGGTTCACGCAATGGCAGGCCGCGACGGCCGCCGGCGCGCACGTGACGACCTTCACGCCGAGCGTCACGACCAGCCGCATTTACGATGTGCTCTACCGCGGCGGCGCGTTCCACCTGCTGCTCGGCGCGGGCTGGGGCCTGGCCAACCCGGGCCGCCGCTCGGGCGCCGAATTCGGCTTCAACCCGGCGCATTGGACCACGCCGCTGCTCGACCTGGATCGCTCGCAGGGCAAGCCGGCGCCGTTCTGGGCGGACTGGATCCGCCATCATTCGTTCGACGACTATTGGCGGCCCGCCAGTTCCGAAGGCCGCTGGGAAAACATCGCCGCGCCGGCGCTGCTCGTCGGCGGCTGGTATGACATCTTCGGCGCCGACACCCTCGCCGACTGGCGGAAAATCACCACGCAGGCCGGCCCGCGCGCCCGGCGCGAAAGCAAGCTCGTCATGGGGCCATGGAACCACGGTTTCAGCCGCAACATGAAAGGCGTGGACTTCGGCGGCGCCGCCGATTTCCTGCCGTTCGCCAAGAATTACGTGCTCTGGTTCAACGAGTTCCTGAAGGGCGAACGCGGCCCCGACCTGCCGCGCGTGCGCGTCTTCACCACCGGCATCGACGAATGGCAGGATTACAACGACTGGCCGCCGCCGGCCGCCCGCGCGCAACGGTGGAACTTCCACAGCGGCGGCCACGCCGAGCGCGGCGGCGACGGCGAATTGCTGCCCGCGGGCCCCGGCCGCGAAATCGCCGACGGCTTCGCGCACGACGCGCGCAACCTCGTGCCGACGCTCGGCGGCGCGATCTTCCCGCCCGAATTCGCCGGCCCGGCCGACGTCGCGGCCTACAGCAAACGCGCCGATGTGCTCGCCTACACCTCGCAGGAATTGGGCGCCGACCTGCACCTCGCCGGCAAGATATCCGCCGTCGTTTGGGTCGAGGCGGACACGCCGGACATCGACGTGGCCGTCACCCTCGCCGACGTCGCGCCCAACGGCGTCGCCCGGCTGCTGGTCGACGGCCTGACGCGCGCCCGGTTCCGCAACGGCGACAACCCCGAGTGGCTCGCCCCCGGCCAGCCCGCCGCGGTGACCGTCGATCTGGGCGGCATGAGCCACGTCGTCAAACGCGGCCACCGCCTGCGCGTGTACGTCGCCGCGTCCAATTTCCCCCATTACGCGCCCAACCCCTGCTCGCGCGAAGACGCCGGCGCGGCGCGCACGCTCAACAGCTCCCAGGTGCGCGTGCTCCACGACGGCGAGCACCCGAGCTATCTGGCGGTCGATGTGCATCCGTAGGGACCCGTCGCCAGTGGCCAGTGGCCAGTTCCGCATTCCGAATTCGGCATTCCGCATTCTGGTTCGCTTGCAACGGTAAGATCGGAAGAGCACACGTCTGAACTCCAGTCACTGACCAAGCTCGTATGCCGT
>CAZHPN010000231.1:0-8373 GCA_964534375.1 uncultured bacterium | reverse complement strand
GTGTCGTCGGTGAACCCCAAGGACGACCAGTACCAGCAGAAGACGTTGCCGGTGATTTCCGCCGGCCAGTAGGCGCCGCCCGGCCCGGGGCCGCCGCCGGAGCAACCCCCGCACGAATCATTTTCACAACTCTCCGGCAGGCAACTGTCCGTCACGCCGCAGGAACCGCCCGTTCCCGTGGCGGCGCACCCCTGGATCAGGCTGCGAAGCTGGTTGACGTCCGGCAAGGTCCAGCCACTGTAGCCGCCCCAATTCAGGCCCGTGCAGTAACTCTCGGCGTCCGCCTGGTCGTAATTGTCCGACCCGACCGTTGCGCCGTTCTGCCACATGTAATCGGTCGTCGTATCGGTCCAGACGGTTTCCGCGCTGTCGTCGTCGTCATCCGGCGCGGTATCGTCGTCACCCGGCGAGGAATCGTCGTCATCGTCCGGCGACGAGTCGTCGTCCGGTGACGCGTCGTTGTCGTCGTTGTCGTCGTCATCCGCCGAAGAATCGTCGTCGATTAACGGCGGCGAGGCGTCGTCATCGTCGTCCGTCAGAGGTGTTGATGAACTGCTGTTCGAACTGCCGGCGCAGGAGATTAACGCGAGCAGGGCGATCGAAGCCATAAGCGCCAACACGGTAGTCGCGAACATGCGATGCAACATGGTCTGTCCTTTCGAGTCGGTCAAAACGATACGCACTCGTCCTTAGACCGTGGACGTTTCGCCAGATCTAACAGCAAAAAGTATGCCCGATATGAATATGCAACGGGCATTTCGTGATTTCGCTTGATAATTAGGATACTTATCGCGGTCCGGCGCGCGAAGCGATTCCGCCAAAGGGTGGAAGTGGCGTTCAATTTTAAAACAATTGTATCATTTTTGAACGCGGCGTTTCGACGCAGTGGGTTTCACGCAGGCGAATGAAAACGCACATGACAACCCGCTTTTGTGCGGATCAGGAGGCAACGAGGTTCTGCTCGCGAGCAAGATCATCCCCGCCGCGCTGCCCGGCAGCCGTGGCGCCGCGAGCGCGTTTTGGCTGGATCGGCCGCCGCGGGCGCGGCTGGACCGCTCACCGGGGGCGAATGTCGAGCGTGCCCATGAACGTGCCGGTGATGATGTTGCGGTTCGGCCCGATCTCCGTATTGGCCCAGAAGCTGTTGTATTCGAGGCCCTTGCCCAGCATCACGTGAAACGCGGACGCGCCGGTGTCCCAATCGAGCGCCTCCAGCGTCCAGATCGTGTCGCGCTGGCCGATGCAATACGCCAGGCGCGAGGCGCTGCTCATGGAGGGCACCCCGTTCGGGCAGGAGATCTCCGGATTGGCCCAGGCGGAAATGAGTTGGCGCCCCACCGGGTCCCACGTGAATTTTTGCACGCCGTATGGGGCGTACGGCGGGTCGTTGGAAAAGAACGCGGCCAGGCCGCCGGTCAGCGGATCGTTGCCCTTGAAATTGTTGACGGCGAGCGCGTCGCCGCCGCGGATCACCAGCGCCTGCTCGGTGTTCGTGCCGACCGCGGACGGGTTGCCGAAGTCGACCGGCAGGTCGCCGGCGATGCGCGGGTCCGCGCCCGGGTAGATCGGCTGCCAGTCCGGCGGGATCTGGTCGCGCCAATAGGCGATGATGTGCATGATCTGGCGGCCGTCGCAAACGAGCACCAGCTTGTCCTGATTGCCGAAGCCCATCAACGCCGGCGTGGTGCCGGAGCCGGTGCTCACCCGCCCGGGCTGCAGCGTCTGCGGCCCGGCGTCGTACGGCAGCGACCAGGCGCCTTGCGTTTCGTCCTGCGTCAATTCCGTGCCGGTCCATTGGACGCGGTACATCGTCTTGCTGGTGATAAGATAAATGCCGCCGTCCTCGTCCACCGCGAACGAGTTGGAAAGCTGTTCCCCGCCGCCGCCCACCTGAATCATTTGCGGGTCGGAGAAGTCGCGCCCGACGATGCCCACGACGCTCGCGGCGGTGGCGAAAGCCAGATAGCCGTCGTACGTCATGTTCACGGCGATCACCTGGTCGTCCTCTCCCAAAAACGGCAGGTCCAATACCGCGGACTGGACGATCGGCGTGCGGAAATCCGTCGGATCGGCCGTGCGATAAGCGTAAATCTGGTTCGCTTTCGGCGAAAACAGCGTGCCGTCCACGTCCAGCAGAATATAGGCGCCCGACATGAGATTGGTGAGGTCCACCGGCTTGTTGATCGTCCACATCGTTTGCATCGGCGTCGTGTTGTCGTCGATCGTGTACACGTGAAAGGCGCTCGAGGCCCACACGCCGTAGAGGCCCTGGGCGTCGGGGTTGGTGTAGAGCAAGAAGGCGGAAACGGGCGACCCGGGCAGAAAGCTCACGACCAGATCGTCGCCCGCTTCCGGGCCGCGCAACGACGACGATCCCTGGCAATACGGGTTGAAATGCGCGATCGGACAGGGGGAATTCGCCAGGTAGGGATTGAGCGGCGGATCGGCGTCAATCATCACGGGGGCCGGAATCCGCGCCCCCTCCGGGCCGGCGCAGGCCGCGCCTCCGAACATGAGCAACACCACCCCCAACAAACACATGCGGCGTTTCATTGACTGCTCCTCCTGCAATAATGACGAGAAAAACGCGCACACTATTGAAAAATGGGCGGGCCGTGTCAAGGCTGCCGGAACTTGATCGGGCGACGAGAGGCGAAATCTACGGCGGAACCGGAATCGCCAACGGACGAAAAACGCGCGCCGCCGCGGCGATTGCCGCGGCATCAACATCCGGCGGGCCCTCACGGAGACGCGCCCCTGCCGATCTGCCTGGATTCCCGCCGCCGCGGGGATGACGTATTACGGGGCGACGTCGCCTGCTCGTGGGGAACAATTTATCTCATCCATAGATTACACGCCATGAAAAGCGGGATCGGGGAACCGCCCCCACCCGGCCGGCGCGACAACGTCCCAATTGGGGGGCGCCGGCGGTCGTTTCTATTTGCAGGCCCCGGCAAAGGAGAAATAGGCGAAGCCGTCCGTGGCCACCGGCGACTGTTGTTGCGCCCAGTCGTGTCCGGCGTCCGCGGTGTGGATAATGATGCCGCCCGGGGGATAGTTCGCGTTGATGCCCGAGACCCAGACGGACTGGCCGTCGCCCGTGCAGATGCCGATCAATTCATATCCTTTGACCCCGGGAACATCGTTAATTGTCGGCGAGACATCGATCCAGTTTTCGCTGTCTGCGTCGATGCGATATACCCCCCCTTGGTCCGCCGCGATCCAGGCGGCGTTCGCATCCTGGGCGCAGACGCCGTTAACGTGATAGAAGCCCGGCACAACCCCCCATTGATCCCAATTGGAGCCCCGGTTCACGGTGCGGATCACGGTGTCATTGACTCCCACGATCCAGGCGGTCTGGTCGTCGATCGCGCTCAGATCGATCAGCCCGTACGGCACAACGTCCGCGGACCCCACGCGTTCCCAGGTCCCGCCGCCGGTGACGGTGACCAGGACGGCGGCGTAACCTTTGCTGTCCACGTTGCCGATCGCCCAGACGGTCCGATCGTTTACGGCGCTCACCTTGAACATCTCAATATCGACCGCCAGCTCCTCGGACCACATGGTCCACGTCTGCCCGGCATCCTCGCTGTGCGCGATCACGGCGGTCGTGTTCGAAATCCCGCCGCCGCAGATCCAAACATGGGATTCGTCCACGGCGCTGACGCCGAAGAACGTGACGCCGGCGAATTGGGTCGCGTCGCCCTGGCGCTGCCAGGTCTGGCCTCCGTCCGCGGTCCGATAGATCGTGCCGTACCCCTGACTATCGGCATCGCCCACCACCCAGGCGATTTGATCGCCCGCAACGCTGACCGCGTGCATGTTTACGCCGGGCAACCCCGTCGCCATCGAGAGCCAGTTCGCGCCGCCGTCCGTGGTGCGCAACACCACGGCGCTCGCGCCGCTCCCGCCGCTCGTATTTCCCACGAGCCAGCCCACCTCGACCGGACTTTCGTCGTCATCGTCGTCGGCCGGCGACGCGTCGTCGTTGTCGTTGTCATCATCGTCGGCGAATGGTTGGCAGCAGAAATCGAGGCACGCCCAGCCCGCGCCAATCGCGGCCGTGCATTCGCTGGTGCTCTGGCATTCGATGCACTCGTGGGGGTGACGATTTTCGAACCCGCGACCGTACCAGCCCCGCCCGCACGACAGCATCAGAACTGCGCTGAGTGCGACGCACGCCGCCGCTGCGATGCCGAAAAACGCCTGCGCGGGCTTACGAAACATCGGACGCCTCCTGTCATGATTCAGCGCTGTTCACAGTGTGTTTTACGTTTACCAAGGCGCGGCCGTGGGGTCAAGTCAGAAGTCGGAAGTCAGAAGGCGAAAGTCGGAAAGGCAAGCCCCGGAAAAGCAGAGGTTAACAGCCCAGGCGTTCAGAGACTGTCGATTTTTCGGGGTTTCGGGAAGTAGGTGTCATTACGACGACGCCTTTTTGTTTTTCAACGCCCCGCGCGCCGTGCAATGAGTATCGGTTGCGGCCCGAACGGCTGCGCTAAGTTTAATGTTACAATAAGCACCGGAGAACATTCTCATGCCTGGCAAGATCATGAACCGTCATCGCCGATTCTCCTGGCTCTCGGACTGGCGGGGCATAAAAAGCGCCATTGGCGAACTCCGGGGCTGGGGTTATCCGGCGCAACCTCGCTTGCAACGGCGTTGCAATAAATCCGCCGGCGACCCCGCCTTCGACGAAGATTGGTTTATCAAGACCATAACGGACAAGGTCACGACGCATCCGGAAGGGATCATGGAATACCCCTTCCACGGCGAGCGCATTTTCGAGCAGCCGCTGGTCGGTTTCGTCCGGGGCGACGACCCGCTCCTGCTCCGTTACAAACAGATCATCGGGCCGCATCATTACACGCCCGAAGAGATCATGGCGTGGCAGGCCGCCAAGAACGGCGTGGCCGCCCCGCCCGCCGCGGAACTTTCGGTCGTCTCGATCATCATGCCCATCGCCAAGCGGACCCGAGGCGACAATGCCGCACAGGACCAGTGGCCGGCGGAACGCTGGGCGCAGACCCGCCTGTTGGGCGAGATTTTCAGCCAGTTGTACATCCGCGAGATCGTCAGCGAACTCATGGCGCTCGGCGTCCTGGCCGTTTCTCCGGACGTGACGCCGATGTTCAACAAGAAACGCTACCCGACGGTCGGCTGGGCTTCGCCCTGGTCTCATCGCCACATGGCGTATGCCGCCGGGTTGGGAACCTTTGGGTTGCAGGATTTTCTCATCACTGAAAAGGGCTGCGCGCATCGCGCCGCCAGCTTTGTGGTTCACCAACGCCTCGCCCCCAATCGCGAGCGGCCGGCTGACATCCACGCCGGGTGTTTGCACCGCCAGGGCAAATTGTGCATGAAATGCGTCAAGCGTTGCCCGGTGCGCGCCATCGGCGAAAACGGCCATGATAAGGAAGCTTGTTACCAGCAAGTGAAGAATTCATTGAAGTATTGCAACGCGAACTACCATATCTTCATTTATGGCTGCGGCCTCTGCGCGACCGGAGTGCCCTGCGAATCGCGAGACCCGGTTGCCCGGTCATCGCAGAATCGCCGTGAATCGCCGACGGATTGATTTTTTCACAGCAAAGACGCGAAGAGCGCAAAGAAGAAAGACGAAAGCCGCTCGGGTCTTGGCAGCCGACGCCTGCTTGTCTTCGAGCCTGTCTTCCACCCTAAGGCTCGGACCCGAGGGGAAGCTCAGACCGGAACAGCGGGCGATCACGAAGACGCGCTCCCGCCATTCTGCCTGGACTCCCGTTTCCCGCCTCCGCGGTGCCAGGCTGTTCGCGGGAATGACGTGTCGCGGGGCGCCGCGGCGTAATCGTCGGGAAGAATATCGGACATCCACAGATTACTTAGCGCGGCCTTCGGCCGCAACCAAATGATTTTTCTTTAGCCGCAGATTGCGCAGATTGGCGCAGATTTGCGGGCCGGGAAATCGAAATTTCGGCGGCCGAAATTTCGCCCCGGCCCGCCACGCTAATCTGCGTTCATCGGCGTAATCTGCGGTTGTATTCAACTTTCCAAATTCTTCGCGCCGAGCGAAGAAATTCGCGGATAGTAGTACAGATTGCTCAGACAATTCGGAATTTCGCAGCGGGCGATCGGGATTCGCGCCCTGGCGCGTCATTGAGGGGCGGGCACGGAAACCCGCCGCTGCCGGGCCGGCCGGCGCGCCGATCGGCAAACCGAGGACAGTCGGCAAGCCGTTGACAGTACGCGGCGAAGCCCGGAAAATCCCCGCCGTCGAGGGAGAACCGGTCATCTGAGAATCTTGCGAGTCCGCGGGAGCCGGTGTGGGGGAAGCGATTTGTCCAAGCCAGGCGCCGCACGTCTTGCAATCACTGCTCTTCAGCAAAAGAAGCGAAATCACACGGGGTCGGCGTGGCTGGCGCGGGCGGCCCTGGCGTGCGTCGCCGCATCCGTCGTCGCCGCCGTGGCGGCGTTCTGGTCGCCGTCGCATTCGGAGACATCGGCGCGCAATCTCGGCGCCGCTTTGACGAACGGCGCCGGCGGGCCCAGTAATCTGGGCGACGCCTCGGACGGCACGTGGGCGGACCCCACGACGGGTTTGACGTGGCAGGTGAACCCGGCGCCCAAAACAATTACCTGGCGCGAGGCGAAAGCGTATTGCCAGGGCCTGTCTTTGGAAGGCCGTCACGACTGGCGGCTGCCGACGATTTCCGAGCTGCGGAGCTTGATCCGGGGCTGTCCGGCGATGCAGAAGAGCGGATCCTGCGGCGTGACGGATTCGTGTTTGAAGTCGGATTGCTGGAACGAACGGCGGTGCGCCGGTTGTTCCTACCGGGGCGGTTCCGGTCCGGGCGGCGCGTATTGGCCGCCCGCGATTTCGGGAGAAGTCGGTTGGTATTGGGCGTCTTCACGGGTCGCGGCCAACGCCGGACTCGGCGTGTGGGCCGTTAATTTCGCCGACGGCGTCGTGCTCTATATCTATGGTTCCCCGGTAAACTCGGCGCGTTGTGTGCGTTAACCGCGGCGGGCGAGGACGGCGAATGGGCCTAAAGTTCGAGAAATTGGCGGCGAATGTGCAGGACGCGGCGGCTCGCGCGGCGCCGCACCGGCAAACAGCGCTGCTGATCTGGACGATCGGTCTGTTTCTGGGGCTTTATCTGATGGGCGCCTTTTTGCACGCCGTCGTCGATGACGAAAGCTATTACGGCCGCGCCGCGGTGTCATTTGCCAATGGCGACGTCCTGTTGCACCGCGTCGACGTCGACAAGCCGCCGCTGGCCATGCAAGCGTTTGGCGTGGCGCTGGCGATTTTCGGACGCTCGGAAATGGCGCTCAAACTCCCGAATGCCATGGCCTTGGCCGTCCTGCTCGCGGTCGTGTTTTTCTTGGGCAAAGATTTGTTCGGCGGCGCCGTCGGCCTGCTCGCCGCCGCGTTGCTGGCGACCTCGCCCTTTCTGGCTCGCGTCGGGATCGGCGCGATGTTGGATCCCTTCGCCTGTTCGCTGCTGCTGTGTTCGCTGTTTCTTGCCGTGCGCGGCCGCCGGTTCGGCGCCGGTTTTTTCATGGGCCTGGCGCTGTGCACGCGGCAGATGGCGGCGGCATTCCTGCCGATCACTTTTCTGGCGGCCTGGCTGATTGCCCGACCGCCGGAAAAATTCTGGCGTGCGGTCAAGCAATTCGCGGGCGGTCTTTGCGGCCCGTTGGCGTATCTGTTCGCCTGGTCCGCGTTTTACGAGCGCGAACCGTTCGCCTGGCTCGTGACGGAAATCCGCTCCGGTCACATCGTCGAGGCCGCGGCGCACACGAGTTTCTGGACGCGGCTGAGTTTTTGGTTTGGCTTGACCGCCCGCGATTTTTTTCTCACGCCACGCTTCTGGCAAACCGCGGCCGCCTGCGCCGTTGCTCTTGGCGCCATTCGGCTGGCCCGCCGACGCCCGTTGGCGCCGCTTGGCGGTCCGGCAAAAATCGCGTTGTGTCTTTTCGCCAGCGCGGTCCCCTATTATCCGCTCTCCCACGCGCTGATCGGCATTTCCCTGACCGCCGATCGCATGATGCTGCCGCTGTTGCCGCTGGTCGCGTTGCTGGCGAGCTTTGCCATCGTCCGGATTCTCACGGCGGTCGGCCTGACCGGCGAGCGGTCCAAGTGGGCCGGCGCGCTGCTGTTGGCCGCGTTGGTCCTTGTCGGCGTCAATCGGAATGTGCGGGCGTTTTATGTCGCGCGGACCAACGACGACACGCCGGAGATTGCGCGTTTCATCCGCGGCCTGCCGCCCGGAAAAAAAGTTCTGCTTTCGGACGGACTGGCCCGGCCGTTTTTTTTCCCGTTGTTCGGGGTCGACATTCTCGTGCCGACGAAAGCGGCGAAAATCGAGCAATTGGAAACGTTCGTCCGCCGCT
>CAZHPN010000230.1:0-8561 GCA_964534375.1 uncultured bacterium | reverse complement strand
GGGTGGTTAGGCTGGATATACAGATATGACGGCGCGTCTTGGTCCGAGGTGTTTTTTTCGACAATCTCGCCTCGTTGGGTATCGGGTTCGTCCGCGAACGACGTTTATGTCGGAATTGACGGCCAGGCAATATTACATGGTTCGGGGCACTCTTGGCGCCTGGAGGAGACACCGTGTACATTCGGTGTGGCCGGCCTGTGGGCCGCCTCGCCATCCGACATTTTTGCCGTTGGCGAAGGCGGCAACAACGTATACAACCAACTCCCGTGCGTGGCTCACTATGATGGTGAATCGTGGAGCGCGATGAGTCAGGGCCAACTTTTGGCATTTTCGGGAGTGTGGGGGTCGTCACATACTGACGTTTTTGCGGTCGGGGGCGTAAATTACGGCATCAATGGGGCGATTATTCATTACGATGGCGCTTCTTGGTCAACGATGACCGGCGGCCCGTTTTGGAGCCTCCAAGGCATCTGGGGTTCCGGGCCCGGCGATGTATTTGCCGTCGGCTACGATCAGGCGGGAAACGGCGCCATCTACCATTACGGCCCGCCGGAGTGACCGCGGCGCGGGCAGGATTGAAAAAAGCCGATTTGTGCGGGCGGCGGCCGCATGCGGGGCTAAAAAGCGGAGGCGACGCGGTGAAACTCAGCAAATGGTTGTTTTTGTGGCTCCTCACGAGAATCTGTGAACGAAAGTAGGCATCGGCAGATCGCCGAGGCCATGCAATAAGATCGTCGTAAACCATTTCCCGGTGCGAAAGCCGTGGACGCGATGGCTGACGGCTTCGGCGTTGTTGTTCATGGCTTCGACGGCGCCGTTGTCGATGGGCAAGTCGATGCAGGTCAGGATGTGTTCCTGGTGGCGACGCAGCGGCCAAGCGAAATCGCGGACGGTCGACCAACTCACCTGGAACAAACCCGCCACCACTTCCAGGGCCGGCAGTTTCGCCCAGGTCGCCACGAGGATCAGCAACGGTCGAGAAATCGGACTCTTCGATGGCCCCCAGGGAATCTTCTCCACCTTGATGCCGCAGTGCGGACAATCCACCCGCCACGGACGATATACCAGGATCGACGGAATTCCCCAGAGAGGAACATGGCGCCATCGTCGCTTCGCCAACGCGTCATGCGGCTTCGCCCGGCGCCGGCACTGCCCGCACGGCAGCAGATGGGTTTGATGCCGGGCCAGAAATACCGTGAGTTGCTCCGTGTCGCCCTCGACATCGGCAGACGAATTCTTACGGCTTCATCAATTTCGTGACTTCGCCCGGTTCGGGGAAGCGGCCCGTCTGGTGCTTCGAGTAGACCAGCTTGCCGTCGACCTCGACGTCGAAGACGCCGCCGCTGCCCGGAACCAAATCGGCGTCGACCCCGAAATTCTTCTTCAACTCGGCCGCCAGACCGGTGGCCTTGGGCGTGTAGTTTCAAACCGTGCAGTAGTTAATGCGGATCTTCATGGCAACCTCATGTTGGGTTCGTGTCGTCCAAGATAGAGAGAAACGACCGCGGCTGCAAGGCGGAGGGGGAAGTCGGAAGCAAGAAGGCGGTTATGGAGACAAAAATCACGGCGTGGCATGCAGCCAGAGTATCCCGCCGCCAGAACGGCAAGGTCTGCACCTCGGTGTTGATTCGACGCACCCATCGCGAGGGCGGCAAAGTCAAGCACCAAACCCTGTCCGATGCGCCGACTTTCGAACAGTTGACCGAACCGACGACCCTGTAGCAACGCGCTTCCGAATTGCTGCAGTTGCAGCCAGTAACGGGAACGCCGATTTCTGCACTATCCCTGAATAATCAGCCACTTATTAGTTTCTTGACCGGGAACTTCGGGCTAAACGGAAGTTCTTGGCCAAAAAATTAATAAAGCCAATTTTGGTCCGCGGCCGAAGGCGACGGGCGCCGGCCCGCCAAACGGCGACACTACCGAAAGTACGCGTCCCACCACAACTGAAACACGAGCAACGCAAAGACCTTGTGCGCGTCGTTGATGCGGCCGGCGGCTTGGTCGGCGAGCAGGCGGCCGACGTAATCGGGGTTCAGCAGACCCTGGCGGCGCAAGCGGTCGGGCTCCAGATAGTGGTCGAGCATCGGCTTCAGCTCGCGCCGGAACCACGGGCCGAGCGGAATCTTGAAGCCGGCCTTCGGGCGGTCGAACAACGCCGCCGGCACGCGCTGGAAGAGCAGCTTCTTCAATAGATATTTGCGCACGCGGCCGCGGCGCACCATGTCCTGCGGCAGCGACAGCGCAAATTCCACGATGCGGTAGTCGAGCAGCGGCGCGCGCGTTTCCAGCGCGACCGACATCGACGCGCGGTCGACCTTTTGCAGAATGTCGTCGGCGAGGTACAGCCGCGTTTCGACCGCGCGCAGCCGGCGATGCAGCGGCACGTCGGCCAGCCGATCCAGCGCCCGCGTCCATTCGTTCTCTGCGGGATACGGCCGGCCGAGCAGTGGCGGCAGATCGTAGCGGCCGAAAATGCTGGCCTTGAGCAAGATGTAGTCGCGCACGTCGCGTTGATCGAGCCCGCGGCCGGCCTTGGCCGGCTTGTCGCCGAGGCGCATCAGCGCGTGGCCGAGCGGCGCGCGCAGCAGGTGCGGGATCCAGCCCCAACGCCGAAATCGCAGGGCGGCCGTGTAGCGGTCGTAGCCGAAAAACAGTTCGTCGCCGCCGTCGCCGGACAGCGCAACGGTGACGTGGCGGCGCGTCAATTCTGACAGCATCGTCGTGGGCAGGGCGGACGGGTCGGCGAACGGTTCGTCGTAAATGTACGGCAGCCGCGGGAACAGGCGCAGGGCGTCGCTCGGCTGGGCGAGCATTTCGGTGTGCTCGGTGTGCAGATGGCGGGCGACGGCGGCCGCGTGCGGCGCCTCGTTGAATTTCGGGTCTTCGAAGGCGATGGTGAAGGTCTTCAGCGGCCGGTCGAGGTGCTGCGTCAGGTACGCGGCGATCGTCGACGAGTCGATGCCGCCGGAGAGAAACGCGCCGAGCGGCACGTCGCTGATCAGGCGCAGCCGCGTGGCGTCGGCCAGCAACTCGTCGAGTTGCGCCGCGTATTCCTCTTCCGAACGAGTGGGCCCCGTCGGCCGGGCCGGCGCCTCCAGCACGTCCCAATAACGGCCGGTCTCGATCTCGCCCTTGCCGTCGACGGTCAACCAGCCGCCGGCCGCCAGCTTGCGGCATTTTTCGAGAATGCACGCCTCGCCGGGCACGTAGAGCAGCCGGAAATATTCGGCCAGCGCCGCCTGGTCGAGCGACTTGGAAAAATACGGATACGGCAGCAGCGCTTTGAGTTCCGAGCCGAACGCGAAGTGGCCGCCGTCGTGGAAATAGAACAGCGGCTTTTTCCCGACCCGGTCGCGCGCGAGCACCAGCAGATCGCGGTCGGCGTCGTAGATGGCTAGCGCGAAGAAACCGTTGAAGTGCCGGAAACAGTCCAGCCCCCAGCGGCGATACGCCCAGCCGATGATCTCCGTGTCCGAAGTGGTTTCCGGCGTACGGCCGGCGAAGTGCTGCGCCTGCAATTCGCGGTAGTTGAAGATCTCGCCGTTGAAAACGACCGCGAGGCGGCCGTTCTCGAACAGCATCGGCTGATTCGCCGCCGTCGACAGGTCCAGAATCGACAGCCGGCGATGGCCGAGGCCCACCGGGGCCGACGCCGCGCCGGCGATCGGCGCCTGGCCGTGCTCGGTGAGAAACGCGCCGTCGGCGTCGGGGCCGCGATGGGCGATGGCGTCAGTCATCCGGCGCAGGTCGGGCGGGGCGAGGCGGCCGCCCGAGGTTTCGAAGAATCCGCAAATGCCGCACATCGGCCACCCCGTCTTATTTCAGGCTTTCGAGTTCCTGCAACAGCGCTTCGTATTTCTTCATCGCCGTCAGCACGTTGCGCACGTAGTGATTGGTTTCCATGTACGGAATCTCGGCGACGAAGACGGCGTCGGAACTGCCCGGCTTGTTGCGCAGCCATTTGCCGGTCGCCTTCGGGCCGCCGTTGTACGCCGCGATGGCGTAGGCCGGCTCGCTGCCGAGTTGTTCGAGCAACTGCCGCAGATAGCGGCAGCCGTAGCGAATGTTGGTCTCCGGATCGTACAAGCTGTCCTCGTCGTAGGATTCGCCGAGGGCCGCCGCGACCTCCGCGCCGGTTTGCGGCAGCAGTTGCATCAGGCCGACCGCGTGCGCCGGCGACACGACGTCCGGCCGGTAGTTCGACTCCTGCTGGATGACCGCGAACACCAGCGCCGGCGGAACTTGAAAGCGGGCGGCGTAGTGCAGCACCAACTCGTCGTACCCCAGCGGCATGAACAGCGGATAGAAAGTCCGGGCCAGCGGCTCGGAGGTTTGCTTGAGAAACGCCATCGCGGCGGCGCGGCACGTCGGGTTGCGCGCCAGATCGTAGCGGTGGGCGTCGTGGAACAACCGGGCCAGTTCGTACCAATGGGCCGGCGGCAGTTTCTTCGGCAACTCGATCCCGGCCAGTTCGGCGCTCGCCGCGCGCCAGAGGCCGACGTCCGCCAGATCGCGCGCGTGGCCGACGCGGTCCTTCAGTTCTTTGTACGCGTTCCACCAACCGTCCGGCGCCCGGTGCAACTGCGCGCCGCCGGCGCGCCGGCCGCCCACGAGCGACCGCAGGCCGACGTACGCCGCGTTGCTCGCCCGCAGCAGCGCCGCGGCCTGCCAGCCGAAGAAATCGTCCGGGCTTTTCTTGTTGACGGCCTGCAGCAGCTTCACGCCGGCTTTTTTTTGCCCGGATTCGAGCAGAATCCGGCCGCGCCAATAGGCCGCGCGGTTGGCGTCGCCGTCTTTTCGGCCGCCGCCGGCGGTCGCCAGATGCACCAGCGCGGTTTTGATCCAGCCGGCGCGATAGGCGGTCCAGCCGGCGAGCCAGCGCACGAGGTCGCTTTTGCCGCCGGGCTCGCGCAGGCGGTTGTCGAAATATTTGTACGCCGCGCCGTAATTGCCCTCTTCGATATCGAGCCAGGCCAATTGGTACAGCGCGTTGTGAAAGCCCCGGTCGCCCACGAGGTGGGCCATCGCGCGGTACGCCTGGCGCGCGCCGTCGGAGTCGCCCGTGCGCGAATACAGTTTCGCGAGATTGTGGAAATCCTCGGCCGAGGCGCCGCCCGCCGCGGCGATTTGCTTCCAATAGGTCAGCGCGTCGTCGTCGTGGTGCGTTTGCATCAGCGCCGTCGCGGCGGCGCGAAAACGTTCGTCGCCGGACGGCAGCGGCCGGCCGGCCTCGGCGAACAGCCGCACCGCGTCGTCGAGCGCCGCGCCCGCCTGCTCCCAGGCGCCGCGCTGAAAGAGGCGCATGCCGAGCTGCGCCGCCCCTTCGGCCTGCGCCGCCGAATCGCCGTGGGCCGTGAGGTCGAGCCGCAGGCGCAGCGCCCGCACCGTGAAGCGATTGGGCGACGCAACGTCGAGCGCGCGGTCGAGCAAGTGCAGCGCGGCCTGCCGGTCGCCGAGGCGGATCTGGCACTCGGCGGCGCGGATCAAATATTGCGTTTCGCGAGTGGCCGACGCGGCGCTCGCGGCGGCGAGATACAGCGGCGCGGCGGCGGCCAGGTCGCCGTTCTTTTCGTACGCCTTGGCGAGCCGCGGCAGGACCTCGCGGGCGGCGGCGGCGGTCGGAAAGCGCTCGCGCAGCAGGGTCAGCGTTTCGATGGCGCCCGGCCAGTCGGCGGCGGCCAGGCGCAAGCGCGCCGCCTCGTCCAACGCGCCGTCGGCCGTCGGCGGATACGTCTCCGCCGCCTGCGCGAACAACGCGGCCGCGCCGGCGTAGTCGCCGGCCAATTCCTTTTCGCGGGCCGTTTGGACGATGGCGATGGCTTCCGGCTTGGTCGATTCGGCGCGCGCTTCGGTGCGCCAAGTCGCCGCGGCGAAAAACGCCAGCAGAACCACTGCGGCCAGCCGCCGTCGTCGTGTGTTTTTCCGAGCGGATAGGATGGTCAGCGACGCGCTCCCTGAGAGTCTCGGCCCGGCGGAGGCGCCGCGGCGCACGGCGGGCGCGATTCGCGGGGTTACAGGTGAATGCGGCGAGATTTGGCGAAGCCTTGCACGACGAGTTTCGCTTTGCGCAGATTGCCCAGGCGAAAGTGTTTCTTGCGATTTCCCTCGAAGTCGTCTTCGGAGATGACCTCGTTGCGCGTTTCGCGTTCGACGACCGTCAGGTTGTTCAGCAATTCGCGCAACTGCTCGGGGGTTTGGTACTTGCGCAGACTCGTGACGGTCAGCATGATGAAGCCGTCGCCGACCGCCCGCGCAAAATCTTTCGGACTGCCGGATGCGCCCACGATTTTTCTCCCCTCTTGCGTTCCCGATTACCCTAGCCAACGCGGCGTGACGGCGCAAGCGGAATTTTGGTAATTGAACCGCAGCGAAAGGAGGAGAGGATGGAACTTAAACCACAGAGGACGCAGAGGCCGCAGAGGTCGCGCCGAGCCGCTCCGTGAGCGCCGTCGCGTTATTTGGCAATGGGGTGGGCCCCGTGAGGCGTCATTTCGAGCGAGCGGTCGCGCAGGGAATTTCGGGGACGCAATACTGAACTATTGAATGGCGCTGGCAATTGGCGCATAAAGGGCCATGGCGCGAATCGCAAGAGTTTTGGTTGATGCCGAACCACGTTCATCTCATCGTCATTCCCAGCGAGGCCGACAGCCTGCATCGCGGCATCGTGGAGGCGCACCGGCGTTGCACGCACCGCTGGAGCAGCGCACGCCCGTTCCGCCCGGCCGCTGGGCGACGACTCCGTTCTCGATCGTGAGGGAGAACGTTGAAACGACCCGCCCCCCGCGACTACGGAAACGAGGACCAGAACCGCGAGGCGAGAGGAGTTAAATAGTGTCTCCCCGGAATTCAGCCGCTTCGCCAAAGCGTTCAATCGTCGTGCATTATGGTATCGTGACAAGAAAGGAAGCTTCGCGATGAAGACGCGGAGAATGATCCGGTCGTTGATGACTCTCTCTGCCTGCTGGTTTTCTCTGATGTCGTCGTGCGCTCAAAAAACAAACACCAAATATAGCATCCAGAACGCTTTTGACGACATTACGGATCCGCGCGTATTGGTATGGGCATCGTTGCCTGCCGGGACGTTTTGGATGGGATGCGTGCCCGGGGATATTTTGTGCGACGTGACCGAAAAGCCCCGGCACCAAGTCCGACTGTCGGCATTTATGATAATGACAACCGCGGTGACGCAGGCCCAATACGAGGCCGTAACCGGGCATAATCCGAGTTTTTTTCAACCGCCCGCCTGGGGCGCCTGTCCGACGTGTCCCGTCGAACGAGTGTCTTGGCAAAATGCGCACGATTTCTGCGCCGCAGTCGGCGGAAGGTTGCCGACAGAAGCTGAATGGGAATTTGCGACGCGCGCCGGCACGACGACGATTTACTGGTGCGGCGACGATTATCACTGTCTAGATTCAGTCGCTTGGTATTTCAATAACTCGGGCGTAGTCGTCCATCCGGTGTGCCAAAAAAGGCCAAACGATTGGGGATTATGCGACATGTCGGGCGACGTCCAAGAATGGTTGAACGATCTATTCGACGAGCACTACTACGCGGTTTCTCCGACCGTCGACCCCCAAGGGCCGGCACAGTCCGATGAGGGATTGCGGTCGGCGCGCGGCGGCGGAGTTGACGATCTGATTCCTAACCTCCGCGCTTCGGCGCGCGGAGGCGCCTTGCCTGATTCGGCCAACCTCGGGCTAGGCTTCCGTTGCGCCCGCGACGTGCCCGACGACGATGACGACAACGACAACGACGTTTCGCCAGACGACGACGACAATGACGACAGCTCGCCCAATGGATAAATCCAGATTCTCGCGGCTGGCGGCAATGCTCATTGTTGCGGCGGCGCTATTCCCAGGGGCCTGCGGCCCGAAGACGAGGCCCGGCGAATCCAATATTGTTTTAGATGGCGTTTGGGGCGCGACCGCAACGGACGTGTTCGCGGTCGGCAATGACGGGATTCTGCATTTCGACGGAAGTTACTGGTCGACGATGATGAGTGACACTTCCGTGTCTCTTATAGCCGTTTGGCGAACGTCGCCGGCCGACGCGCGGTCGGCGACCTCCGCGGCGCCTTGATTCGGCGCCACGGGGGCCATTCGTGGCGGAGTTCTGGGGCCGCGTTATTTGATCCGGCTCCGTCGTAAGGTTGACGGAGCGGCGGCCATGTCGTATGCATTGACTTGTCGTGCGGAGGATCGGCCTATGAAAAAAGCTTGGTTGCCGCTGCTGGTTCTTGGCTTGAGCGCCGTGCTGCTGGCCGCGTGCGGGTCCGGCGGATCTTCGTCGAGCAAAACGAACGTTGCCGATGACGACGACGACGACAACGACAACAACGACAATGACAACGACGACGTCTCGCCCGACGACGACGCAAGCCCCGACGACGACGATTTGTCGCCGGATGGTGACGACGACAATGACGATTCAGCGCCGGACGACGATTCGGCCCCGGACGATGACGACGACGATGATGACGATGACGATAACGACGACGATGACAACGACGACGACAACGACGATGACAACGACGACAATGACGACGACAACGACAATAA
>CAZHPN010000229.1:0-8592 GCA_964534375.1 uncultured bacterium | reverse complement strand
GTGCGCGGCGTCATCGCCGGCTACCAGATCGTCGACATCGCCGTACACTGCGTCGACGGCAAGTACCACCCGGTCGACAGTTCCGAAATGGCCTTCAAAATGGCGGGCAGCATGTGCCTCAAGGCGGCGATGGAACAGGCCAAGCCGATTCTGCTCGAGCCGATCATGAACATGGAGATTGTCGTGCCCGAAGAGAGCACCGGCGACGTCATGGGCAATTTGTCCAGCCGTCGCGGCCGGCCCGGCGGCATGTCGTCCAAGGGCAAAAGCACGATCATCAAGGCCCAGGCGCCGCTCGCCGAAATTCTCCGGTACGAACCCGACCTGCGCTCGATGACCAGCGGGCAGGGCAGTTTCTCGATGGCCTTTTCCCATTACGAGGAAGTGCCCGCGGAACTCGCGCAGAAGATCATCGACGCTTCGAAGAAAGAAGCCGAAGAAGAATAGTGCGCGGGCCGAAGAAAGCGCCTCACAGCCGGCGCGGGTCATTGATCCCGCGCCGGCTTTTTATTAGACTGACGGCGCGGGGATCGGGGGAAAGAAAGAATCATGCGGCCGTTTGAACCGTTGCTGTGGGAAGAGTTGCCGGACGGCGCCCGGGCGGCCTTGCCGAAAGACGCCGCGCCCGCGGCCCGCTTGGCCGTGGCGCGCTCCTTCGTGCCGATGGGCACGCGCGACCTGGTCAGTGCGCTGTATTTTCTGTCCAACGACGACGACCGGCGGGTCCGCGCCGAAGCCCGGCGCAGTCTCACCGGCGTTCCCGAAACGATGCTGTCGGCCCTCCTCGCCGAGCGGCTCTCGCCCAAGATCCTGAACTGGTTTGCGACCCGCGACCTGCCCGACGCCAAACTCTACGAGATCATCGCGCTCAATCGCGCCACCGAGGACGAGACGGTCGCCCTCCTCGCCGGCTCACGCTACGAAGAGCGCCTGCTGAACATTATCGCCGGCAACCAGGAACGTTTGCTGCGTTCCGGCGCGATCCTCGCCGCTTTGCTCAACAACGAAGCCGCGCCGCTGAGCCTGACCGAGCGCGTCCGCAATTTCGTCGAGATGACCACCGGC
This sequence comes from uncultured bacterium, assembly GCA_964534375.1. Classification (GTDB taxonomy): domain Bacteria; phylum Lernaellota; class Lernaellaia; order Lernaellales; family Lernaellaceae; genus CAZHPN01. The sequence goes on along the minus strand of CAZHPN010000229.1, from coordinate 7,527 downwards.
CGGCCAATCGAGGAATTCGTCGCGCAGGCGACCGAAGCCGCCGAGGTCGCGCCCGAACCGGAACCGGCGGCGCCGGAAGCCGCCGAGCCCGCCGCCGAGGCCGCCGCGGCGGTCGAACCGGCGGAAGTCGTCGCGCCGTCGGCAGCGGTCGAACCGGCGGAGGCCGTTGCGCCGACGGAAGCCGTCGACGCGGAGGAAGCGCCGCCGCTGGAGAGTGCGCCGGACGCGGCGGCCCCGGGCAAGGCGGTCGATGTCAGCGGCATCGCCGCCATTATTGACGAGGATCTGCCGCCCGACTTCGATCTGGACAGCCTCGTCAAGGAAGTGTTTGCGGCCGACGACCAATTCGCGGCGGAGTTCGTCGTCGACATTGAGGACTCGCTGTCGGCGCAGCAGGTGGCGTCGCTGGCCAATCGCATTCGCAAGATGTCGGTCTTGGACAAGATGCGCCTCGGCCTGAAAGGGAACATGGAGGCGCGGCAGATCCTGCTGAAGAGTTCGAACAAGATGGTGCAGGAGTGCGTGCTGCGCAATCCGCGGTTGACCGTCGAGGAAATTATCAAGGTCGCCAAAGACAAGACGTTCCGCGAGGAATTGATCCGCGTCGTCTGCGCCAACAAGGACTGGGTCAAGCATTATCCGGTCGTCAGTTCGCTGTGCTGGAATCCAAAAACGCCGCTGACGATGGCCCTCAAATTTCTGCCGCGCCTGACTTTGAAAGATCTGGAGCACCTCTCGAAGAGCAAACAAGTGCCCGGCATGCTGGCGGTGCAGGCCCGCAAGGCCGTTGGCGAGAAGCGTAAGAACCGCTGAGCATGGCCGATCGCGACCGCCATTCACTGCTCGCGCCGCTGCCGGTGCCGCCCGATCCGACGGCCTTGGCGCGGGAAGAGGAATTGTGGGCGAAAGTCGCCGCCGATCCGGGGGCGGAACCGGCGCACAAGGAATACCTCGGCCACATTCTGAAAAACAATTTGCTCAAAAATGCGTCGCGTCGTTACACCGAAGCGGTCGCGGCGAAGGACCGCTATACGGTCGAGCAGCGCCGGCTCGCCCGCCAATACCAGCAACAACTTATGAAGATCCTGTTCTTGTCGGCCCCGCCGCCGAAGGTCGAAACGAAAGGCCTGATGTGGAGATCGGTGATCTACTTTTTCGTGGCGGTGCTGACGCTGGGCGGCCTGTTCGCCTTCTTCGCGGATACGTCCGGGGCTCCGGCGATGGGGGCGGCGTTGAAGTTGATGTTTCCCTTCGGCTCGTTGTTTTTGGGCGGTTCCATCTGGCTGCGAATCCGCCAGACGAAAAGCGGCCGGACGCGGGAACCGTAAATCCTTATTTCTTGTTGCGGAACCTGTCGCGCAATCGTCCCAACAGACTTTTTTTGGTCTTTTTGGCGGCCGCTTTGCGGCGGCTCGCGGGCCGGGCCAACGGCTTCTTCGCGGCCGCCGTCGCCGGCGGCTTACCGCTGGACGCCGGCGACTTGCCGCTGGACGCCGGGCCGGTCCCCATTTCGGCGATCGACGCGGCGGCGGCATTCGGCGACGCCGCGACCGGTTCGGGAGCCGCCGGCGCCGCCTTGGTTTTCGCCGTGTCCGCGACGGCGGTCTGGCAGCACGCGCGCAGGTGGTCGTCGTCCAAGGTGTGAAAAGCCGTTTCCAGCCGGGTGCGGATTTCCCCGGCGCGGAACCTCACGTCGGGCGTCGCCTGGAACGAATCGTAAGCGGTCGCCAACGCTCCCAATTTGGCGTCGAACGCGGGTTTCACATCCGACTTGCGGACCGTCGGGCCGACGCCGAGCACGTCGAAGAAATCCTGCGCGAGCAGCGCCGTCAGTTGCTCGCTCAACGCCACATATTCCTTGTCCTGCGTTGAAACGATGGATTGATGGAGCGGCGCCGTCGGGTCGGCGTCCGACCGTGAGCGGGCCAGATGCAGGGCTTTCAAGGCCTCCAGATGATTCGGGTCGGCGTTGACCGCGTTTTCGAATTGTTCGGCGGCGAGTTGGCGTTTGTTGTCTCGCCAATACAGCCGGCCCAGCAACAGAAACGCGTCGACGCAGGCCGCGTCGAGCGCAAGGGCGCGGCGCAGATACTCGCGAGCGCCGGCGCCGCGGGTTTCCTCGTCGCCCGGCGTCTGCGCGGCGTGCAAGTAATTCGCGTAGCCGAGCCAGGCGAGATAGCGCGCGTCCGTCGGATCGAGCCGCCGCGCGCTTTCGAAAAATTGCACGGCGTTCTTGTAATCCTTGCCGCGGACGCTTTGTTCGGCGCGTTGGAAAAAATCCCTCGCCGCTTGTTTGTCATCCGCCGAGACCGGGCGGTCGCGGTCGCTTTCGCCGACCACGGCCGTCAAACTGCGTTCGTACTTCAGGCGGTTTTCCGGATGAGCCAGCACGGTGTACGCCGCGGTCAGGCGGTTGAAGATTTCATCGGCCTGCTCGCGCGTCAACTCGTCCAGGCGACCGTAAAAGTCGGTGGAACGAAGCTGGGCCGAGAGATCGAAATACCGTTTTTTCAGTTCGTGCGGCGCGATGCCGCGGTCGACGTCGAGCACGGCAAAATGGTCAAGATTCTGGATTCTTGTGAAAAAAGTCTTGATCTGTTGTTTGTATTCGGCGACCGCCGGCGTCGTCTCCGTCTCCGGTTCGGCGGCGGCCGCCGCCTGCCGCGCCGCATAGATGGCGCGCAGGCGCACGAGTGCGTCGCGGTTGTCCGGATCGAAGTCGAGCGCGGTTTCGTAATAGCCCTCGGCGCGTTTATCCTGCCCGAGGCGCTCGTAGATCTCGCCGAGGAAAAAGTACGCGTCGGGCAAATGCTGATCCAATTCCAGCGCCCGATTCAGATGGCGCAGCGCCTGCGTCGGCTCGGTCGGACCGAACTCGCCTTTTTGCAGATACAGCGCATAGCCGAGATAGGCATGATAATCGGCGGTGTTTTCGTCCAGTTCGACCGCCGACTGAAACCAGTCGGAGGCCGCGATATAATTGCCTTCCGCGAGCGCCTTCAGGCCCTTTTGATGCATCAGTTCGCCGCCGATGATTTTCATCCGGCCGCGGCCGGCGTCGTCCGCCGGCGGCGGCTGCGCGCGGCGCGAATAGGCCTCGTTCAACCGGAAGAAAACGGCCTCCGCCCGGGCGCGCGTCAGCGCATCGGTTCCCGCGAAATGCCGTTTGGAAAAGAGATTGCGGCAGGCGTTCACGTGCGCCTGCGCCAAATCGAAATTTGCGGCCGGCGATTCGGGCGCCAGCAGCCGTTCGAGCGGCGCGGCGAAGACTTGCTGGAACCGCTCGGCGATTTCGTCGCGGAACGCGATGTCGCCGGCAGGCAGCAGCAAATTGCGCGGAATCGGCGCCGTGTTTTCCGCGATTTCCAGAACCGCCAGGTCGAGGCAGAGGAGGAGGAACAAGAAGCGCCGGGCGGCGACGGGCTCCAAACCGCACTCGTCGATCAGCACGTGCGTCCGCTCGCCCGTTTTCAGCTTTTCCCAGATCTTTTGTTCCGGACGGGTCGGCCGCAGCCGCTCGAAGCGGCCCTGGTCCGCCGGGTTGCCGTGCGCCTTGGCCGACTTCCAGGGCGCGAATTCCTTGCGCATGGCGGCCGGCGAATAGTATTCCTCCACGCCCCGCCGCATGATCCGGCCCACGTCGAGCAGCACCGGCGCGGCGCCGTCGGGCAGGGCGGTCACGGCGGGTTCGAACCAATACGAGCCGTCGCGCCAGCCGAAACAGTGCAGCGTCTTTTCTTCCATCTCGACCTGCATCCAATGGAAGAAATCGTGCGGCGTGATCCGCTGCGCTTCGAGCAGCGTTTCGCCCAGCCGCGCGCCGCCGGTCCGCATCGCGGCGAGGGTCTGCAGCAGCGAGTCGTGGTCCAGCCGGCCCTCGCGCACGAGCAGCCAGCCCAGGCACTCGCGGCGATTCCCGCCCGAAACGTGCACGAGTTGGCCGGCCTGAAAATGAAACCGCTTGTGCACGCTGCCGGATTGGACGTGCAGAATTCCGGTTTCGCCGAGTTGCGAAAACGCGCCAAAGACGCGCGCGAATGGTTGGCGTTCCAACCGTCCCGTGGAACGCAGCGGCTCGACGTATAGGCGCACATTGGGGCGGCCGTCGAGCGCGCCTTCCCAGTAGTCCATTTCCGCTTCGGCCTGTTTGTCCGGATCGATGCCGTCGAGATAGAACATGAGCTTGCGGTGCACGTCGTGCGCTTCGAAGGGTTTGGCGAGCACGTCGTCCGCGCCGTACGTGTTCTTGGCTTCATGAACGAATTTGAAGTTGCGCATCACCGCGCCCATGACGAGAATCGGCGTGCGCACGCCCGTCGGGCTCTCGAGTTGGCGCAAGGCGCGGCACAAGGTGTAGCCGCTGCCGCGCGGCAGCAGCATCTCGGCGATCACGAGATCGAAGAGTTGATTCTTGCAGATCTCCAGGCCCTCGGGTTCGTCACGGGCGAACGTCACCTCGTCGCCGCGGAACTTGAAGACCTCTTCCAAGGCTTCCCGCGCATGGGCCGACGGATCGACGACCAAAACTCGTTTCGAAGCCATGGGCGCGCTCTCCCTTGTGGGCTACGGTTTTCGCCGGCCGAACAGCGAACCGAACCGCCGTTTTTGCGCCTTGTCGTCCGGGTCGGGGGCGCTGTCCGAGCGTTCCTTGTCCGGCTCGTCGGCCCCCTGCCGTTGATTGAGCAGCCGCACTTCTCGCAAGGCCTCGACGTGGTCCGGGGCAATGTCCAACGCTTTTTCGAAGTATTGTTTCGCCCGCGCCGGCCCGTTCAGACGGCGGTGAATTTTCCCGAGGATCACGTACGCTTCCGCCATCCCGGGATCGGCCTTCAGCACTTCCTGCAGAATCTTCTCCGCCTCGCGCGCGACATCCTCGCGCTCGCGGAAGTCGCGGTTGAACAACGACCAGGCGTAGTAGACCTTGCCCAGCGCGGCCGATTCGTTTTTTTCGGCCGCCAACTCGCCGAAGAGGCCCACGGCGGCGGCCCAATTGTGCGCTTGCAGGAAGGCTTTGCCCTTTTGAAACGCCCGTTCGGCCGCCAGTTTTTTCTCCCGTTCGACCAGCGTCTTTTTGTGCGCCGCGTCTTTCAGCGCGGTTTCGTATTGTTCCCGTTTCTTTTCGCTGGCCAGCGTATCGTACGCCTCGTTGACCAGCACGAAAATCTTCTCGGCGAATTCCAGCGACCGCGCGTTCTTGAACCGATCGGGATGGAATTGCTTCGCCAATTCGAAGTAGCGGCGCCGCACCTCGGCGATCGGCGCGTCCGGGGGCAGACCGAGAATCTCGAAGTAGTTGCTGCGCTCCATCGATTGCAGCAACTCCCGCATGCGCCGTTCGTCGCCGACGTCCTCCGCTCGTTCTTTTTCCTGCGCCGCCAGATCGCGGGCCGACAACACCGGCGCGGTCCGCCGCTTGCCGGCTTGAAACTCGCGATCCTCCGGCGCCAGCGCCGCGCCGGTCAGATATTGCTCGTGGGCCGCGTCGCGCCGGTCGAGCCGCTCGAGCGCCCGCGCGTAAAGCCGGCGCCCCTCGAGCGAATCCGGATCGTCATCGACATTCTTTCGCAAATCGGCCAGCGCGAACTTGACGTCGGCAAACGGCGCGTCCGCCACCCCGGACCACGCCAGCCACGCGCGGTACTCGCTTTGCAGGCCGCATGCGTCCACCGCGAATTGAAAACGCTTGCGCGCCGCGGGCCAATCGCCGGCGGCGGCGAACCGCTGGCCCGCCAGGAAGGAGAGTTCGCTGCGCGCGTCCGTCGGCTGCGCGCCGTCGCTGCAGCTCGACTCCAGCAGGCGAAACGCGGCGAAATTGTCAGCGAGGCGTTTTTTCTCCCAGACCACCAGCGCTTCGAAAATATCGCTGGCCTTTTCGAAGATCTGATAGGACAACACGCGCAATTCGGGCGGCAGAAATTCGACGTATTCCTTCGGGTGGTATTGCTGCGCCAGCGTGTAATAGCCGCGGCGCAGTTCCTCTTCGTCGAAAAAACGGTGAAGGTCAAGCATCTCAAACGGGGGCAGGGCATACAACTCGGCGCCTTTTTCCTTCAGGCGCGCCAGAAACGACATGCCTTCGACGCCCATCTCGCCGACGTTGGGCGCGCCCTTTGGCGTGCGGCGGTTTTTTTGCGGGAACTCCAACAGGCCGAGCGTCTCGAGAATCAGCGCCACGTTCAGCGTTTGATCCGTCGGGCTTTCGCACGCCAGCACCAGATGTTTGAACCGTCCGCCGCGCTCGAATCGCCCGACGATCGTCGCTTCGGCGCCGTGCAATCCCAACCGGTCGACGACCTGCGCCGCCGGCGCGCGCAAGGTGGCCGCTTCCTCCAACTTGTCGCGGAAGTGTTCGCGAAGAAAAGTCGATGAGGTGTTTTTTCGCAAGCCTGCGACGATCAACGCGTCCGTTTCGAAGGGCGCCAGAAACTCGATTGCGGCCGCCGGCGGTTTCTCGTCGAACAGGAATACGTACGAACCCTCGACCGCACGCACCGCGCCGATCAACAGACCGCGGATCCACTCGCGGTGCAGTTCGCGGAGATTTTCGGGCGCGTGGCCCCACGCTTCTTTGAGAAACCCGTAGATGTCCGCGTTGTGCGGGACGTGGCCCGCGTCGGCCAACCAGGTTTCGAGGGCGGCCGCGTCCAGCCGATTCTGTTGCCAGAGAAAGCGCAGAAAGCCCTCGCGGGCGAGGTTCGATTGCACGTACACCGGCCGGCCCGCGTGCAGGTAAATCTTCTTCAGCGACCGTTCGCGCTTGAGCAGCAGGGCGCCCGTCTCCCGCTGGGCGGCCAGCGAAACCAAAAGTTCACGCGCGTGGAACTGCGCGATGTCGCCATAATAACTAACGCGATAAGATTCCATGAACTTGCACCACCCCCGGGCAAACCGAGTTCTCCCGGACTCGGTCAGTTGGCGGAGTATAGCGTAAATCGCGAAGAACACAAAATGAATACAGCGCATGACAGTCTGCCGCCGTCGCAGGGCATCGCGACCGGCCGCGGCGGCGTTCCCACCGATCCGGCCCTCCCCAGCGAGAGGCAGGCGGGAGTCTGGTAGCGCCTCCTGCCCGTCTAAAATTTCATCCGCATCCCGCCGTCTTGACGCTCCTCCCCCGAAAGCGTAGCAATGTTTCCTTGTTCGAATACGGCGTGCATCCGGCCCCGATTTTTTGCGGTTGATGGCGGTTTTGGGGGACACCCATCGTGGATGCCGGCAGAAAACATGCAGGGGTGGTTCGCGAACCTCCCTTACTTTTCCGTTTTGTCGTCGCCGCCGCGGCCGGGCTGGCCCTGCTCCACCTTTGGCTGGCGTTCTCGCGCGGTGCGCAGCCGCTGCTCGGCGAAATCCCGCTGTTCGTCCCCATGGTCCACGGCTTCCTGGCGCTGACCGCGTTTTGCATCGCGATCATGGCCCTCGGCCGCTATCGCGTGCGGCGCGAGCCCTTCGACTTTTGGGTGGGCGCCGCCACGGCCGGCTTCAGCGTCCAGTGCGCCGTCTACGTGCTCGTCTGGCCCGGCCTGCGCC
>CAZHPN010000228.1:0-8749 GCA_964534375.1 uncultured bacterium | reverse complement strand
AACGATTTCGCGGGTTCGAGCGTCCAGGTTCTCGACGGCCGCGACCGGATACCCGGCCTGCCGCCGCCGGCGCCGCCGGCGGCGAATCAGCCGGCAAAGTAACCGCGTGTTTGCCGCTTCGCGGCTTGCGGCGCGGGGCGGCTGGAAATTTGGCGGCGGCAACGCTACATTAAGGTTACCTTGTTATGTGAAATTAGTCGGGTTCGCCTCGCGATCCCGGCGCGTTTAAACCAACCGAAGAAAAGGAGAATTGGCATGCGCATCAAAATCACCCTGATTGTAGCGGCGATCGTGGCGTTGGCGATGGCGGCGACGGCTTTCGCCGGCCCCATCAACGAGTTGGAAAAGGGCAAGGACTGGTGGTACTTGATCGTCAACAAGGCGGGCGACCGGACCGGCTACATGCACGATACGTACGCGCGGATCGACTTCCAGGGCCAACCGGCGCTGAAAATGACGCGCGTGACGGTGGACCGAGCGGCCAATCGCACGGAAGAAATCGAGTACATTCGCCAACTGGCCGCGCCGCTCCTGAGCCTGACGGTGAAGGTCAACGGCAACGTGGTCGTCACCGCAAAACCAGTCCCCGGCGGCTGGGAATTCACGCGGAACGGCGAAAAGCAGCCGGTCATCGAAAAAGGCCATTTCGAGGACTTTAGCTGCGACGAGCTCGGCATTTACTCGGACGCCGAAGGCGCGAAAGTGGGCGGCCCGGGCAAGACGCTGCGGATTTATGACGTGGTCGGCGCGGCGCGGTTCGAGCGCATCTATAAGAACCTGGGCACGAAGGAAGGCAAGATCGAGTTCGACGTGACCGAGGGCGCGAAGCTGATGAAAGTGCACGTGTCGAAGGAAACGATGACGTTGATCGATTCGCGCGTCGAAGGCGCAGGCCTGTCGATCAAACGGACCTCGCACGACGAAGTGAAGAAGTACTTCCCGGACGCGCAGTAACGCAATTAGCTGCGACGAGACCCGAAAGCCCGTCCCTCCCGGGGCGGGCTTTTTTTATTGGCTGGCGGCCCGGCGGCGACGCCGCTAATGTTTTGTCGTCGTCTTCTTTAGGACGTAGTCGAAGAAGCGCTCCGTCGTGTCGCCGGAGGTCCATTCGGCGCGCAGCCGCGTGCGTTTCTCCGCCTGCCGCAGCGCCGACAACAACGCGCGGTTCAGATCTTTCGCGCTGGCGCCTTCCATTTCCGCCTGCACGCGGAAATCGCCTTTGCCTTCGCCGGCGGCGCTTTGCGCGGCGACTTCTTCGACGCTGCCCCGGCCCGCGACAAGGCGTGCGAGAACGGGGCGCACGGCGCCGGCGTTATCGGTGCTGATCGTGGCGATCAGGCGGTATTTCGTGCCGGCCATGCGGCCTCCGTCCCCTCGATCATTGCAACCCGTAGTTTTGCTTCCAATACTCGTATTCGTACGGCCACTCGTCCTTGCGCCGGAGCATGAGCGTCCGCATGCGATTTTGAAAGGCCGCGGCTTCGGGTTGAAACGGATGCGCGGTGACGTTTCCCTTCCAGGCGTCAACGAGGGTCTCACCCAACGCGGCGGCCTTTTTCTTGACGCTCTCCGGAAATTCGCCGTCGGCGGCGTTTCCCATCGCGAAGCCGACCCAGCCGACCGGGATCGCCCCGCTGATCGCGAGGAAGCGATTCAGGTACTCGGCGATGGGTTTTTCATCGCCGTCGCCGGAGGTGACCACCGCCGCCCCGTATTTGCCGCGAAAGCTCTGGCAATGCAGCGGCCCGCAGCACCGATCGAGGAAAGCCTTGAGCTGGGCGCTCACGTGCGAGATGTAATTCGGCGTCGCGAACACCAAAGCGTCGGCCGCCAGGACTTTCTCCTTGATCGCGCTGAATTCGTCTTTTTGCCCGCAGGCGCCTTTTTCGTGGCACCCATGGCAGCCCTTGCAGGGCAGGATTTCCCCGCCCCGGAGGCAGACGATTTCCGACTCGGCGCCACGGCTCTTCGCGCCGTCCAGCGTCAGCCGCAGCAAAGCGGCCGTGTTTCCTTTGGTCCCGCGGGGACTGCCCAGAATGGCGACAATCTTCATGCTTGCCTCCGTAGGGTCCGCTCGTGCCGAACTTGGTCGCACGTCGCGGAAGAGCGGTTGTTCGTTTCACGTACGACAATAGCATGCTAATCTGAACGCGCTGCGTCAAATCGCCGCGAGCGAGCCGGCCGGCCGGTTCGCCCGCGATAAGGGTGTCCGCGATGGCCATGCTCATCGGCTGCCGAGAAATCTCGAAGACCTATCGGGATCGCCCCTTGTTCGAGGGCATCTCGCTGAGCATCAGCGACGGCGAACGCGTTGGCGTCATCGGCGCCAACGGCTCCGGCAAGACCACGCTGCTGCGGATTCTGGCCGGCGTGGAAACTCCCGACAGCGGCGAATGCGTCGCCGCCAAGGGCCTGCGAATTGGCTTGGTTCCGCAAACTAGTGTTTTCGCCGCCGAGCAAACCGTCGGCCAGGTCGTCCTGGCGGCGGCGATCGAGGCGCCGCAACACCCGCACGAGGATGAAAACGATCCGCGGGTGCGCGCCGAAATCATCGTCCACAAACTGGGTTTTGCCGACCCCAACCAGCGCGTCGAAACGCTCTCCGGCGGCTGGCGGAAACGGCTTGCCGTCGCCCGCGCGCTGGTGGCCGATCCGGAGCTGCTGCTGCTCGACGAACCGACGAACCACCTCGATCTCGAAGGCATCCTGTGGCTGGAGAACCTGTTGGCCGCGAGCCGTTTTGCGTACGTCATCGTCAGCCACGACCGCGCTTTTCTGCAACGGGGCGTCAACCGCGTGTTGGAGTTGGACCGCCGTTACCCGGGCGGGTATCTGAGCGTCGACGGCGATTACAGCGTCTTCCTCGAAAAGCGCGAGGCGCAACTGATCGCCCGCGCGCGGCAGCAGGAATCGCTCAGCGTCAAGGTGCGCAACGAGGTCGCCTGGCTGCGGAGCGGCGTGAAGGCCCGCGGGACGAAATCCAAAGCCCGCATCGACGAAGCCGAGCAGTTGATCGCGGAAATGGAGACGATGAAACGCCAGGGCGAAACCGGGCGCACGGGCATCGATTTCGTCGCCACGGGGCGCAAAACGAAGCGGCTGCTGGAAGTCGCCGGCGTTGGCAAAGCGCTCGGCGGACGGCGCCTCTTCGGCGATTTCAATCTGCTGCTGCGCCCGGAGATGCGCGTGGGGCTCGCCGGCGCCAACGGCAGCGGCAAGACCACGCTGCTGCGCATGCTGGCCGGCGAAATCGAGCCGGACGAAGGGCGCATCCAGCGGGCGCCGCAACTGCGGGTCGTGTATTTCGACCAGCATCGCGAACAGCTCGACCCCGAGCTCAGCCTGCGGCGCGCCCTCTCCGCCAAAGGCGACACGTTCGTTTTTCGCGATCGCCCGATGCACGTCGGCGCCTGGGCCGCGCGATTTCGCTTTCAGGCCGAGCAACTCGATGTACGGGTCGGCCGGATGTCGGGCGGCGAGCAGGCCAAAATTCTCATCGCCCGGCTGATGTTGCGCCCGGCCGATATCCTGCTGCTGGACGAACCCACCAACGACCTGGATATCCCAACGCTCGATGTGCTCGAAGAAAGCCTGACGGAGTTCGCCGGCGCCGTGGTGATGGTCACGCACGATCGTTTTCTGCTGGATCGCGTCTCCACCGTGCTGCTCGAAGTGGACGGCCGCGGCGGCAGCCAATATTTCGCCGACTACACCCAATTGGAATCGGCGATTGCCGAGAGGAAACGTCCGCCCGCGCCGAAAAAGCCGGCGGAACCGCGCCCCACAAAGCCGCGCACCGGGCCGACGAAACTGTCGTTCCGCGAGCAAAAGGAATACGATGGCCTCGAGGCGGCCATCGAGCAGGCGACGGCGACTGTCGAACGGACCCAGCGCGAAATGGAAGACCCGGCGATCTCCTCTAACGCCGAGAAGCTCGTGCAATGCCTGGAGGCGCACCGTCTGGCTCAGGCCGAACTGGAGGCGCTCTATAGACGATGGTACGAATTGGAATCCAAACGGGCCGCGTTTGAGGCGGCACGCGAAAAGTAACGCCCCTCGATTGCGGTCGGCAAAGGCTGCGACGCCGAGAGCGCCGCGCGGGCAGCGGACGCTCTTGTATCTCTTCGCGACCGAGCCTGCCCCGCGGACCGACATGGCGTCGCCGCGTGACGCTTCGCCTGAAAAACGATTCCGCGTAGTTTGTCGCGGCCGAAGACCGCGCTGGGCATTCTGACAATGTCAAACTGCCCGTATCTTTCTGGAAAACCAAGGTCTTGAAGACCGTCGCCACGCTACCTTTGAAATCTTTCCTCGTCTTGCGAACGCTCTTCGATTGCGCCGGATTCAGGATGCGCGCCGTGGCGGCCGGCTTGCCGGAACCGGCGGCCATTTTCCAGAAAATACATTTTTGTAGGCGCAAACGTACTTCGATACACATTTGTATCACAGGGACTGCGAAACGAGCGGTCGGGGAGCCGAGCAAAAAAACGGGCGCGTGCCGGTTTTTTCAGCAATGTCGTATGGTTCCACCGCAAGCGACCGTTGGGCGGCGAAGGCGGCGTGGGACGACAGCCGGTTGGCAATGCATTTGCAAAGAAGGGAAACGCAAACCCGGCAGAAATTCGGCGCCCCGCGGATGGGGCGAGAAGGAGCCGCAATGCTAGGAGAAAGGATTGTCTCGATGAAAACGCGTACGTTCCTCGTCAGCGTGTTGGCGCTGGCTTCACTCCTCCTCGTCGTCAGTCCGTTCGCCGCGCTGGCGGACGACAAACCGCCGGACCTCGCGACCGTTGCCACGAGCGTGGCGGACACCGTCACGGCCGTCAACGTGCTGTGGATGCTGATCGCCGGCTTTCTGGTTTTCTTCATGCAAGCGGGTTTCGCGCTGGTCGAGACCGGGTTCACGCGGACCAAAAACGTGGCGCACACGATGATGATGAACCTGATGGTCTTCTGCATCGGCGCGCTCGGGTATTGGCTGGTCGGCTTCGCCTTCCAATTTGGCGGGGCGAACTACACCTATCCGGCGATTCACGGCCACGACGCCTTCGCCTTTTCGCCGACCTCGCTCGGCTCTTGGACGGGAAAGCTCGAGAACGAGTTGTTGATCGCGGGCCACGGGGTGCTCGGGTTGAGCGGCTTCATGCTGCACGGCCTCTTGTCGAACTACGGCGTGATGGCCTTTTTCCTCTTCTCGCTGGTGTTCATGGACACCGCGGCGACGATCCCCACCGGCTCGATGACCGAACGCTTCAAGTTCTCCGGCTTCGTGTTGATGAGCTTCTTCATCAGCATGTTCGTCTACCCAATGGTCGCCGGGTGGATTTGGGGCGGCGGCTGGTTGGCCAACCTCGGCCGCTCCGCCGGCCTGGGCAACGGCGCGGTCGACTTCGCCGGATCGGGGGTCGTGCACTCGATCGGCGGCGCGATGGCGCTGGCCGGCGCGATGGCGCTCGGGCCGCGCATCGGCCGCTTCAACAAAGACGGCTCGGCGAACGCCATCCCCGGCCACAATATCCCCATGGGCGTGCTGGGCACGCTGATCCTGTTTTTCGGGTGGTTCGGGTTCAACCCGGGCTCGGCGCTGGGCTTCACCACCGGCTTGCACAACCTGGCGACGATTGCCGCGATCAACACGCTGCTGGCGGGGGCGGCTGGCGGCGCGTCGGCAATGTTCTACATGTGGTGGTTTGGGCCGTCGAAAAAGCCCGACCCGGCGATGTCGGTCAACGGCGTGCTCGGCGGCCTGGTGGCGATCACCGCGCCGTGCGCGTTTGTCGACACCTGGGCGGCCGTGGTGATCGGCCTGGTGGTCGGCGTGATCGTGCCGCTGGCCAGCGCCGCGCTGGAAAAGTTGCACGTCGACGATCCGGTCGGCGCGGCGCCGGTGCATTTTTTCGGCGGCCTGTGGGGCGTGCTGTCGGTCGGCATTTTCGCCAACGGCAACCCCGATTCGGCGGGATGGAACGGCATCACCGGCCCGGTGACCGGGCTGCTGTACGGCGGCCACGCGCAGATCCTCGCGCAGTTGGCCGAAATGGCGACGATCGGCATCGGCGTGACCGCCCTCGGCTACGGGTTCTTTAAAGTCCTCGCGGCCTTCGGGCTCCTGCGCTCGCGGGTGGAAGACGAACTGGCGGGCCTTGACGGATCCGAGATGGGCGCGCCCGGCTACACGACCGACGACCTCGTCCTGCACGGCGGACGCTCCGGCGGCCGCATCCGCGGTTCGGTGCGCCCGGTGGTCGTGCCCAACCTCAACGTGAAGGAAAGGAGCCCGTCGTGAAAAAGATCGAAGCGTTTCTGCGCGAGGAATCGTTGCAAAACGTCAAGGACGCGTTGCGCGCCATCGGCATCGTCGGCATGAACGTCCACGAGGTTCACGGGCACGGACGCCAGGGCGGCATCACGTTGTCGTGGCGCGGCACGTCGTACCAGATGGACCTGCTGCCGAAGATGCAACTCAACATTTTCCTCTCCGACCACAACGTCGAGAAGACGGTCGAAACCATCATGACCGCGGCGCGTACGGGGAATGGGGGCAAGGAGGGCGACGGCGTCATCTTTGTCTTGCCCGCCGAGCAGGTGATTCGCATCAGCACCGGCGAGCGCGGCCAGCAGGCGCTGCATTACCGAGGCGACATCGACGACCCGTCGCACGCCGGCGAAGACGCATAGGCCGCCCTGTCTCGGCGAACTCCCGCGCCGCGGTTAGGAAAAAAGGGGGGGGACGGCCGGCAGGTCGTCCCGTGGAGCCTGATCGCGTTGACGCGCAGAATCCGGGCAAATTACGCGGCGCCGTTATTTGCCATGATGGAAGATCGGTCCCTCGTCGCCACCAGCGGAAACGTCCGACGCTGCGCTTCCCCACGCGCCGCGCAACGCGCCGCCCGCGCCGCTCAGCGCTGCCATCGGCGACCGTCGAAGTGCAGGAGCAAACAGGCGTCGATGAATTCGTCGACGTCGGGGGCGAGCACGTCGGCGGCAGAGATTGCCCTAAACGCCCGACATCGCCTTCGTAGTCCCGCTAGGCGCCAACGACCACGAAGGCGCGCCGCCACTTTCAGGCCCTGAACAGCGCCGGCCAGAGCAGCCCGTCAAGAACCAACGTGTGGAAAGTGAAGACGGCGGCGCCAATCGCGGCCGGCCACGAGAACTGGTCCGGCGACGGTCCTTTCGAGACCACCAGCATCGCGAACATCATCGCGGAGCCGAGCGCGACCAGCCCCAAGACCAGTCGGAGCGCGATCCACAGACCCGTTGACGGAGCTGCGGCATAGGCAAAGGTCAACGACATCCAAAACGATGACGGCAGCAGAATCATGACGAAGGGCACGGCGAAAAAGCCATAGGGGAGGCCCCACGGAAGCGCCGCCTTGGCCGGATCCATGCGGACGACGATGTGGTGGAAGAACAGCAAATAGCCCGCCGCCGCGAGCAGCATCGAAGCGCCGTACACGCCGCGCAGGGCGACGGGCACGCCGCCCCACAGGCGCTCCGCGCCGCCCGGGTGCTGCGCCAGACCGACAACGTAACTGCCGATCACCGCGGCGCCGCCGGCAATGTTGATCGCGAGTATCGCGATTTTGGCGGTCGTCATGGGGTGTTTGCTCCTGGCGCGCTTGCTGCGGCGTTGCCCTCGCCGGCCGCCTTCGCGGGGTCGGCGACTTGCACGGTCTTCACCAGCCGCGCGGTTTCGTAGCCCTGGGCCTGCAATCGTTTCGTGATTTCCTGGTATATGGCGTCGTCGAGGGTCGGTCGGCGCGCTAATATCCATAGGTAATCCCGGCTGGGGTCGCCGACCACGGCGTACTCGTAATTCGGCCCGAGGTCGATGATCCAATAATTGCCCCAGAACGGCCGGAAGAAGCTGACCTTCAGCTTGGCGTTCGTCGCCGCGTCCAGGACACGCGCGAGGCCCTTCGCCGTTTTCAGTTTTCCGTTCGGCGAGCCGAGCCGGCAGCTATTGACCACGTCGATGCGGCCGTCGGCGCGCCGCGAGTACGTGGCCGTCGTCGCGGTGCAGCCGCGTTCGAACCGCTGCGGAAACGCCGCGATTTCGTACCACGTGCCCAGGTAACGGTTCAGGTCGACTCTCGGCACAGTGATGGGCGGCGCCGCCCCCGAGCGCTTGCCCGTGGTCGTAGCACACCCGAATGCCACTACGAGCGACACAACAGCCATCGCCTGCCACGCGGCCGGCTTGGCGATAACCACCCACGGCTGGGAGCCGTGCGCAAAAAGGTTCAGTTGATTCATCTGTCATCGTTATTTTTTACAATTGCTGGCGGCCGTGCCGTCCACATGCTACTTAAATAATGTAGTTACGAGTTATTGCAAAATCAAGATTCATCCCGAAAGAGGTGCTCCCGAAATAGGCGCCAGCCACTTCGGAGACGGCTCGCCGAATTAGGCGCCAGCCACTTCGGAGACGGCCTAAGACGCCGGCAAACCGGGTGAACGGCCCCCGGTACCCAGGACGGCGCGACGCGGTAAACGGCACTCGGAAAATGTCCCGAAACTGACGCAATGGGACGTTTTTCGACGAGCCGCGCGCCTCAAAAAGTGTTCGATGGTGTTCGAAAATCGAACACACGTGTTCGAAAATCGAACACGAGCGGTTTTTCAAGAAACGTAAGTGGTTGATATTACGTGAACGGGCTGTTGGCACAGAACTTGCGCTTAAGAGCATTCATGGCGCGACGACTTCGATACCTGCCGAAACCCTACACCTTGGTCGAGGTGACCT
>CAZHPN010000227.1:0-8766 GCA_964534375.1 uncultured bacterium | reverse complement strand
AGGGATCAATGAACGGCTGCATCGATTTGCATACGCACACGTCCGCGTCCGACGGCACGTGCGCCCCGGCGGAATTGGTTGCGCTGGCGAAGCGCGCGGGCCTGAGCGCCGTGGCGATCACCGATCACGACACGATTGCCGGCGTGCCCGAAGCGCTCGCGGCCGGGCGCGAACTCGATTTCGAGGTCGTGCCGGGCGTCGAGTTGTCGGCCGATTTCCGCGGCCGAGCCATTCACATGGTCGGCCTGTTTCTCGACGCCGGCGACGCGAACCTGCGCGCCAAACTCGCCTGGGCGCAGGAGCAACGCGACGCACGCAACGCGAAAATGGTCGCGCGCTTCAACGAACTGGGCATTCCGCTGACGCTCGCCGAGGTCGAGGCCGAGGCCGGCGGCACGTTGCTCGGCCGGCCGCATTTCGCAGCGGCGATCATCAAGAAGGGCGCAGCCGCCTCGATGGAAGAGGCGTTCAAGATCTATCTCAGCCGCAACGGTAAGGCGTATTTGCCGAAGATTCGGTTCACGGCCGAGCAAGCGATCACCTTGGTTCGCGAAGTCGGCGGCGTGCCGGTGCTGGCGCATCCGATGCTGATCGGCTGGCCGCCGCTGACGCTCGACGACGCCGTCGCCGAACTGCGGCAGGCCGGCCTTCTCGGCATCGAGATTCTCTATTCCGAGCACAACCCGTCGCAGGTGCAGATTCTCTTCGATATCGCCCGCCGGCACGACCTCGCGCCGAGCGGCGGCAGCGACTTCCACGGCGCCAACAAAAACGGCATCGCGCTCGGCTGCGGCCGCGGCGATCTGGCCGTGCCATATCAATGGTTGCGCGATCTGGCCGCGCGGCGCGCCGGAAGCGGCCACCCGATTATCCCAAGCTCTTGACGCCGTTCGCGTTCGTCGCCTAACGTGTCGCCATGAAGCACAGCGTTTGGTTTCTGTTGTTGTTGCTGACGATGGCGTTGTTCGCCGTTGCCGTCGCGTGCGGCAGTTCCGGCGGCGGCAATAGCAGCGCCGGCGCCGCAACTAACGACGACGACAACGACGACAATGACGATGACAATGATGTTTCTCCGACCGACGACGACGACAACGACTCGACCATCACACCCGGTTTCGCCTACGTTGCGCATGGGACATTTACGATGGGCAGCCCGCCGGACGAACTGGGACGGTTTAGCAACGAGACGCAGCATCAGGTGACGCTGACGCACGACTTTGAAATCAGCGTTGACGACACGGTGCAGAGCCAATTCGCGACGCTGATGGGTTGGAACCCGAGCAATTTCACCGGTTGCGGCGGCGATTGTCCGGTGGAAAAGATCAATTGGTGGGATGCGCTAGCCTATGCAGACCAGCTTACGCTCGCGAAAGGTCAAACGCCTTGTTACGTTTTGGCGTCGGTGGTTTGCACGGACGGCGCCAACGCCGGCGCCGATTACATGGCGTGCGAAAATGCGAAGCATGGCGGAATTTCTTCGGCGAATTGGGGACTGCAAGGCGTGACGTCGGTCTACGACTGCACCGGCTACCGTTTGCCGACCGAGGCGGAGTGGGAGTACGCGATTCGCGCGGGCACAACGACGGCGTTTTACAGCGGTCCGATCACCCAATTATATTGCTCGCCGCGCGATCCCAATCTCGATCCGATCGCCTGGTACTGCGGCAACGACGGCACGACGACGATGGCGGTGGGCCAAAAACTGCCGAACGCGTGGGGCCTCTACGACATGAGCGGCAACGTCTGGCAGTGGATCTGGGATTGGTACGGACCGTATTCCGGCAACGTGGTCGACCCCGAGGGCCCGGCGTCGGGCAAGAGCCGGGTGCTTCGCGGCGGCGGTTGGAGCGACGGCGCCGAGTTCTGCCGGTCGGCGATGCGCGGCTATGACGACATCCCGGGAACTCGCGGCAACAATCTGGGATTCCGACTTGTGAGGTCGTTGCCGTAGGCGTTTGGTTCCTCTTTCTTGACCGCAAAATTATTCGTATCTACGTTTTTTTCACAATCGAAAAAGGGGGCTCAAATGCCGATCTCCGCGAAGCCGTACGGCGAGAAGAAGTGCGCCACGGCAAAGGGCAAGCGGATGGCCTATGTCGACGTCGGCCAGGGCGACGCGATCGTCTTCGCGCACGGCAACCCGCGTTAGCCGAAATCGACAGCCGCCGAAAATTGCATGGGGTCCTTGATTCGCTCGCGCGCTCGGGAGTACAAATGCCGACATCCGAAGGCGGATTTGATAGGTTATTCAAATGGGGAAATGCGCCGGAGAATTTGGATAGTTGAGATGCGGTGCATCAAACAATGGTTGAAAGTCCTGGTCTTGCTCGCGCTTCTGGCAGCGGCGGGCGTCGCGTGCCACCGCGCAAAGAGCGTGGTGGTGGACCCGGAGCACGTCAAACTGGAGCAAAAGGGCGCGACCGAAACGCTCAAGGCGACGTTCTTGGACCCCATCGGCCGGCCCGTCAGACCAAACAGCCCCGTGACGTGGCGTTCATCTGACGAAAACGTCGCGACGGTCGTATCCGGCGTGGTGACGGCGGCCGACACGGGCGTCGCGCAAATCACCGTCGCCAGCGGCGAGTTGGCGGCGAGCATGGAGGTCGTCGTTCGGGTTCCCGGCGCGATCGTCATCACGCCGCCTGAAGTGCACATAAGGGAACGCGAAAAAACAGTGCTCGACGTGAAACTGCTCGACACGGCCGGCAATGAAATTCGCCACAAGAAGCTCGACTGGCATGCAGAAGGCGGGATTGATGTCTCCGATATGAGTGGCGAATTGTCCGCCTCGAAAGCGGGCCCAGCCAGCGTGACCGTGCGTCTTGGAGATTTGAACGCAACGGTGCCTGTTGTCGTGACCGAGGGCGAGAAGATTGTCGTGAAGCACTGGTACAAACACTTCCCGCCGACGCCGGAGGAGGCGTTGCATTATTTTCATACGCAAACGGATTTCTGCTCGTGCAACGTGACGTGCCCGTTGGTTATTGCCGGGTCGCCGATCTGCCCCTCGCTCATTGAAGAAATCAAACGCCCGGACCGTCATCTACGGTCCGAAGAGATCGAAACGATCGGGTATTTGCGCTGTCGCGACGGTTTGCCTGCCCTGCGTACGATTCTTGAAAACGAAAGAGAACAGGAAGAATTCCGCAGCAGCGCCCTTCGAGCGATCTGGCTAATGGGCGGGCAACCAGCCGAATCGTTTTTGGCGTCACTGGCGAAACATCCCGGCCCCTACCGGAAGGCCGCTCAGGATTTGAAGAAGCAGAGCAACAAAGAGTACCGCAAGATTGAGGACGAGATAATGGGCTGCGGTCCCGAATAGCGCCGTCGCTGCGTCGCATTGCTTCGGCGGAACTCACGGACCGGTGTGAGGCGCGACGCGCGTTGGGCATAACGGAAACGGGGAGAATCTATATGAACGACAGCCGGCCGAGCCAGACCGCCGCGTGGGTCGCCGCTTGCCGCGGCCTTGCAGGATTGCTGCCGCCCGGCGAGCCGATTTGCGACGATCCGTGGGGCCTGCGGTTCGGCGGGCGCCCCGGCGAATTGCTTACGGCTCTTGCCCGCCGCAACGCGAAGCTGGCGTGGCGGCTGATTCGCCAGGCGCCGCCGATCGCGCTGAGCTTGTACTGGGTTCAACTCCGCACGCGCGCGCTCGACGAAATGCTGCTCCGCTTCGTGGCGGGAGGCGGGCGCCAAATCCTGATCCTCGGCGCGGGTTACGATTGCCGCGCGTTGCGCCTCGCCGATCGGCTGGCCGGCGCGACGGTTTTCGAGGTCGATCATCCGGCGACCCAAAAACGGAAGCGGGAGATTCTCGGCGCGACGGCGGCCGACGGCGACAAAGCGCAGTACGTTGCCTCGGATTTCGAAAGCGCGTCATTGCGCGGCCTCGCGGCGCAGTTGACGGCGTTGGGATTCGACCCGGCGCGCCCCACTTTTACGCTTTGGGAAGGCGTCACGATGTACCTGACCGAGGCGGCGGTGTCGGCAACGGTCGAGGCTGTGCGGGACCTCAGCGCGCGGGGATCGCAACTGGCGATCGAATACTATCAGCGCGCCTGTCTGGCGCGGCGCGGACGATTGGAAACGCTGCTCGGCCGCGTGGGGATTCAACGCCGCGAGCCGTTCACCTTCGGCTGGGATCCGCCGGCGCTGCCGGGTTGGCTGAATTCCCGCGGCTTCACGCTGTGCGCCGACGAAACCGAGGACATTATCGCCGCCCGGCATCTGCCGCCGGCCGGCTTGTCGGCGTTTCGCAAACTGCTCGGAGAATGGCGTTTTCACCTGGCGCTCGCGTCGCGCATCGCCGACGAAGCTCCTCGTCATTGACACACCGCGCCAAAGAGCCTTAAATCCGTTGTCTTTTCGATCACGACCGGAGGAACTGATGGCCGAGGGTTTGGGCGGCTGGCGCCGTTCGATTTATTGCGGCGAGTTGCGCGCGAAAAACGCGGGCGAGGTCCACACGCTGATGGGCTGGGTGCACCGCCGCCGCGATCTGGGCAACCTAATTTTCATCACGCTGCGCGACCGCGAGGGCCTGGCGCAGATCACGTTCAATCCGGAACTCGATCCGGCCCTGCACGAGAAGGCGAAGGCGTTGCGGCCCGAATTCGTGCTGGCGTTGAAGGGCCGCGTCGAGAAGCGGCCGGCCGGGCAGGACAACAAAGACATGCCGACCGGCGAGATCGAGATCGTCGCCGAAGATTTGAAGATTCTCAACGAAGCGCAGACGCCGCCGATCGCCATCGACGACGAAGCGCAGGCGAACGAGGACCTGCGCTTGAAGTGGCGCTTCCTCGATTTGCGGCGGCCGGCCTTGCAGAAGATCCTGTTTCTGCGCCACCGCACGTATCAGATCGTGCGCCAATACCTCAGCGGCAACGGCTTCATCGAGGTGGAAACGCCGGTGCTCGGCAAATCGACGCCCGAGGGCGCGCGCGATTATCTCGTGCCCAGCCGCGTGCATCCGGGCAAATTTTATGCGCTGCCGCAGAGCCCGCAGTTGTTCAAGCAACTGCTGATGATTTCCGGCTTCGACCGCTATTTCCAGATCGTCAAATGTTTCCGCGATGAAGACCAGCGCGCCGACCGGCAGCCGGAATTCACGCAGATCGACATCGAGACGAGCTTCCTTGGCCAGGACGAACTGCTGACGATCATGGAAGGCCTGATGGCGACGGTGCTCGACGTAGTGCTCGACGTCAAAGTCGCCTTGCCGCTCGAACGCGTGCCGTTCGCCGACGCGATGGCCCGTTACGGCTCGGACAAGCCGGACCGGCGGTTCGGCGTCGAAATCGCCGATCTGACCGCGATCGTGAACGAGAGCGAGTTCAGCGTCTTTCGCAACGCCATTGCGGCCGGCGGCTCGGTGCGCGGCATTTGCGCGCCGGGTTCGTTCAGCCGCAAGCAGTCGGACGAATTGGGCGAGTACGTCAAAGTCTACGGCGCCAAAGGCCTCGTCGCCTTGAAGATTCAGGGCGGCGCGCTGACCGGCGGCGCGGCGAAGTTCCTGCCGCCTGAGACGCAGCAGGCGGTGATTGCGAAGCTTGGCGGCAATGAGGGCGAGACGGTGTTCATCGTCGCCGACCACGACAAGGCCGTTCTCGATTCGCTCGGCGCGCTGCGGCTGAAGCTCGGCAAAGACCTCGGCCTGATCGACGAGAAGCGCCACGACCTCTATTACCTCGTCGATTTTCCGTTGCTGGAATGGAACGAGGCCGACCAGCGCTTTTACGCGATGCACCATCCGTTCACCAGCCCGAAGGACGAAGACCTGCCGCTGCTGGCGAGCGAGCCGGGCAAGGTGCGGGCGAACGCGTACGACATGGTGTGGAACGGCAACGAAATCGGCGGCGGTTCGATCCGCATCCATCGCGCCGAGGTGCAGAGCCGGATGTTTCGCGCGATCGGCATCGGCGCGCAGGAGGCGCGGGACAAATTCGGCTTCCTGCTCGACGCGCTCGCCTACGGCACGCCGCCGCACGGCGGCATCGCCTTCGGCCTGGACCGCATTGTCATGCTGCTGACCGGCGCGCCGTCGATCCGCGACGTCATCGCGTTTCCCAAGACGGCGCGGGCGGCCGACCTGATGACCGACGCGCCCAGCGCCGTGACCGACGCGCAACTGGCCGAACTGCACATCAAGCTGCGCGATTAGGGATACGAAGCAGGATCGCGATGATGGATTTTTTTTGACGGGGTCAACAGGATCAACCGGATTCGCAGAATAGATGGATGAAAGGCGGAGAAATGGCTCCCATTATTGATATTGCCGTCGCGGCGAAACACGTCGGCGAGACGGCGACGTTCCGCGGCTGGCTGTACAACAAGCGCAGTTCGGGCAAACTGCACTTCCTGCAGGTGCGCGACGGCACGGAGACGATCCAGTGCGTGATGTTCAAGGGCGATTTCGACGAGGAGACGTTCAAGCTCGCCGACCGCCTGCCGTACGAGTCGAGCCTGTCGGTCACGGGCGAATTGCGCGCCGACAAACGCAGCCCGCTCGGCGTCGAGATGGCGGTCAAGGAGTTCCGCGTGATCAGCGAGGCGACGCAGGAATTCCCGATCACGCTCAAAGATCACGGCGTCGATTTCCTGATGAACAACCGGCATTTGTGGCTGCGCAGCAGCCGCCAGCACGCGATCATCCGCGTCCGGCACACGATCGTGAAAGCGATCCGCGACTTCTTCGACGACCGCGGCTTCACGCTGGTCGACGCGCCGGTTTTCACGCCCAACGCCTGCGAAGGCACGTCGAATCTGTTCGCCACGGACTACTTCGGCGAGACAGCCTACCTGACCCAGAGCGGCCAGCTTTACATGGAGCCGGCGTGCCAGGCGTTTGGCCGCGTCTACTGCTTCGGCCCGACGTTCCGCGCCGAAAAATCCAAGACGCGCCGTCACCTGACCGAATTCTGGATGGTCGAGCCGGAAGTCGCTTTTATGGATATCAATGGCGATATGGAGTTGATGGAGGAATTCGTCGAATTCATCGTCGCCCGCGTGCTGGCGACGCGGCGGCCGGAACTGGTCGCGCTCGAACGCGATTTGAGCAAGCTGGAAAACATCAAGCGCCCGTTCCCGCGCCTGCACTACGATGAGGCGGTCGAGACGCTGAAGAAGGCGGGCCAGCCGTTCAATTGGGGCGACGACTTCGGCGGCGATGAGGAAACCGTGCTCGCGGCGAGTTTCGATCGGCCGGTGATGGTTCACCATTATCCGGCGGCGATCAAAGCGTTTTACATGAAAAAAGACGAGGCGCGGCCGGAGTTGGCGCTCGGCGTCGACATGCTCGCGCCCGAAGGCTACGGCGAGATCATCGGCGGCGGCCAGCGCGAGGACAACCTGGACAAACTGGTCGCCGCGATCAAAGCGCACGAGCTGCCGCCCGAATTCTTCGAGTGGTATCTCGACGTGCGCCGCTATGGCTCGGTGCCGCACGCCGGCTTCGGCCTCGGCGTCGAGCGCACCGTGTCGTGGATCTGCGGCCTCAAGCACGTGCGCGAGACGATTCCGTTCCCGCGGCTGATGGGCCGGCTGACGCCGTAAAATCGGCTGCCGACAAATGACGCATAGGTGGATCGAATAGCTTTTGCCAAAGCATGCACACCTTCCCGAACACGCGTCGATTGTTCTGTTTGCTTGACGGCGGGGGACGGGGCGCGTATCTGTAAAAACGAAGAACGCCGTTGCCGAACCTTCGATTGGGTTTGGAACAAACTGCGTATGGCGCGATTGGGGGGGACCAATGAGCGACAGCAAGGAAACACGTGAGCAACTCCTTCGCGAAAACGAAGAACTTCGTCGCCAGGTCGCAGCGCTCCAGACGAACCCCGCATTGCTGGCATCCGAGTTGCGGTACCGCCGTCTGTTCGAAACCGCAAAAGACGGGATCTTGATTCTCGATGCGGGGACCGGGCAGATTGTGGACGTCAATCCGTTCCTGACCAAGTTGACCGGTTACTCCCGCGAAGACTTCCTGAACAAACACCTCTGGGACATCGGTCCGTTCAAGGATCTGGCGGCCTCCCAGACCTCGTTCGAGGCGTTGCAGGCGAACGAGTACATCCGTTACGAGGATCTTCCGCTGGAGGCCCGCGACGGGCGGAAGATCACCGTCGAGTTCATCAGCAATGTGTATCAGGTCAGCGGCACGAAAGTGATCCAGTGCAATATCCGCGACATCACCGAGCGCAAGCAGGCGGAGACGGCGTTGCGGGACAGTGAAGAGCGATTTCGGCTCGCCGCGCAGATGGCCACCGATGTGATCTACGAGCGCGACATGCGCACCGGCCTCGCCGTGTATTACGGCGGCGACATCGACGGGATTCTGGGGTTCCCTCCGGGCGGCTTTCCGCGCGATCTGGAAGGCATCTCCGATCTGGTTCATCCGGACGACGCCACCGTCGTCGCCAAGGCGTTCATTGAGTATCAGGCGATCGGGAAACCCTATCGCGTCGAGCTCCGCGTCCGGCGCGCCGACGGCGGCTATAACACTTTCATTGACAAGGCCCGCCTCGTTTTCGACGAAAAGGGGTTGCCGCTGAAGTGGATCGGCGCCTGTACCGACATTTCCGAAAAGGTCAAAGCCGAGGCCGCCGTGCGGGAACACCAGAAAAAACTCCAGGAGCAAAACGAGCTATTGCAACAGCGATCGGCGGCCCTTCGCGAACTGGTCGAGCAACTGAAGACCGAGCAAAGAACGTTGGAGGCGAAGGTCCGGGCGAATATCGACCAGTTGATCCGGCCCGTGCTCCAGAA
>CAZHPN010000226.1:0-8778 GCA_964534375.1 uncultured bacterium | reverse complement strand
GCCGACCGCGGAAAGGGGGCGATCAAGAAGAAAAATTAGATGCGTTTACCCTGATCGGCGCGCCGAGCGGATTCGACGTGCGGGAGGATTTTTGGCGCCTAACTTCTGACCGCTGGCGACCGACGACTGCGGCGTTGCGCCGGCCTCGATTGAAAATTGACGCTTATGTTGTCATTCTGTCGGCGGCTTCGAGAAATCGGGAGGGAAATCCGCGACCATGGCCGTCCTGTTGTTTTCCAAAGGTAAAGATCGACAGGACTACTACACCCTGGACGCGGAGATCACCTGCGTCGGCCGCGACGCGACCTGCGAAATCGCGCTCGGCGACGCCAGCGTCTCGCGGCGGCACGCGCGCATCGTCAAGGCCGGCCCAGGCTTCGAGGTGGAAGACCTCGACAGCAAAAACGGCGTGTTCGTCGACGGCGTCCGCGTGAAACGCACGCGGCTGGCGCACGGCGCGGCGGTGCGCTTTGGCGACGTCGAGGCGAAATTTCTGGACGCCTTCGACGACGAAATCACCTTCGCCGGCCGCGCCGAGGCGACGGTCATGCTGTTCAATCGCGAAGAACTGCCGCCGCCCCATCTGCGCAAACTCGAGTGCCTTTACGAGTTGGCCGACGCCGCGGGCCGGGCGGAAAACGAAAACGCCATCGCCCAAACCGCGCTCGACATCGTGCTGCGCGAACTCGGCGGCGAAAACGCCTACGTCGGCGTCGGCGACGAAAACTCGCGCACGCTGAAGCGCGGCTTTCATCGCACCGCGGCGGGCCGCGCCGAACGCTTCTCGCTCTCGCGCACGATTCTGGGCAAGGTGCTGACGACCGGCAAGCATCTGCTGCTCGCGAACGCGGTG
The DNA here is from genome assembly GCA_964534375.1 of uncultured bacterium. GTDB lineage: Bacteria > Lernaellota > Lernaellaia > Lernaellales > Lernaellaceae > CAZHPN01. The sequence goes on along the minus strand of CAZHPN010000226.1, from coordinate 7,925 downwards.
CTCGACGCCGAACTGCAGGACCGCGCGAGCGTCGAGGCGTCGGCGGCGAAGTCGGTGCTGTGCGTGCCGTTGCAGGCGGCCGGCCGCGTTTACGGCGTGCTGTACGCCGACACGCGGTCGGTGGTGCGCCCGTTTTCCAAAGACGACCTGGCGTTCGCCAGCGCGCTCGCTTCGCTGCTGGCCGCGATCATGGGGAATTTGCGCGTCATCGCCGATCTGCGCGAGGCGAACCGGGCGTTGCAGCAGCGCTACGAGGGCCTGAATCTGATCGGCGGCGCGCGCCTGGCCGAGGTGCGCGAGCAGATTCGCAAGTTCGCGGCCAAAGGCGCGGCGACGGTGCTCATTCTCGGGCCGAGCGGTTCCGGCAAGGAGCTGGCGGCGCGGCTGATTCATCGGCAGTCGGATCGCGCGGACAAGCCGTTTCTCGACGTCAACTGCGCCGCGTTTCCCAAAGACCTGATCGAAAGCGAGTTGTTCGGCCACGTCAAAGGCGCGTTCACCTCGGCGACGGGCGATCGCCGCGGCCTTTTCCAACTCGCCGACGGCGGCTGCCTGTTTCTCGACGAAATCGCCGAGATGCCGCACGACCTGCAAGGGAAACTTCTGCGCGTGCTCGAAACCGGCGAGTTTCGGCCCGTCGGGTCGGACCGCACGGTCAAGGTCGACGTGCGCATCATCGCCGCGACCAACCAGGACCTGGCCGACCTGATCAAGAAAAACGCCTTTCGCGGCGACCTCTTCTATCGCCTGAATGTCCTGCGCATCGAGCTGCCGGGCCTGGCCGAGCGCCGCGAAGACATTCCGGAACTGTGCGCCCATTTTCTCCAGGAACTGCGCGCGCGCATTCACACGCGGGCAACCGGCTTTTCGGCGGAGGCGCTCGAACGTTTGCAGCGCCACGACTGGCCCGGCAACGTGCGCGAGCTGCGCAACGTCATCGAACGTGCGCTCTATATTTGCGAAGGCGAGACGATCGAACCGGAGCACCTGGTCGGCCTCGCCGACGACGGCGCCCGCGACGAAGCGGTCGAACCGGTTGACGAGACGCAGCCTGTCGCCGGCGGACGGCTCGAACGCGAGATCGAGGAACTCGAACGCGTGCGCTTGCGCGAGGCGCTGGAACGCCACAAATGGAACCGGTCGCGCGCCGCGGTCGAATTGGGCATCGCGCGCCGGACGCTGCTGGCGAAGCTGAAGAAGTACGGGATGTAAATGACGCCGCCGAACGCGATCGGTCCCTACGAAATCGTCCGGCCGCTGGCCGAGGGCGGCATGGGCCAGGTGTTTCTCGCGCGGAAAACCGGCGAAGGCGGCTTCGAGATGACCTGCGTCGTCAAGACGATCCGCGCCGCGCAGGCCGGGCAGGAGCGGTATGTCCGCATGTTCCTGCGCGAGGCGCGTATTCTGGCGTCGTTGCGGCACCAGAACATCGTGCAGGTGCTCGATTTCGGCCGCGCCGACGACGCCCTGTTTCTGGCGATGGAATACATCGAGGGGCGCGACCTGCGCGAGGTGATGCAGCGGGCGCGGTCGCTGGGCGCGCCGCTGCCGCTGGGCGTGGCGTTGCGGATCGCGATCGAGGCGCTCAAAGGCCTCGACTACGCGCACCGCCGCACCGGCCCGGATGGCCGGCGGCTGGACATCATTCACCGCGATTTGACGCCGACCAACATCCTGCTGTCCCGCGAAGGCGAGGTGAAACTCGTCGATTTCGGCATCGCGAAAGACGCGACGTCGGAAGGCTTCACCGAGGCCGGCGTCATCAAGGGCAAGTGGCATTATCTCGCGCCGGAACAACTCGAGGGCCGGCCGCTCGACGCCCGCGTCGACCTTTTCGGCATGGGCGTGGTGCTCTACGAAATGGCGACCGGCCGCAAACCCTTCGACGCCGAGACCACCGCCGCCTTGCTCGCCAAGATTCTCAGCGGCGAGTTTCCGCCGGCGTCGAGCGTGGCCGGGACGCCGCCGGAACTCGACCGCATCGCTGCCCTCGCCCTCGCCCGCCAACCGGAGGGCCGCTTCGAGTCCGCCGCGGCGATGATTTCCGCGCTCGAGAAACTGGCCGGCGAGCTCGAACCGTTGCCTAGCAGCGGCCTGCGCGACTATTACCGCGAATTGTTCGACTCGCCGCGCGAAGAGGCGACCGGCGCCGCCGCCGAGGAAGACAGCTTCCACGAGGGCAACACGGTCACGTCCGCGTCGAGCGTCCAACCCACTATCGCAACGGCCCCCGTGCTGCGCCGGGCGGCGCGCCGGCCGACGAAGGTCTGGGCGGCGGGCCTCGCGGCTGCGGCGGCGATCGTCGCCGGGATCTGGGCGATGGCGCTCCACGGCTTGTGGAAACCGACCGCGGCCCCGCCGGCGCCGGCCGTGCCGCTTGAAATCGCGGCTCCGGAAAAGACGCCGGCGCCCGCCGAGAACCCCGCGCCGCCGCCGCCCACGCCCGTCTTGACGAAAACGACCGGCGCCGATCTGTCGCCGCCGCCGAAAAACGCGGCCTTGCCGGAGCCGCCGAAAAACGCCGGGCCGCCGGCGCCGTCGAAAGCGCCGCCGCCCGCGCCGGCCGCCGCGTTGACGAAGCTGGCGGTGAGTTCGCAGCCGCCCACCAAGGTGACGGTGAACGGCGCGGATTTGGGCTGGACGCCGCGGGCCGACGTGGATATCAAAGTCGGCCCGAATACGATTGTCATGGTTCGGGAGGAATACGGCATCAATTACGCGACGACGATTGAAGGCGTCAGCGGCGAAACAGTCAAATTGCGGCGGCAATTCACCGGCACGCTCCAGGCGACGGCCTGCCCCGATTGCGCGATTCTGGCTGACAACAAGAATCTTGGCTCCGGCGCCGTCACCGCCGCATTGACCGCCGGGCAGCACGCGATCAGCGCCGTGCAGGGCGGGCAAGTCCTTCATTCCACGGTGGTGCTCATCAAAGACGGTCAGACGACGGCGGTGAACCTGCTAGGCAACTGACCGGCGCGGCGCGCCGGATCAACGGAAGCTCCAAACCACAACGGCGCCGGCGGCGTCGGGCGTGACCGACGGATACAACGCCAGGCGATCGCTGGGCGCGTCGGCGGCGTTTTTCGCGGCGCGTTTGGCGTCGACGGCAAAGAGCGCGCCGCTGACGCCCCAGAGCGCCGCGCCGGAGACGTAACAGGCGATCGAGGCGTTGTTGAAGCGCGACACCCACGCCGTCAACCGCCGGGCGGTGTTCGGATGATCGATGCGGCGCTGCTTGGCGGCGGCGTTGCTGGTGGCGGCCGACGAGGCAGTGAAAAAGACGCCCGTGCCGACGCCCACGGCGCCGAGCGACAGCGTAAACCACTTGCCGAACGCCAGGCCGCCGTCGCCCGCGGCGCTCTCTTTTTGCACGGCCGCGGTCAGCGGCGCGTTCGCGTCGCCCAACTTCGCCGGCGGGCCGCCCCCGGCGGGCGAGGCCTCGATGTAATACTCGATGCCGCGCGTCCCGACTTCGTCGCCGGGGACGGCAAAGACGAACCGCCCGTCGGCTGACGGCGTCATTTCCGCGCTCTCATATGTTGGCGCGCCGGGCTGCCGATAGTGGACGACGACGCCGGCGACGGCCGCGGCGTCCGCGGCGCGCACCTCGATCGACAGCGGTCGGCCGGCGCGTCCGGGCGGCCCGACGACCGGCGCGAGCGATGGCGCGGGCGGCTGACTCGCCAGGCCTTTCCGCACGCTTTCAAATAGCGCGATCGCCTCGGGCGAGGCGACGTCGGGGTCGAGCAAAGCGCGCCGATCGATCGTCAGCGCCTGGCGGAATTGGTCGATCGCCTGGTCTTGCTTGCGCAGCGCCAGATAAGCGAGGCCGAGTTGCTTGTGCGCCTCGACCGCCTCCGGAATCTGCGCATTTCCCGCTTCGGCCAGCGCCGCTTCGAGAATCTTGACCGCCTGGTCGTAGTCCAGGTTGTTCATCGCGGCGACGGCCGCGGCCACGCGAGTTTGCAGGTCGGGCGGCGGCTCGGCGGCGGCGACCGCGGCCGCGAGCAGCCACGCGAACGTCAGGCCCGCGGCCAGCCAGATCGGAATGCGCTTCATCGGCCTCGTCCGGATTCCGGAAATGCGCTCGCGGGTCGCCCCGTGCGACCGCGATGGGACGTTCGTTCTGTATCATTTCCCGTCAGCGGTCGCAACCGATGGCCATCTTTTCCGGGCGAAAAACGGCCGGCCGCAACGTAAATCTTGACGCCGGCGCCTCGGCGGCGCGATACTCGGCGCCGGTCGCGAGGGAAGCTAGTTCGCGACGCGGGTCGGGCGGTTGTGTCGCCCGCGTCGTTGCGAGGCAGATGGATGCGGGTTGCGTGCCTGGTGTTTTGGCTGGCGGCGCTGGCGGGGATTCTCGCCCAGCTCGGCTCGTGCGTGCCGAACGTCGGCCCCGAGGACGACGACGGCGACAATGCCGCGCCAATCGCGTGGGTGTCGATCGCCGGCGGATCGTTCGAAATGGGTTGCGACCCGAACGACCTGAAATGCAGCGCCGACGAAAAACCCCGCCACGAAGTGACGCTCTCCGCCTTTCAAATGACCAAGACGGCGATCACGCAGCAGCAGTACCAGGCCGCCATCGGCACGAACCCCAGCCATTTCACCGCGTGCGGCGGCGATTGCCCGGTCGAGCAGGTGACGTGGCAGGAGGCGAGCGCCTTTTGCACGGCCGCCGGCGGCCGGCTGCCGACCGAGGCGGAATGGGAATACGCGGCGCGCGCCGGGTCGACGACCGCGTACTACTGCGGCGACGATGCAACGTGCCTCGACGCCATCGCCTGGTATTACCTCACGTCGGGCGGCGAGACCCACCCGGTGTGCCAGAAGACGCCCAACGCCTGGGGCCTCTGCGACATGCTCGGCGACGTCGATCAGTGGGTCGCCGACTGGTACGACGCGACGTATTATTCGGTTTCGCCGGCGAGCAATCCGCCGGGGCCGTCGTCGGGCACGTACCGCGTGTCACGCGGCGGCGGTTGGGACGATCGAGCGACGTACCTCCGGACATCCAGCCGCCACCTCGGGAATCCGATATCCGCGGCCGCCGACCTCGGGTTCCGCTGCGTCCGAGATTGAAAAAGGCGCACGCGGAGACCGTCGACACTGCTTTCGGCGAATTTCATTTGATTTTTGCATGTGACGACGGAAGCTCACGCGGAGACGCCGAGGTCGCGGAGAATAACAAGGCGGCTACATGGCTTCTCCGCGCTCCCCGCGTCTCCGCGTGACGCTTTCGCCGGAAAAATGGAACCGTCCCCTTAATTGCGGCCGCCAGCCGCTCTGCGGGGGGCCCGGCGCGCCGGATGTCAAACTGAGCAACTTGATGACAAACTGCGCAACTCGTGCTCACCCGGCGCCAACGCCAATGTCGCCGAAACCGCGTCTCCAACTTCAAGTTATATACGCAAAAACAGCTATTTACGCTGCAACTCCGGCGGCGTCCGAACGGTTGGCATGGGTCTTGAACGTCCCTGCGTCGGGAAACGCAACGGAAGGTTGATACGATGCGACAGACAGCACTTCACAAGCCAAAGGAGACCGAAATGAAAGCGAATCGATGGTCCAAACTCGCGCTCGCCGCACTCGCGGCGGTATTGATGGCCGCGCTCGCGGCATTGGCCGCCGGCTGCGGCAGCAGCACCCCGAACTCGACGCTCTCGGAATCGCCAGATTGGAGTTACTACGACAACGCGAACAACGAACTGCCGTACTTCGGCGACCCGGAAATCAAGGCGTTGACGGCCGACCCCGTGTACAACTATTCGGCGCCGGCCCCGCAAGCGGCCCCGGAAGCCCCGCCGATCCCGGCCCCGGCGGCCAACTCGATTTTCATCCGCGTGATCTGGGGCAACCTGATTTACGATCCGGAGGATCCGGGTCCGGCGCGCAACTATTCCGGCACAATGACGGTCGACAGCGGCGCGATCTACATCCTGCGGACGGTCGCGTTCGAAGACACCGACTATGAGATTTCCGAGGCCGATTCGAACACGGTCGCCTGGCATAGCAAGATCCGGCCGGCCTACGACGGGCTGCTGATCCGCGTGGATCCCGGCACGGAGAGCGAAGCGGACGATTTCCTGCACATCACCATCGGCGTTTACCAGACCGAAATCGCGTTGGCGGACCTGGGGGCCAACTACCTGTCGATCGTGCCGACCGGCGATCCGAACGGGCCGAACGACCACGTGGCGCTGGCCGCCCACCAAGTCAACGCGGCGGGCAGCGGTTTCGTGTCCGGCCATTGGCGCGATCTTGACGGCGCCCGGCGCCACGGCGGCCTTTTTAAAGGCAAATGGGAATCGGATGAAGGCGACTTGTTCGGCCACGAGCGCATCCGTTACTGGCCGGCGGACGGCTTCGCCCGTGGCAAATACATCGACGACACCGGCCTGAACAAGGGCCGCCTCGAAGGGACCTTCACGGTAACTGCAGAAACCGGCGAGACCGGCACGTATGCGGTCACGTGGTTCGACCGGACCCTGACCTCCACCCTCGGTCACGTCGACGGCGTCTACATCCAGAACGGCGATGCCGGCTACGGGTTCTCGATGGGCAACTGGTCGGCGGAGTAACGCAACTTTCGCGGAAGCGAACGCGGGAGGCTCCGGTCATCGGCCGGGGCCTTCCGGCATAACCGGGAACACGAATCCCGAAGAACCGAAAACCAAGGGAGGCAACATGGACAAGAAATTCGCGACATTGTTATTGCTATTGACGACCGTCGCGCTGGCCGCGGGCATCTGGGCCTGCAGCAGCAACGGCAGCACCGGCAGCAACGCGGTGGATGACGACGCCAGTCCGGATGACGACACGAGCCCGGACGACGACACGAGCCCGGATGACGACGCCAGCCCGGATGACGACGACAACGACGACTCGAGCCCGGCGGACGACGACGACAACGACGATTCCAGCCCGACGGACGACGATGACGACGCCACGCCGGCGACGACGTGGACCGACACGACGACCCATTTGATGTGGACGGTTTACCCGGGCAATTTGCGCGACTGGGAGAGCGCCTCGTCGTTTTGCAACAACTCCTCGGCGGGCGGCTTCGGCGATTGGCGCATGCCGACCGTCAATGAGTTGCGTTCGATTGTCGCGAGCTGCCCCGCGACCGAGACCGGCGGCGGCTGCGGCGTGACCGACGGCTGCAACGCGTCCCATTGCGACAACGGCGCGTGCGACGGCTGCACGCCGCAATTCGGCGGCCCGGGCTCAAACGGCTGTTACTGGCCGACCGGGTTGGCCGGCGACTGCCACGCGCCGTATTGGTCCGAAACGGACGACGCCAGCAACGCCACCCATTATTGGACGGTCGACTTTTCCTACGCCGCCGTCGTCAGCGTCGTGGGCACGGTGAGCGCCAACAACGTCCGCTGCGTGCGCTCGGCGGCGTGAGCTGACGGTCCGGCGGGCGCTTAGGCCGGCATGAACGCGAATCCCCAGGGCGCGATCCCCCTGGGGATTCGACCATTAACCTTGCCAACGAGGCAGGGGCGTCGTATAGCTGAAATGAACGACGGCTTCGGCGACAGTTATTGACACCGCAGCTGCCGCCAGTCGGGGGGTGCGACGCGATGAAATGCAGCCGGCCGATCCTCATGTTTCTCGTCGCGATGGCGTTGCTCGCCGTCGCCGTCGCCTGTGGCAGTTCCGGCAGCAGCGGCGCGAGCCACACTCCGAGCGTGACCGACGACGACGACAACGACGACGCGTCGCCGGGCGACGATGACGACAACGACGATGCGTCGCCGGACGACGACGATGACGACAACGACGATTCATCCCCGAGCGACGACGATGACGATGACGACAATGACAACGACGACAATGACGATGACGACGCGTCGCCGGCTTGGTCCGCGCTGGCTAGCGGCGTGAGCAGCCCGTTGTCCGCCGTTTGGGGC
>CAZHPN010000225.1:0-8846 GCA_964534375.1 uncultured bacterium | reverse complement strand
TACCCGACAATCAGGTCGGGCGCGTTTTGTTTGTACGGCCCGGTGTACAGTTCGCCCGCATCCCACACTTGGTTGATGCCGATCTCGCCGCGTTCCTCGTCGCGCAGGCTGCTGAGGTTGCCGATCAGTTCCCGGCGCAGCGCCGCGGCGTCCTCGCCCGGCGGCACGATGCCCTGCGCCTCGCGGCCCGCGAGATTCAAATAGAAGCCGCCGAGGCCGACCTGGTACGCGCGCGTTTTCGACCAGTCGACGTCTTGCAGCCATTTCGCGCCGTTCGGCCGCGCGCCGTCTTTGAGCGCCAGGTAGCCGTTTTGGTGCAGCCAACTGTTGAGGTTCACGCCCCGCGCGAACGACTTGAAGCCGTGGTCGCTCATCACGATCAGCGCGTCGCCCTTTTTCAGCTTCTTCAGCGTGCGGGCCAGCAACGCGTCGCTCCATTTGTACAGATCGAAAATCGCGTTCTGCTGCGCCGGGTCGTCGTCGGGCCGCCGCGCCGGATGGTTCGGCACGAGGTAGCGGTAAAACATGTGCTGAATGCGGTCGGTGTCGTCGAAGACGCAAACGACGCAGCCCTGTTTGGTCTTGCCCAGCGCGTCGAAGAACATCTTCTCGCGTTCTTCGTGAATCAGGTACGTTTCCGTGAGGAACTGGCTGTCGGTCAGCAGCCGCTCGTTGAGCACCCAGGTGTCTTCGGCGAGGCCGAGGTTGGCGTACGGGCCGATCAGCTTCGCGAGGTACGCGGCGTACGTCGCCGGGTGGCTGATCGGGAAAATCGGGCTCGACGGATCGAGATTGACCGGCGTGACGTACAGGCCGATGTGCCCGTTGTTTTCCGTCAGCATGAAACGCGCAATGCCGTTGACCTTGAAGCCGAGCGACGCCTTGAACTGCAGCGACACCCAATCGCTGAATTTCCCCAACGTCAACGGCATTGTCTCGTTCGGCAGGCGCAGCGACGCGCCGCCCTTGCGGCCGGGCGCAATCGTGAAAGGAATTTTCAATTCTGCCGCGTCTTCGAGCAGGCTGTTCGGCGGCCCGATGATCTCGCCGCGCCAGCCATCGCCGTCCTTGACGAGCGGCAGAATCACGCCGCCCTCGGTCTCGGCGCCGCCTGCGCCTCCCTCTCCCGTTGGTAGAGCTGTTGCGGCGCGCGTCGTGAAAAAGCTGAACGTGCCCTGGCTGCCCCGCAGGTCCGGCACGCACATGCCCGAGAGCAGCACGCCGTTGAATTTTTCCGGCGGGAAGGTGATCGGCACGCGAATGACCGCCGAGAAAATGCGGTGCTCGCCGAGGACGGTCCAGAACGGCTTGCTCTTCCGCAGCAGGCGTAGTTCCGGCCGGCCCAGCGGCACGCGATATTTGCCGAGCTTGAGCACGCGTTGCGGCCGGCCGATGTACGCCGACGACAGCGCCGGCAGATAGGTGCGCGGATCGCGCGTGAGAAAATCGAAAATGTTGTGCCGGCCCGGGTTGGCGCCGGTCATGAAACTCGACCACGCCACCGGGCTGACGGCGGGGTACGTTGTGCGCAGGCGGAAAAACTCGCCGTCCTGCGCCAGCTTCTTAAAGGTTGGCAGGCGCCCTTCGCCCATCCATTTTTCGGCGAGGTCCGGGTCGAGCCCGTCGAGGCCGAGCACGACGACGCGCTTCACCTTCGCGCGTTTGCGCGCCTGGTGCTGCCGCACCCGCAGATAGACAAAGCGGAAGGGCCAAATGGCCAGCATCGCCAGCGCCGTGAAAAACGCCGCGGCCATGAAGAAAATGCCCGTGCCGAAGGCGATGCCCGCGCCCGGCCCGACATAGGCGTACGCCGGCGCCGCCGCCGCCAGCGCGCAAGACACAATCACGAATAGCAATAACTTACGCATTTCAGCCGCAAATCGCGTCGCGTCGGCGAACTTCGCATCCGAGCCTGCGCCCCGTGCGCGCCGCGCCCGATAATCCTGTTGCTCCTGTCGATCCTGTCAAAAAACCACTCCACGCGGACGCGTCCGCGCGGGCGAAAGCGAAAAATAGTCGGCCGCGCGGCAATTGGCAAGCGATGTCCTCGGCGGCGGGGCCGGATGCCCGCCCGACGTCGCGACAAACGATCAAAAAAATCCGGGAGCGCGACATTCCCGCGTCCCGGATTAGTTGACCTGCAATTCAGTTATTTTTCGTCGCGCAATCGGCCCGCGCGGTTAGTGATTTCCCTTGTAGGCGTGCGCTCCCTCGGCGGGTGTGGCCGCCTGATGCGACTTGACGTACTTGACGATCTGCAGCGTCTCCTTCTTGAACTGCTCGTAGTCCACTTGGAGTCCGTTGATCCAGGCGCTCCACCCGGCGCTCGATTTCGCGAAATGCAGCGCGTCCTCGATTTCCGCGTCGGTCGCGCCGTTCAATTTCGCGGCCTCCGTGTGAAACAGCACGCAGTACCTGCATTTGGTCACCGCCGAGACGCCCAGCCCGATCAGTTCGCGGTACTTGTTCGGTATGGCGCCCGGTTCGAGTTGGACCTTCTTGAACAGCATCCACTCTAGATCGAGCGTCGCGTCGGAAAGCGGCTTGAAGAACGACGGAACGATCCCCAACGTCGCCTCGATGTCTTTCATCACTTCGCTTCTGGTCATTTTCTTTCTCCTCCCTTCAGGTGAGATTCGCGTTGCATCGGCAGCATCCCACCGGCGCTCCAACCTCGCCTCGGCAGTCAATGTAATTGCCGCCACGGCGACGCGCCATCCGGGCAGTGATTTTTGAAATGGGTGGGATGGCTGCTCAGGTCCGCTGCGATTCCCATCGCGCCGGCCTGCCGCGCCAGCAGCAAAGGGCTGGCCTTGGCTTGCCGCTCTCGCGCCGGCTCGTCGAACTCTACGGCGGCCGGATTTGGCTGGAAAGCCCGGGCGCAGGCCGCGGCGCCGCGGTGTATTTCGCGATCCCCGCGAAAGCGCCGGAGGCGGCGCAGGGCTGAGAGAACGTCGGGGCGGCGATTGCCGCGTCCCGCCGGCCGCGCGGCGCGCACGAGTGAATGTCATTTTCATCCGCGGATTTCACTGATTGCGCAGATGATTGCTGCAACTGGGGGCCGAGGATAGCCGGCAGCCTCCACGGGACGCATAAGTCCTATAGGTCGTATAGGTCCTATAGGTCCTATTCTTTCGCTTCCCGCGCGAATCGATCAGCGTCGTCCGCCTGACCGCGCGGCGGCCGGCAAAGGCGCCGCGATCAGAACTTGATATCCATCAGCGCCTGGCCGTTGTAAATCGTGCGGCAGGCCTTCAAATTGATGTCGTTGACGAGCATCGCGCCCGATTTGCCCGGCCACAGGCCGATGGCGGCGAGCGTGAACGTCGCGACCGGACCGTACGGCTGCCACGCGAGGCCGAGGTCGCCTTCGGTTGCGATCGTCGGGTCGCGCGTATCGAGCAGGCCCGCGGCCATTGCGCGGCCCCAACCGGCGACGCCGAAGATCTCGAGGCTGTCGACCGGGAAATAGCCGACGCGCCCGTCGACCAGCGCCATGCCGGCGCGCGCCCCGGCCGCAACCTCGTCAAGGTTGTTGTATTGGTCTTGCAGCTTGTTTTCCGCCAGCATCAGCGTCGAGCTGCGCGACCAGCCGGAATATACGTAATTCTCTTGGGTCAGACCGTTGGGCTGATCGTCGCCGGAAAACACCATGGCGTTGAAGCGCGCCCGCACCGGCCGCCAATCCATGTCGACGTTGACTTGGCCGGCGTACGCGAAAATGTTCACGTCGTGATCGGCGACGCCGCCGTGGCGAATGCCGCCGGCCTGCACCGCGGCGTCGAGTTGCAGCTTCACCGCCGGCGCAAGCGGCCCTTCCACGTGCGCGCACGGATTGACCAGGTTCTCCACGCGATACGGATCGATGCGGTCGTTCAAGGCGTACACGGCGGGGATGACCAGCCACGCGCCCGCGTTGAGGTCGGCGCGGACGGCGTACACGATCGCGCTGTCGGCGAACGTGTTTTGGTCCAAGTTGGTGGTGGGCGGCTCATAGGTCGTCGTCAATTCGCCGCTCGGCGGCTCGCCGGTCGAGCCCGGCGCGAACGAATTGGGCAATTGCCCGACGATCGCCGAGACGCTGCCGCCGGTCCAGCCGACGGAAACCACCGCGGCGCCAATGTGGCGGTCGAGAAACAGCCGCGTCGGATCGTGCATGAATTGGTAGCCGGCGCGGATCGCCACGTTGCCCGGCAGGCGGACTTCGCTCCAAGCTTCCTCCGTTTGGAAAAGCATGGTGTCCGGCGCCGTCATGTCGAGCTCTTCGGCGTTGTTGCGGCTCCACACGTTTTCGCCGATTTTCGCCTGGTACCGGACGGTCACCTGCGGAATCGGCGTCCAGCGCAGGCCCGGCTCGATCGTCGTCGCGAAATAGCCGATCGCCAGACCGTAGCGGTTGTTGAGCGGCTTCGTCGGGTCGAAGTCGGTGTTGTTCTGATACATCACATAATTGCGCATCCGCAGATCGAAGGTCGGCCACGGCACAACCGGCGGCGCGCCCGGCGGCGCGCTTGGCAGGGCGCCCGGCGGCGCCGCGGGCGGCGCGACCGGCGGCGCGGCGTCGTCGGCGAAGGCGAGGGCGGTCGCGAACACGGCCAGCAGCAAGAGCGCGAGAATTATGATATTGCGGTTCATGGCCGGCTCTCCACTTTGTTCCCATCGAAGAAGTAGTTCCAGGTCGTGTCGCCGTAATTGGGCCAGGGCGGCCGAATGCGGATCGTATGATGCACGGTCGGATCGACGTTGCTGGGCAGCCAGAAGAGGATTTGCGGGTCCGGATCGTAATAGCACGCGCCGTCGGAGACGTACACGTAGAAGCCCTGCGTGAATTTCGACGCCGGCACGAAGATCTCGGTCGGCGCCGAGGTCTCCAGTCCCGCCATTTCCAGCGTGAATTGCTCGAACGGCGTGGGGACGCCGGGCTGCGGCTCATAGTACGCCAGCGGCGAATTGTACTGGAAGCTCACCAGCCGGCCGGAGGTGGCGCGCGGCATGACGCGCGAATAGGCGTCGCTGCCGCGCGGCTGGCGGTTGGGCCCGAGCACGGAGAAATCCTCGCGGTTCCAGCCGTCGCCCCACCAGGTCGTGTTTTCGGGGGAGTAGCACCACACTTGGCGGCTGATCATTTGGGCGTCGAGCACGCGGTAGTAATTGTCGAGGATCGCGGCGGACACGTCGTAGTCGTGGGCGATCGACGTCTGGATGCCGCCGAAATTGAAATAGGTGCCGAACTCGCCCATCACTACGGGCGGATAGCCGAGCGAGAACTCGGCTTCGTTGACCGCCGACAGGATGGCCGACGTGTAATCGCGGTTGCGCACCTCGTTGACCGTGAAGTCGCGCGGCGGCGGGTTCACCTGCAGCACGAACGGATAAATGTCCGCGTAGAAGTGCGGCGCGAAGACGAGCTGATTGACGCCGTCGGGCGCAAGCATCGGCGTGATGTACTCGCCGAAAATGCCGCTCGTGTCGTCCAGCCCGATCGAGGGTTCGATGAAAATGATCGCGTTCGGGTCGGCGTCCTGGATCGCCTGGCCGACCCGGCTGTAGAGCGGGTCGAGATACGTGCGGTTGAAATTGATCAGCGTCCCGAGCACGCCCGTCAGGCTCGGCGTGTACGGACTGATCGTCGTGCTGTGCAGCGGCAGGCCGGCGGCGGCGAATTGCGCGGCGGTGCGCGGAAGTTGCTGCAGGTTCGACCACACGTACTCGAGGACCGCGGCGTCCGCGGAGGCCATCCCGTTGAGCACGCACTGGTCGATGACGGCGTCGATCTGCGCCTGCACCTGCTGATCGGTCAGCGTGCCGTCGGGGCTCGCCTCGGCCTGCTGGTAGAGCAGGGCGTAGAGCAGCAAGATGTAATAAATGCCCAACGGCTCGTTCATGACATCGTAGCCGATGACGTTCGGCAGGCCCCGCACGTGCTGCGCCACCTGCACCCACGCCTGCGTATACGCATCCTGCAGATAGTCGCCGATATTTTGCCCGTCAATCTGATAATTGGGAAAGACGTCCGGGCCGGCCAGGAACGTCGCGAAGCAGCGCGCGACGTCGACGCTGGCGAACAAGTTGAGCCCCCATTGCGTATCGAGCACGTCGTCGGTCTGGCTCGTGTCGCTGACCATCGAGAAGGGCAGGCCCCACTGCGGGCCGCCGACGTTCTTGTCCGGCAGCGCCAATTGCACAACCCACTTCGGCGCGCCGTCGCCCTGGTTCACATCGTTGAAGATGTTGGCGAACTGCTTTTCCAGGCCGGGGATGGTCGTGAGCGCGTTGACGGGTTGGCCGTCGTTGTAATAGCGCTGCAGCCACCGCGAAAACATATCCTGGTGCATGTCGAGCTGCACGTAGATGCCGTAGTCGCCCGCCAGGCGCACGATCTCGGCGATGTAGTTCAGATAATCCTCGTCGTACTCGCCGCGCTGGTTCGGCTCGATGCCTTCCCAGATGATCGGCATCCGCATCGCGTTGAAACCCATCGCCCGCAAGGTGCGGAAATTCTGCTCCGCTTCGTCCAGCGGGAACGGTTTGCCGACGTACGTCAGCGGGTCGAGCGAGGCCGGCAGCTTGGAGCTGCCGCTGACGTTGGCGCCGTGCAGGTGCACGTAACGGCCGTTGGCGTCCTTGAAATAATGCAAATACGTGTGCACCTGCGTCGCTTCGGCGTTTCCCTGATAGGGATTGACCAGCTTTTCGGCGCAGGCCGTGAGCCCCAAAAACGCGCTGGCCAACAAAATAAGGGAAATCTTGCGCATGGCCGAGTCTCCTCGTTGCGGCGCCGGGCTGCCGCGGCACGGCCGTCGGCCGGCCCCGAGCGTCTGCTGCAAAGCGGTTTGAGAAACGGGCGCAATTGTGTACCATGGAGCCGTCTGCTTGTGAAGGAGGTCGGTCGATGCGGCAATGGCGGTGGCCCGTAGTGTTGTTGTGCGCGCTCGGCCTGGTGTTCACGGCCTGCGCTGCAAAAAAAACCAGCGAAACTTCCGCGGCCCCGGCGCCGGCGACCGACGACGACGACGACGGTTCGCCGCCGCCGCTCGAGCCGTGGAACCAAACCTATCCGCGGCCGATCGTCACGATCGCGTCGCCGCAGTCCGGCGCCTTTATCGACGGCCCCGCCGTCACGATCCAAGGCTCCGTCAGCGGCGCGACCGTCGCCGAGGTGACGATCAACGATCAAACCGTGCCGGTGAACGACGGCGCGTTCGAAGCTGACGAATCGTTGCCGGCCGGCCAAACGGTCGTGCCGTTTTACATCACGGCCGTGTCGACCGGCGCCGCGGCGGAGCCGGTGGGCGCCGCGGAGGTCGTCGTCTTTCAAGGGACGAGTCAGCCGCCCGCTCAGACCGTGACCGACGCGGTGGGCTTCGCGCTCGGCAACGACGCGCTGACCGTCGTCAACGACTTGCTCGACCACGCACTGACCGACTTGAACCTGTTGCCGCTGTTCGACAAGCTCAACCCGATCGTCAACGTCGCGGGCGTGAAAGTGGAGGTGATCGCGTCGTCGATCGGCGCGGCCACCGGCGCCGCGGCGTTCGGCGCCGACGGTCTGGGCATCCAAGGCGCGCTGGCCGACGTCAAGTTGGGCCTGAAAATCACGATCGGCGCCGGCCAGCCGATCTCGATGTTGACGACGATCGGTTCGTTCAACTTTCAAGGCGTGACCGATCTCACGGTCGCGGACGGCAAGGCGACGGCCACGGTCTCCAATTTCGCGTTGTCGCAATCCGACATCTCCTTCTCCGGCCCCCTCTCGGACATCATCGGCGCGGCGTTGGTCGGCCTGCTGCTGGACGGCATCGAAGACGTGGTGAAGCTGGCGGTGGACGATCTGGCGCCGCCGCTGCTGGAGAAAATCCTTGAAGCGGTCAACCTCAATACGAAGCTGGGCGGCTGGGATCTGCAACTGGCGCTGACCGATCTGGAAATCGTCACGGGCGCCTTGGCCGCCGATTTCGAACTGAATGCCTATGTCGTTGCCCCCGACCCGACCCTGCCGTGGCCGCAGGGTTCGTTGTCCCTGGCCGGCGCCGGGCCGGATATGGCGAACTACCGCCCCGCCGCCGCGCAGAACTTTGCGTTCGGCGCCGCGCTGTCGGAGAATCTGCTCAACCGGATTCTATTCAGTGCGGCGAACGCCAAGCTGTTCAATCTCTCCATCGACTCGCTGACGGCCGGGACGGTGTCGCTGTTGTTCCCCAGTCTGGCGACCGTCGATCCGAGCACGCCGGTCAGCCTGGTCTTTTCGCCGATGACGCCGCCGGTCGCGCTGGCCGCCGCGGACGGCAGCCTGACCGTGAATTTCCCCGATTGGCGGCTGGACGTGTACCTGAATCCGCCGGGTGTGGCGCCGTGGCGCGCCATGGAGTTGACGTTCGCCATCGTCTTCGGCGTCGAGGGGCAGGCGCAGGACGGCAAGCTGGCGCTGTCGTTCCCGACGGCGTCGCTGGCCTTTCACTACATCGACAACCCGCTCAACGACGACGCCTCGCTGGTTTCGTTCCTCGCCCAATGGCTGCCGGGGATTTTGCAGGGCGTGCTGAACGTGGTGTTCGACGAACTGCACATCGGCCTGCCGACGATCGACGGCGTCACCATCGATACGCTCTGGTGGGGAGTCGCCGGCCCGGATCTCGACTACTGGACGTCTTATTTCGACATGACCTATACGCCCCCGGCGCGATAAGCGCGTAACCGGCAACCGCTGGGCCTGCCGCTTCGCGGCGCCGCGCGCCGAGCCCTGACGTGCCGAAAAAGGTGCCGAAGAAGGCGCCAGCCACTTCGGATCTGGGAATTCTTCATGTTAAGCCCCTTTTTTATTGTGGGCACATTGAGACGGTGCGGCC
>CAZHPN010000224.1:0-8875 GCA_964534375.1 uncultured bacterium | reverse complement strand
GCGCTCTGGCCGATGATCTCGTTGAAGTTGTAGCGGCGCGTTTCGTCGGCGTGCAACGAATCCAAACTGGCGCGCATGCGGGCCATTTCGCGTTGGACGTCGACGTGCGCCAGCGCTTTCTCCAGCTTGACCTTGATTTCGGCGAGGGTGAACGGCTTGGCGATGAAGTCGAACGCCCCTTTGCGCATCGCCTCGACCGCTTTCTCGATCGTCCCGTAGGCGGTGATGACGATCCCGACGCCTTCCGGATGCACCGCCAGGAAGCGGCCGAGGATATCCATGCCCGACGCGCCCGGCAGGCGCAGGTCGGTCATCACCAGGTCGAACGTCGTCTGTTCCACCGCGGCCAGCGCTTCCAACCCGTCGTACAGCGTCACGACCTCGTGGCCCAGCCGCGCGCCGATCTCGGCGACGCTGTCGGCGGTGGATTTGTGATCGTCGACGATCAACATGCGCGACATTTAGGCCTCCTCGGGGCGCGGCAGCCTGATCAGGAAACAGGCCCCGCCTTCGGGATGATTGGTGCAGACGATCGACCCGCCGTGGCTGACGATCGTTTTATGGACGATGGCGAGGCCGAGCCCGGTGCCGTCGTCCTTGGTGGTCACGAACGGGTTGAACAGCCGGTCGCGGACTTCATCGGCGATGCCCGGGCCGGAGTCGCGAATCTCGACGCGGTAGCCGTCGCCGGTGCGGCCCGGCCCGACGATCGTCAGCAGCAGGCGGCCCTGCGGCGGCATCGCCTCGCAGGCGTTCTTGATGAGATTGACCAGCGCGCGCCGCAGCGCGCCGGCGTCGACCAGCGACGGCGGGGCGTCGTCGTCGTAATGCCGCACGACCTGGATTTGCTTGTCCTCGATCACCGGGGCGAGCAGCATCAGCGCGTCGTCGGTCAATTCGACGAGCGTGGCGAGTTCGTGTTCCAGCGGCTTGGGGCGCGCGAACAGCAGGAAGTCGTTGAGAATGCGATTCAGGCGCGTCACCTCGTCGTGGATGCGCGTGAAGCGATCGTCGAGGAAGCCTTTTTCCGTGAGGTCTTCCTGCACCAGGCCGAGCATCAACTCGATGCCGTTGAGCGGATTGCGAATCTCGTGGGCGATGCCCGCGGCCAGTTCGCCCAGCGCGGCCAACCGCTCGCGCATCGCCAGTTCCCGTTCCAGATTTTTGACGTTGGTGCGGTCGACTAGGGTCAGGCTGCGGCCGATCGGCTCGTCGCGGTGATCGGTGAGTCCGGAGATCGTCGCTTCGACCACGCGCCGTTCGCCCCAGGCTTCAAGCACGACCTCCTGGTTGCGGACCGGCGCGCCGCTTTGCCACAGTTCCAGCAGCGGCGGGTACGGCAGCAGGCGGTCTTCCATGGTGCGCTTGTCGTCGGTCTTCGGCCCGAGCACCTGCGCCGCGGCCGGGTTTTCGCTGGTCAGTTCGTCCTGGCCGTTCGCGGTGAGGATGGCCGACGACGAGGCGCGCAGCACGTGCTGGTACAACTGCTGCGCGTCCGCCAGCGCGGCCTCGTTCATCCGGCGGATCTGCTCGTCGCGCGCCGCGATGTCTTCGGCCATGTCGTTGAAGGTCTGGCCGAGGAAGTTGAGTTCGTCGTTGCCCGTGACCTTGAAGCGCGTGTTGAACTGGCCCTTGCCGAGCTGCGCGGCCGCGTTGACCAGCACCCGCACCGGCCGCACGACCGCGCCGGCGACCAGGTACGAAACCAGGCCCACGACCAAAAAGGCGCCCGCCGCCGTCAGCCAAAGCTGGCGCTGCAGGTTGCCGAACAGTTCGATGTCCTGCGCGTCGTCCTCGATGGCGAGCAGGCCCAGCAACCTGGCGCCGCGCTGCACCGGCACGTACACCGCCTTGACCAGTTGGCCGGTCGGCGCCCGGAACGGCTTGCTGATGACGGTGCGGCCTTCGACCAGCGCGTTGAGATCGACCGTCGTCACGCGCGGCGCGGGCGGCTGTTCGCCGGCCGCCACGGTCGTCGCGCCGGCCAGATAAACCAGGCGGTTGTCCTGGACGCGATACAGGTTGACGGTGCGCACGTCGGCGAGCGGGGCGACGCCGCGAAAGAAGCCGGACAAAGCCGCGATGGTCCGCTCCGCGTCGCGATCGTCCGGCCGCAGATCGAGGCTCTGCCGCACGAGCGGGTCGTTCGCCGCAATCGCGGCCATATGCAGCAGCTTGTTGTCGATGCGGTTTTGCAGCATCCGCTCCAGGGCGGTGAACACCAGATAGCCCGACACGCCGGCCTGCACGGCCAGCACGAAGGCGAACGCCAACATCGTTCGCGTCAACAAGCGTCGCTTGGGTTCGAGGAGTATCCGGTTCATCAACCGGTTAGTTTACACCACTGAAGAAAAAGAAGTGAGCGGCGTAGGCCAGGGGCGCCAGCGAGAGCGCCACGAGGATTCGCGAAATGCGTTTGTCGCCCCGCGTGCGCAGCGCCAGGAACAGACAAAAGATGTGGAGGTAAATGGCGACGAACATCTTGTCCATCACCGTGCCGCCGACGTTGGGGGGGATGATCGTGCTCGCCGTCAGTTGCAGGGCGACGGCGGCGACGGTCAGGGTGGGCAGCAACGACGAAAGGATATTCGTGGCCACCCCGTTCACGCCGTCGTCGTGCTTGATCGCCGACAGCGTCGCCAGGAAGCCGAAGATGACGATCATCACGGCCGGCGCAAAGGTGCGCCACGCCGCCGTGTGCAGGCGGCGCGACAATTCGAAGATGTAAAGCAGCGCCGAGCGCGGCGGCCGGTCCGCGTCGCGTTGCGCGGCCACCGGCTCCAGATTGGGCAATTGCCGCGAGAAGTAGAAGCCGCGCGGCGGGCTGGTGAAATCGCGATCCAATGGCCGGCGCTGGATGTTCTCGCGCGGCATCAGGCGCAGCCGCGCCGCCAGCCGCATGGGCGTTTTGCGGTCCGCCGTCAGGAACAGGACGACGGCCGTGGTGTCGAACGGGTAGCGCGCGGCGTTGAAGAGCGCCGGGTAATACACGGCGACCTCGGCGGCGCGCCAGACGAAGCCGGTGTGGTCGCTGTAGACGTATTGCACGCTATGGTCCGGCGTGTCGGGCGCGGGCGCCGACCCGGCGATTTCCACGGCGAGGCATTTCTCGAGGCCGTCCGCGGCCGGGTCGTCCGCGCCGATCGAGGCGTCGGGTTTCCGCCAGCGCTCGCGCACGTCGTCGGGGTCCTCTTTCATCAATTTATGGGCGGCCATGAACGGCAGCAGACGGTCGACGGGCGCGCCGGAGAGGATTTGCGCGTCCAACCGAATGATGTCGTCCGACGGGCTGGGCAGCGAAACGGCGGACGCCCGCAGCGACACCTCGATGTTCAACTCGTCGCCGGTCGTAATTCCCAACAGTTCGCGCCAACGCCGCGTCACAGCGGCGCCGATGTCCGGGTCCATGCACCGGAAGGCGTGCTTCGCGAACAGCCGATTCAGCGCGACCGACAGTTGATGCGTCGAAACCGCCGCGCCGAGCAAGCTGGCCAGATCGTTCTGCTCGCCTTGCTTGCGGAGCGCGTCATACGCCGCTTTCAGGTCGCGCTTTTCGGTCGTCTCGAAGTCGACGCCTGGGTTTTCGAAGGTGCCCCTTAGGGCCGCCGCCAGATCCACCGCGCTGCGCAGGTGCGGCAACTGGGAAGCGGATATCTCGCGGATGGCCTCCGCTTGTCCGGATTTCTCGAACATGCGAAGGCGCGCGCCGGCCTGCTCGTGCGCAATGGCGGCGTAAGCGGCCAGTGCGGCGATGACGGCCGGAAGCACCCAACGCCGCAGAACGGGGCGATTCGGTCCTGAGTTGGCGTGCGTCATGTTCCAATCCTTCGTGCCGTTTCGATCCAAAAAACGACGGCACACCGGCGCCCGGTACACGCAAACGATCGCGGGCATTCGCCCGCGCGCCGCCCCGCGCCGCTCCGATTAAGATAAGCTCCCGCAGGGCGTTGGTCCCGCGTTCCCATGAAAATCTTCGACAGGCGGCCGCCGGCCGCCGTTGCGCTTCCCGGCCTTCGCTGGCAGCATACGCGAGCCCTTTACCCCCGTTGCGGAGCAGCGCCATGATTCGTCCGGAGTACCCCGATCCGTTGTTGGAGCACGCCGATTGGCTGTCGTTGAACGGCCCGTGGGAATTCGTCGAAACGCGTGGCCGTTGGTTCGGCCGCCCCGCGCAACCGGAAACGCTGACGGTGCCGTTCTGCGTCGAAGCGGCGGCGAGCGGCGTCGGCCGGCGGCTGCGCGGCGATTCGTTCTGGCTGCGGCGCCGCGTAACGGCCCCCGCCGCGTGGCGCGGCAAGAAAATCTATCTCCGCGCCGGCGCCGTCGATTACCGGTGCGAGGGGTTCGTCAACGGCCTACCGGCCGGCGTCCACGAGGGCGGCTACACGCCGATGGCCTGGCGCATCGACCCGTTGTTGCGCCCCGGCGAAAACGAGATCTCCTTGTTCGTGCGCGAGACGCGGCGCGGCGACCTGCCCCGCGGCAAGCAGACGCACCTGCCGTTTCCGTACGCGGTTTTTTACGCGCCGACGTCCGGCGTCTGGCAGCCGGTGTGGTTGGAGGCGCGCGGCCAAACCAATCTGGCGCAGGCGCACGCCGTCGCGGACGACGACGACGTGCTGCATTTTCATTTGCGCTTCGACGGCCCGCCGGCGGGCGAAATCGAAATCCGGTTGACCCACCCCGACGGCGCGCCCGACGCCGTGGTCGTCGCGCCGATCGCCGGCGACACGATGACGCTGGCCGTGCGCCCGTTGCGCCCGGCGCGCTGGTCGCCGGACGCGCCGCAACTCTACCAGACCGCGTTCGCCGTGCGGCAAAACGGCGCCGTCGTCGATGCCGCGCGCGGTTACGCCGGCCTGCGCACGATCCGCGTCGCCGGCGGCCGGGTGCTGCTCAACGGCGAGCCGCTTTATCACAAATTCGCGCTGTACCAGGCGTATTATCCGGAAGGCTGGGCCTCGCCGCTCGCCGACGACGTCTTCCGCAGCGACGTCGAAACGCTCAAGGCTTTCGGCTTCAACGGCCTGCGCCTGCACCAGACGCTGGCCGACCCGCGCCTGCTCTACTGGTGCGACAAGCTCGGGCTGCTGGCCTGGGCCGAGATGCCCAGCCCGTTCGCGTTCGCCAAGGTGAACCGCCCCGCCTTCGAAGCGATGCTGCGCGAGGCGCTGGCGCGCGATCGCGGCCACCCGGCGATCGCGGCGTGGGTGCTGTTCAACGAAACGTGGGGCATTTATGATATTTTACGCGACGCGGACGCCCGCGCCTGGGTGCGGCGGATGACGGCGCTGGCCCGCGAACTCGACCCCTCGCGGCCGGTCGTCGACAACTCCGGCTTCGCGCACCTCGACTCCGACATCCTCGACATTCACCACTATCTCAAAGGCCCGGAGCGCATTCGCCGGCTTTACCGGCGGCTGGCCGACCCCACGGCGATGGGCTATCAGCACTGGCGCAACCTCTACATCGTGCTCGCGGCCCGCATCTACGAGAGCCCGCTCGCGCCGACCGGGCGGCACGACGGCCGGCCGATCGTCATCAGCGAATGCGGCGGCCACGGCTTCAAGTATTACGGCGACTCGTCCATGAGCAAGCTCGACAGCTTCCGGCAGACCGTGTCGCTGCTGGCGGAATATCCCTATCTGCAAGGCTTCGCGTACACCCAATTCTGCGACGTCGGGCAGGAGCAGAACGGCCTGGTTTCGTTCGACCGCCGGCCCAAGATCGATCCGGCGGAAGTGCGGGCGCTGCTGGCGCCGCTGGGCAAAACGAAGCAAGACTGATTTCAACACAGAGGGCACAGAGGAAGTCACAGCGAGCACAGCGCGGCCGTTGGCCGCAAGCAAAACGAACGAATATTCGCCGCAAAATCCTCGCACGGCGCGACGAATTTCGCGCACAGCAGCCGCACCCTCCAAACCGCCCTAAAAAGTGTCTCTTTTGCAAATAATTCGCGATTGCGCGAGATTGCGATTGACTTTTGTCCAGCCATCCGGTATAAATATAGGGCGACTGGGGCTGCGCCAACGAGGCACAGCGAACGCCTCGAATGAACGAATTCGAGCCGCTGTGCTTCGGTGGTTGACCCCAAAATCCGCCGCAAACAGGAGCGACGCATGCACGTCTCCGAGTTCCTGAGTCGTTTGAATTCGCCCAAGAAAACCGGCCGCGGCTGGCAGGCGCATTGCCCGGCGCACGACGATCGGCAGGCGTCGTTGTCGGTGCGCGAGGGCGGCGACGGCCGCATCCTGCTCAAGTGCTTCGCCGGCTGCCGGGCGCAGGAAGTGGTCGCCGCGCTGGGTCTTTCATTGAAAGACCTGTTTGCCGAGCGGCCCGCGCGCTCGCGGCGGCGCCAAGAACCGCCGAGCGGGCCGCCGATCACGGTCGAAATGCTCGCGCGCGACAAGCGCCTGCCGGCGCCTTTCCTGCGCACGCTCGGCCTGCGCGACGACCCGCGTTACGGCGTGGTCGTGCCCTATCGCGACGAAAGCGGCGCGACGTTCCGCGAGCGGCGGCGCCGCGCGCTGAAGGCCGCCGACGGCAGTTCGTGGGCGCCGGGCGAGGGCGTGATCGCCTACGGCCTCGACCGGCTCGAAGCCGCCCGCGCGGCGGGCTCGTTGACCCTGGTCGAGGGCGAAAGCGATTGCTGGACCCTCTGGCATTTCGGCTTTCCCGCGCTCGGTGCGCCCGGCGCGACCATGACCAAAACGCTGTCGCCCGATTTCCTGGGCGGCATTCCGCTCGTGTACATCGTGCAGGAACCGGACGCCGCCGGCGCGCAATTCGTCGCCGAGACGGCGCGCCAGATCCGTTCCGGCTGGATCGGCGAGGTGCGCGTGGTGCGCCTGGACGGCGTCAAGGACCCGAACGACTTGCTCAAGCAAACCGGCCCCGCGGGCTTCGCCGCCGCCTGGCAGGCCGCGCTCGACGCCGCGCCGCCGCTGGCCGCGCCGGCCGCGCCGGCGCCGGCGCTGCCGGTGATCCAGCTCAACGGCCGCAATCAGCGCGACATCATCGACGACGCCTGGGCGGCGTATTTCGCGTTGGCGGCCCGCACGCCGCCGGCGACGCACCTCTATCAGCGCGGCGGCGAGATCGTGCGCCTCGTGCTCGACCCGGAGTACGGCGCGCCGTTCGTGAAAACGGTTGGCGACGCCGAATTCCATAACTTCGCCGGCCGCTGGGCGACCTGGGCCAAGGTCACCGACGAGGGCGTCGTTCCCGGCAGCCCGCCGATCCCGATCGCGCGCGCGATGCGGGCGGTTCCGCACCCCGACCTGCCGCGCGTCGAGGAGATCGTCACCGTGCCGTTCTTCGACGAGAACCTCGAATTGGTCGCGGCGCCCGGTTATCACGCCGCGTCGCACGTGTTTCTGCACAGCGGCGTCGCCGTGGCGGCGATTCCCGAAAACCCCACGGCGGAGCAAGCGTACGCGGCGGTCGATTACCTGACCGGCGAGTTGTTCTGCGACTTTCCGTTCGTCTCGCCGAGCGACCAGTGCCACGCCGTCGCCCTGTTGCTGCTGCCCTTCGTGCGGCGGGCGATTCACGGCGCGACGCCGATGCACTTGATCGAGGCCCCGGCGGCCGGCTCGGGCAAATCGCTGCTCGCCGACCTCGTGCAGCTCGTTTTCTCGGGCGTGGCGGCGGCGACGACGACCGGCCGCGACGAGGAGGAGACGCGCAAGAAGATCACCTCGCTGCTCGACCGCGGCGAGCGCATCATCGTCATGGACAACGTGCGCGGCGGCCTCGACTCGGCGCAAATCGCGTCGGCGCTGACCTTGACGGTCTGGACCGACCGCGCCCTGGGCACGAACCGCATCGTCGCCGCCCCCAACCGCGCCGTGTGGGTCTTCACCGGCAACAATCTCGACCTCAGCCAGGAACTCGCCCGCCGCTCGGTTCGGGTGCGCATCGACGCCGAAACCGACCGCCCGTTCGAGCGCGCCGGCTTCAAGCACGACCCCATCCGCGAGTGGACCCTGGCTCATCGGCCCGAACTGATCGCCGCCGCGCTGACCCTGATCCAGTATTGGAAGGCCCGCGGCCGCGTCCCCGGCGGCAAACGTCTCGGCTCGTTCGAGGCGTGGTCGGCCTGCCTCGGCGGCATCTTCGCCGCCGCCGGTTTTCTGGGTTTTCTCGGAAACCAGGACGCGTTGTACGAGGAGAGCGATGCGAAGTCGGCCGAGTGGAAAGCGTTCATCGAGGTGTGGGGCCGGGAACTTGGCGCCGGCGATTTCACGGCGCGCGAGCTGGTCACTTTCGCCCTCGAGCACAACGCCTTGGACGAACTGCTGGGCGACGATTCGAGCCGCGTGCAAGTGATTCGCCTGGGGAAACAGCTTCGGCGCGCGCGCGACATGACGATCCGCAATTGGAAGCTGGTGTCGCGCCATGACGATCATGGGAACAGGCAACTGTGGAAACTCGAGCCCGTTCAGCGCGGATTGTCGCAGAATCCTGCCTAGCGACGGGGATGCAGAAGCCGCCGGAGGCGCCCAGCCCTCCGGCGAACGAAAAGAAAACAACGCGTCGTTTGCACGCGGCCGCGTAGCTTTGTCCGACAACTCACGCCCAGCGCGCTACGTGCCTGAAAACGTCCCGTTTGCGGGAGTAGTCGTGTGCGCGGGCCTGTCAATCTGGCCGACTCGGCGTCTAAGTACTTGAAAATACGGTCTTTGCGGGAGTGGCGGGAGTGTGCGGGAGTCGAGAAAACGCACTCCCGCCGCCTAACTATTCGAAAATACTGGGAAATTACAGATTTGGCGGGAGTGGCGGGAGTGTTTCCCTATGCTGGGGCTTAAGGAAAAAAACGAAGTTAACAATAGTGTAAAGCCGTGCGGAAGGGGCGGAAACACTCCCGCCACTC
>CAZHPN010000223.1:0-8918 GCA_964534375.1 uncultured bacterium | reverse complement strand
TCGGCTGAATCGCCGTCACGACGATAAAATTCACTTTATAGACAGTCTCTATAGGGCCAATAGGGCCTCTAGAGACTATCGATTTTCTGGGAGTGATCGATTTTTACGAACTCATCCCCGGCACAATGGCGAATGGCGAATGGCGAATGGCGCATGGCGAACGCAGAATTGCCGACGCCGCCAACTGTTCATTGTTCACTGTTCACTTCGCGAGCGGTTGCGTCGGCCGGGCTTTGACCGGCAGGAAATTGACGCGGCTGCCTTTTTCCTCGGTGTTGAAGATCCAGCCGACGACCTCGCCGACGTTGATCGCGCCGGCGTCGTCGAGGTAGCGCTTGCGGTTGAAGCGGCTGGACGTGTTCGCGGCCTCGGCGCGCCAATCGGTCGTCTGCACCGTCGCGAGCAGTTTTTCGCAGCGCCTGGCCCACGCGCGCATGTTCGCGGGGCGCAGATCGACCCAGCCGTCTTCGGCGTAGCCGTCGATCAACCGGGGCGAGACCGGCACGAGGTTGTCGCCGCGGTAGGGCGGGCTGACGATCTTCGGGCCGCGCAGCAGGCGCTTGCCGTCGGGCAGCAGGATCGGCACGCCGATGGAGATGATCCGCTGCCGCAACGCCGCATCTTTGCCGACGAGTTCCGCCAATTTTGCGGCCATCTCGGCGGGGTTCTGCGCGGCGATTTTGTCGAGCGAGCGATAGGCCTTTTTCAGCAGATAGGCCTCGTACAGCAGCTTTGAGAGGCGCGGCGGCCCGAGAATTTCGAACGCCACCGCCTCGCCGTGCTTCTTTTCGAGCTGCTGCAGTTCTTCGATGGCGAATTCGCGCATGAAGCCGGCGCGGTAGGTGCTGCTCATGATCGAATTTTTCAGCGCGGTAAGAATGTCAAAACCGGTGTGGCCGCCGAGCAATTCGGCGCGGACGTTGCGCGCGATTTCTTCCGGCGTCACGTATTCCATCTGCCCGGTCGTGGTGATCGCGGTGAACTCGCCCTGCGAAAACAGGCCGTTTTCGCCGGTGTTGATGAAGACGGCCTCCAAATCTTTTTTCGCATCGACGATCGAATCGCGCGACTGCTCGCCGCACGCAACTTCGAGAGCGAGGTTTTCGTTAAGCGTAAACGCCTTGGCCGGCGGGTTGTCGTAGAGGTGGATCGGCGTCCGCCCCCGGCGCACGACGCCGCGCTCGATCGCCTTCCACGCGATCGCCGCCGCCGGCTTGATCTCGATCGTGAACGCCGTATCGGGCGTGTTGGCCATCAGGAACAGCAGCAGGCTGTGCGCGCCGGCGACCGCGCTCTTCGAGAGCAGCTTCTGGCTCGGCTTTTCCTCGGAGTGCGTGTACGGGATGTTGAGCCCCATGCCGCCGGTGCCGGTGGTGCCGATTTTCACGAAGAACCGGCATTTCACTTTTTTCAGCGCGAGGTAAAGGATTTGCACGTGGCGAATCAGCCGCGGCAGGTAAACGCTCGTCAGGTGCTCGCGGACGCTGTGGCCGATGGCGGCGATTTGGCCGTCGAGGTTCTCGCCGCAGGCGTGCGCTTTTTCCAATTCTTCCAATTTGGTGCGCAGATCGCGCGTCGAGGAGTACATGTCTTTGTAGGCGACGATCGTCGCGGTGTTGATCGCGTCGATCACCACGCCAGGGCGGTATTTCAGGATCAACTGGTAAAGGAACATTTGGTCGAGATCGATTTTTTTCAGGTCGTTGAACGTGTCGTCGATGATTTTGTCGAGGTCCGCGTTGGCGCTGATTTGCCGGGCGTTGGCGTCTTTAAATTCCACGCGCGCGAAAATATCGCCGTATTCGGCGACGAACTTGGTCTTGATCCGCGCCTCGCCGTGCTCGTTCATCTGGTCGCGCTCGCGTTCGAGGTCGCGAACTGCCTCTTCGGCCTCTTCTTTCGTGAGGCTGCAGACGATAATTCGCTTCGGATTGTCCTGCAGCAACTCGTGGCAAACGGCCCGCCCGACCAAACCCCAGCCGCCCAGCGCCAGAACGGTTTCGCCTCGCACGCTCATGATGAATGCTCCCGTCGGATTGATCGTTCTCCGGTTGGTTCCATGTCTGCGCCGGCATCTTAGGAAGGCGCCGGCGGGGTGTCAACGTTCGGCGGGGCGGGTTTGCTTCAACCGCGAAGGCGAGTGCGGGCTTGTTTAACCGCGAAGGAGAATGAGGGTTTATTTAACCGCGAATACACGCGAATGCACGCGAATGTGATTCGGCATGATGACGAATGAACCGCGAATATTCGCGAATGCACGCGAATAAGATGTTGAAGCGCAAACCGATGACGCGTGCCGTTCCGCGACGAATTCAACACGTCGGCGCGCCCGTCGTCACCCCAAGCGGCGCGACAACCCCCGGCCCACGAACGGCAGGAAGCGGCCGACCCGCGACGCGTAGTCGCTGTACGCCGCGCCGTGAATTTGCAGCAGGTGCGGCTCCTCCACGAAACGCACGTGGATTTCCAGGCCGATGAAAAGGGCGGCGAACGAGATCGCCGCGGCCGCGTTCGGGACCAGCAGCACAATCCCGACGCCGGACGCCAGCATCGTTGTGTAAATGGGGTTGCGCATGAACGCGAACGGGCCGCCGGTCACCAGCGCCGTGATTTCGTCACGCGGCACGCCGACGCGCCACGAATTGCCCATTGCCATTTGCTCGCCGAAGCTGGCGATGGCGGCCACGAGATAAATAAGCAGCCCGATCGTTTGCACGGCCGGGGTCACGCAGCAGGAGGCGTGCCGCAGAACGCCGAGCAGGTCGAGCACGGGCGCCGCGAACGCGCCCACCACGCCGATCACAAACAGCACGCCCGCGATCCATTCCAACGATCCGAACGCCGCGTTAATGCCCTGCACGCCGTACGCGCCTGTCCGGCGATACTGGATGTACGCGCGCAGGCCGAAACCCACGACAAAGTACAGCACCAAAAGCACCAGAACCGATAAGTCGTGCATATGTTCGCCGCTCCCGCGGTTGGATCCGTTTTTGCGTTTTCCGGCTGCCTGTTGCGATAATACCCTGCCGCGGCGGTCAATCAATCCCAGTCAATTGACCCGCCGCCGCGCGGCCCGTAGACTGTCCGCCGGGAGAAGGAGAGCGCTTTATGCATCCGCTGCTGGCGGCCGAAAATGCCCGCTTGCTGCTGCTCGGCAACGAAGCTGTCGTGCGCGGCGCGTTGGAGGCGGGCGTCGGCCTCGTCGCCGCGTATCCGGGCACGCCGAGTTCGGAAATCACCGATGCGTTTGCCGCGCTGCACGGCGACGCCGGGGTGCATTTCGAATACTCGATCAACGAGAAGGTGGCGCTGGAAGTGGCGGGCGCGGCGGCGGCCGCCGGCGTGCGGTCGCTCGCGGTGATGAAGCACGTCGGCGTCAACGTCGCGGCCGATCCGCTGATGACGCTCGCCTACACCGGCGTGCGCGGCGGCCTGGTGCTGATCAGCGCCGACGACCCCGGCTGCCACAGCAGCCAGAACGAGCAGGACAACCGTTACTACGCCCGCCTGGGCAAACTGCCGCTGTTCGAACCGGAGGGCCCGGAAGACGCCTATTTGTTGACGCTCGCGGCCTTCGCGCTCTCCGAGAAATATCAGACGCCGGTCATTTTGCGCACGACGACGCGCGTCGCGCACACCCGCCGGCCGGTGGTCGTCGGCAAACTGGGCGAGCGCCGCAACACGGCCGTTTTCGTTTCCGACAAGCGCCGCTTCACGCCGGTGCCGGCCGTGGCGCGGCTGCGCCATCCGGTCGTCGAGGCGACGCTGCAACAGATCGAAGCCGAGTTCGACGAATCGCCGCTCAATCGCGAAACCGGCGCGGGGCGCTTCGGCATTTTGACGAGCGGCGTCGCCGCCTGCTACGTTGAAGACGCGATCGCGCGCCTCGGCGCGGCGGACCGCGTGCGCGTGCTGCGCCTGGCGACGACGCACCCGGTTCCGCGCCGCCGCCTGGCCGAATTCGCCGCGGCGGTTGACCGGGCGCTGGTCGCCGAGGAACTCGACCCGCTGCTCGAAACCGAGTTGCGCCTCGCCGGCCTGCGCGCGGGCAAATTGGTGCCGGTTTTCGGCAAGGAAAGCGGGCATTTTTCGCCGATCGGCGAGTTCGATCCGGACCGCGTCACCGCCGTGCTGGCGGAGTTGTTGCAAATTCCTTACGAGCCGGCCGCTCCGCCAGTCGCCGCCGAACCGTTGCCGGGCCGCCCGCCGGTGCTCTGCCCGGGCTGTCCGCACCGTGCGACGTACTACGCGGTGAAGCTCGCGCTCGGCGACGCGCCGCTTTATCTCTCCGACATCGGCTGCTACACGCTCGGCTTTTTGCCGCCGCTCGACATCGGCGATTTCTTCATTTGCATGGGTTCGTCGGCGAGCAGTTCGGGCGGCTTCGCGGCGACGGGCGAGCGGCCGGTGGTCGCGTTCATCGGCGACTCGACGTTTTTCCATTCGGGGATGACGGGCCTGCTCAATTCGGTGCGGCATCAACGCGACTTCCTGCTCGTGGTCCTCGACAACGGCACGACCGGCATGACCGGCCACCAGCCGCATCCGGGCGTGCCGGAGCCGCACAAAACGGCGGCGGAGATTGCGGACGTCGTCCGCGCGGCGGGCGTCGCCCACGTCGCGACGATCGATCCGGCCGACTTCAAGGCCAGCCGCCTGACGATCGAGCGCCTGGCGAAACTCGATGGACCCAAGGTGCTGATCTCGCGCAGCCCGTGCCCGTTGTTCGCGAAAAAAACGCACGGCCGGCCCGCCGCGCCGCAAAAGTTCGCGGTCGACGAAAGCAAATGTCTCTATTGTGGCCGCCAGGCGAACGGCCTGCAGTGCGAATTGCAGCCGCATCGCGATTACGCCCTGGCGCGCGCCCGGGCGCACGTCGCCGGCGGGCCGGATAGCCTTGCACAGTACGAGCTTGACGCGCCGGCGAAGATGGAGCATCCGCCCTGCGAGGCCGCGTGTCCGCTCGGCCTGTGCGTGCAGGGCTACGTCGAGCGCGTCGCGGCGGGGCAGCTTGCCGAGGCGCGTGCGTTGATCCGCCAGCGGCTCGTGCTGCCGCACGCGGTGTGCCGCGTTTGCCATCACCCGTGCGAGGCCGCGTGCATTCGCCGCGACGTGGATGAGCCCGTCGCGATCAACGCGCTCAAGCGGTTTGCGATGGACGGCGAAACCGATGCGGACCGCGCGGCGTACGTTTCGCGGCTGTGCGGCATGATTCGCGAAAACGGCAAAAAAGCGGCGATCGTCGGCGCGGGGCCGGCGGGCCTCGCGTGCGCGTTCGATTTGCGGCTGCGCGGCTACGAGCCGCACGTGTTCGAGGCCGAAGGGCGGGCCGGCGGCCTTTGTGCGTTCGGCATTCCGGCGTACCGCCTGCCGCCCGGCGCGCTGCAAAAAGACCTCGACGTGATCGCGGGCGTCGGCGTGACGTTCCATTTCGGCCAGCGCCTGGGCGTCGATTTCGACCTGGAAAAGCTGAAGCGCGACGGCTTCGCGGCCGTCTTCCTCGGCCCGGGCCTGCCGGTCGGCGCGCGGCTCGGCGTCGCCGGCGAAGACCTGCCGGGCGTGGTCGATGCGCTGTCGTTCTTGCGCGGCGTCAGCCGCGGGGCGGCAGAGCGCGTGACCGGTGATGTCGCGGTCGTCGGCGGCGGCAACAGCGCGATCGACGCCGCGCGGTGCGCCCTGCGGCTCGGCGCGTCTTCGGCGACGATTTTGTACCGCCGCACCAGAGCGGAAATGCCGGCGATTGCGGCCGAGATTGCCGCGGCGGAGCGCGAAGGCGTGCGGCTCGTCGAACTCGGCGCGCCGGAGGGCATTCGCGCCGCGGGCGGCCGGCTCGCGGTGACGTGCCGGCGCATGCGGTTGGGCGCGCCCGACGCCTCCGGCCGGCCGCGGCCCGAGCCGACCGCTGAAACCTTCCTCGTGAATTGCGACCGCGTCATCGCTGCGGTCGGCCAACTCGCGGCGTTCGCGGCGGGCGCATTGGGCGAAGTCACGCCCGACCGCTGGGGCCGTCTGCCGGCGGACAAAGAAACGGGCGCGACCGGCGTCCCGTTCGTCTTCGCGGGCGGCGACGCGGTCGGCGGTCCGGCGAGCGTGGTCGAGGCGCTGCAAGCGGGCAAGTACGCCGCGTACGGCATCGACCGCGCGCTGGCCGACGATCCGCAAAAAGTAGTCGTCGAGGCGTGGCGCGATCGCGAGACGTGGCTGACCGAGCCGCGTTATCGGCCCGCCGACGCCACCCAAGTCGCGCGCGGCGAAGCGCCAAGCGTAACGCCCGGCGAAGCCGCGCGGTCGTTCGCCGAGGCGGAAGGCGCGTTCGACGCCGCCGCGGCGCGGGCCGAGGCGCGGCGCTGCCTGGCCTGCGGCCGTTGCGCGACGTGCAACAACTGCCTCGACAATTTTGGCTGCCCCGCTTTTTACCGGCGCGACGGCCGCGTGCAGATCGACCCGTTGCTGTGCGACGGCTGCGGCGTCTGCGTGCAGGTCTGCCCGAACGGCGCGATCGTGCGCACCGGAGAGGCGGCGTCATGAAGCCCGACGGCAACACGCGAATTTATTTGTGCGGCGTCGGCGGGCAGGGCAGCGTCACCGCCGGCCGGCTGCTCGGCGAGGCGGCGATGGCGGCCGGACTGCCGGTCACCGTTTCCGAGGTGCACGGCATGAGCCAGCGCGGCGGCGTGGTCGAGTGCTGCGTGCTGATCGGCGGCGCGCGCAGCCCGTTGATCGGCCGCGGCGACGCCGACGCGCTGGTCGCCTTCGAGCCGCTCGAAGCGCTGCGGGCGTTGCCGTTTTGCAGCGGGCGGACGGTCGTCGTCGTCAATCGCCGGCCGATCGTGCCGTTCACGGTGTCGATCGGGCAGGGCGTCTACCCCGAGGTCGAAACCATGCTGGCCGAGATCGCCGCGGCGGTCGGCCGGTTGATCGCGCTCGACGCGGCGGGCCTCGCGGAGCAGGCCGGGAACGCGCACGCGGTCAACGCCGTGCTGCTCGGCGCGCTGGCGCGCAGCGGCGCCTTGCCGCTCGGCGAGGAGGCGGTGCGCCGCGCCGCGGTCGAATCCGTGCCGGCAAAATTCCGCGAGACCAACGCGCGGGCGTTTGCGCTCGGCGCGGATGCGATCGGTAAAATCAACAACTGATCCGGCCGCAGATTGCGGAACGCAGGGTGCTCGGGCAAGTGTAATTCGTAATTCGTAATTCGTAATTCGTAACTCGCAATCCCCGCTACCTTGACGCGCGCCCCGAGTAGTGCTTGAGTTTTTCCCGTCTTGCGCCCGAAATTATCCGGCGAGAGCCGCCAACGAAAATCTTACGGGGGATGAGCCATGAGGCGAACGATTATTCTCGTATTTGTCGCGCTGCTGCTGGCGTCGGCCGCGTGTTCGAAGAAAAATACCGCGCCGGCAGACAACAACGCCGCCGGGCCCGCCGCGGCCAAGGCCGCCGCGGCGACGACCGGCGGGCCGGCGGACAAGTTGAAAGTGCGGCCCGCGGCGCCGGACATCCCGGCCGACCAGACCTCGCCGGGCAACGTGTTGACGGCGTTTTTTGCGGCGCTCGATATCGCCGAGAATCCGGACTTTCAGGGCGCGAAGGAGCCCGACAAGGCCAAGAAATACCAGGAAGCGCGCGCCCGGCTGCGGCAGTTGTTCGTTTCGGGGGAGTCGTACACGGAAATTACGGCCTATCTCGATCTGATCAAGATGAAGCGCGCCACGGTCGCCGATCCGCCCAAAGTGACGGGCGACAAGGCGACGATGAAGGTGCACATTCTTAAGGGCGACGGCTTGACGGTCGACCCCATGGCGTTCGGCGAAACGAGCCCGACCGAGGCCGACGCGGTCGTCGACCTGGTCAAACAAGGCGCCGACTGGAAAATCGAGGATTTCGGCGGACTGGCGGCGAAAGCGCGCGCCCCGCGAGGGTGAACCGACGGACAAGCCGTTGCTCATCGATCTGCACATTCACACGGACCGTTCGACGATCTCGCGCGTGCGGCTCGAGGACATCGCACGTTATATTCGGTCGGCCGCGGCGCCCATGGCGACGGTGACCGACTTCTGCTCGCTCGATGCCTGCCAGGAGTTGCGGCGCGAAATCCCCGATTGCACGATCGTCTTCGGCCTGGAGATTCGGGCCGTCGAAGGCGATTTCCTGCTGTTTTCGACCGACGAAGATTACCTGCGCTCGCTGCCGACGAAGCTCAATTCGGTGCGGCAAATCGCCCGCGGTCCGGCGACCGCCGTCATTTGGGCGCACCCGTTCGTCAATCAACGGGCGCCGCGCGCCGAGGCGCCGCGGCTGCCCGAGGTCCGCGCCGCCGCCCCGTATATCGACGGCCTCGAGTTGTACAACGGCACGATGCTCAATCTGAACAAACAGCAACTGCTCCGCGGCAGCTACTTCCAAAACTTGCTGCGCATCGCCACCGAGTACAATCTGGCGATGACCGCCGGCAGCGACGCGCA
Organism: uncultured bacterium; assembly: GCA_964534375.1. Lineage (GTDB taxonomy): Bacteria > Lernaellota > Lernaellaia > Lernaellales > Lernaellaceae > CAZHPN01. The sequence continues at coordinate 456 of CAZHPN010000223.1, read as the reverse complement.
CGAGCCGTCGCTGCTCGGACGCTGCGCTACGGCGTTCCCGGCCGATGTGGTCGACGCCGCCTCGCTCGTCAAGGCGATCAAGGAGCAACGGGTGTCGCCGCGCTACGACCACGAGTTTTTCGGCGTGCGCGTGCCCCTCGGGTAACGCGCCCTCCGGGAGCGCGGGGGGGGCCATAGGCGTTAGAATAAACGCGGGTCGCATTGCCACGCCGTGTTTTCCGCCGCACGGACCTCTCCCCGGTCGATCACGCGGTCGCGTGTTCGACCTGCCCCTCCCCGACACAGGGAGGGGCACACAGACGCCGCGTTGGCAGGCGCACACGCGTTGATGAAAAAGGGGCCTCGATTGTTGACTCATCAATGTGAATTCGAATTCGCGAGCCGTGGAGGACCTCTTCGTAACGCGGGTCCGCCACGGTGTCTTCTCGCCCCTCCCTGTGTCGGGGAGGGGCGCGG
>CAZHPN010000222.1:0-9023 GCA_964534375.1 uncultured bacterium | reverse complement strand
CGGCCACCATGGTCAGCAACACCGTGCCGGCCGTCGACAACAGCTTCGTGCCGGCCGTGCCCGGCGAACCGTATTCGGCGAACCACGCCGCGCCCTTTTCGATGATGCGCGCCGCGCAGCAGAAGGTCTCGACGTTGTTGACCGTCGACGGATGCCCGAGGTAGCCCTTCTGGGCGGGGAACGGCGGCCGGTTTTTCGGGTCGCCGCGGAAGCCTTCCAGCGAGCTGATCAGCGAGGTTTCCTCGCCGCAGATGTAGGCGCCGGCGCCCATCTGGATGCGGATGTCGTAGTTGAAGCCGGCCTTGCCCGCGACGTTCTTGCCGAGCAGGCCCTTCGCGCGCCGGTCGGCCAGCAGCTTGTTAAGGTAAGTCAGCAGATAGGCGTATTCGCCGCGGAGGTAGATCAACCCGGTTTCGGCGCCGATCGCATAGCCGGCGATGGTCATGCCTTCGAAGAGCATCTCCGGCCGTTCGGTCAGCAGCACGCGGTCCTTAAAGGTTCCCGGCTCGCCCTCGTCGGCGTTGCAGAGCACGAATTTCTGCGGGTCGTCGGCGTTGCGGGTGAATTCCCACTTCAGGCCGGTCGGGAAGCCCGCGCCGCCGCGGCCGCGCAGGCGGGCCGTCTTGATTTCGCGGATCACCTCGATCGGGCTCATCGACACCGCTTTTTTCAGGGCGAGGCCGGGTTCGAAGTCGGCCAGCAGCACGGGGCCCTTCTTGCGGATGTTGTTGTGCACCATCGAACGCACGAGTTCGTGGGCGTTGGCGCCGTCGCCGAGCCGTTTGACCAGCTTTTTCGGGTCGCCGGTCTCTTTGATCGTCCGCACGACCTCGCGCGCCTTGTCGGTGGACAGGTAGGTGACGACCACGTCGTTCACCAGCGCCGCCGGGGCCTGGTCGCTCATGCCGATGCACGGCGCCCACTCCAGGCTGATCTTGCCGTCCGCCGTCGTCTGGCCGAAGTTGATGCCCAGCTCGTCTTTGAAGGCCTGCGCCACCTGATCGACGCCCTGGTAGCGGTCGACCACGTCGTTGCACAGGCGAATGACGATCTTGCCCTTCGGTGCGTCCGACAGGAACGAATAGAAGGAAACGCAACTGTCGACCTCGACTCGAGGCATCTTCAGTTGCGCGGCGAGCAGATCGATCGCCTCGTTGCCGACGTAGCCGTACTCCGCTTGCACGGCCTCGACCACGTCCATCAACCGAGTGCGATCGTTTCCGACCGCGCTGCAGATTTTCTTGACGGCGGTTGCCAAACTTTCGCTCATAAAAGACTCCGGTCAGTGAACCTTGTTCATGTTTTCGGCTGCGTATTCGTGAACCGCTAAAAAGCGGCGCTACAATACAAATGGCGTTGCGGCGCGTCAAGGGGAAAACCGCCAACAAAAATCGTTTCCCGTGAACTTTTTCACGGCGCGCCTTCGCTCGGCTCAAAAAGGGTGGTTTTCGGAGGAAGCATGGGATTGCGCTTGTGGCGCAGCCGCCCTCGGCTGTGCTGCCTCGTCTTTGTGGCGCAGCCGCTCCCGGTTCCCCATTGCCGCCAAACCGCGACCGACGCCTCGCGCCAGTTCATTGTTCACTGTTCACTGCACACTGTTCGCTGCCCCCGCCCCTTGCGCCGCCCCGCCCCTTGGCTACAATACGCGCCCGTTTGACGGCTTCCGGAGGAGCGTATGGCGAATTTTTACAACGCGACCAACGTTCGGCGCGGCGACACGATCGAGTTCGAGGGCGAGATTTACAAGGTGCTCGCGACGACGCACATCACGCCGGGCAAAGGCAACGCGGTCGTGCAGATCAAAATGCGGAACATCAAGACCGGCCTGCAGCGCGAGCAGCGGTTCCGTTCGGTCGAATCGATCAAGCAGATCGAGATCGACCTGGTGAAGATGGAGTACCTGTACGAAGACGGCGAAATGGCGCACTTCATGAACCACGAGACCTACGAGCAACTCGCCGTTTCGCTCGACCGCCTGGCCAACGAACTGAAGTTTTTGCAATCCAACGCGGTCGTGATGATTCAAACGTACGAAGGCGAAATCGTCGGCGTGTCGCTGCCGAAGACGGTCGATCTGGCCGTGGTCGAGTGCGCGCCGCACGTCAAAGGCGCAACCGCGACGAACCAGAACAAGCCCGCGAAACTCGAAAACGGCATGGATATCCGCGTGCCGGGGTTCATCGAGCCCGGCACGGTGATTCGGGTCGATACGGAGACGGGGGAATACGTCGAAAGAGTGAGATGAGAAAAAGTCTCACGCGGAGACGCGGAGAGCGCGGAGAAAACACGTGGCCGCCTCCTACGTCTCCGCGACCTCCGCGTCTCCGCGTGAGCCCTTCGAATTCCTGTCCCTACAATGCCCCGGCCTTCGTCAAATCCGCGACCAACCGGCCGGCGACCATCTCCAGCAGCAACGGCGTCGGGTGGCCGTCCAACTGAAAATACGGCGTGCCCGCGCCGGTGTCTTTCGGCTCCAGCATCGTCGAGTAATCCAAGACGCGGACCAGGGCCGGGTCGGCGAACGACATGACCTTCGCTCCGTTCTTGGCGCCGGGAAACAACACCACGTAAAATCCGGCGGAAGTGAAGCGCCGGCCGAACTCCCTGGCCGTCTCTTCGATGATTTTGGCGGTGAACCGGTAGTGGTCGTCGGTAAACGACTTCGGCCAATCGGGATAAAATACGCTGGCGACGCCCAGCCGGCGGAGCAGGCGATAGAAGCGCGGCAACGGCGGCGGGTGCTCGCGGTCGATCAGGCCCGCGCGCACCACAACGCCGCCGGGCCCGATCCGGTAATACGGAAACCGGCTCCAGGCGTCGAAATCCAGCAGCGCCATGCGGCCGATGGCCCGATCGACGTGCGGGTCGATGAATGTGTAGACGACGAAACCGCGCGGCTCACGCAGGCAGCGCGGCAGGCGCGGGTCGGTCGCCAGCGCGAGAAAATTCGTCGGACCCCAGCCGCTGACGCCATAGTTGCAAACATGGATCTTCTTGCCGCCGAGGCGGCCGGCGAATTGCGAAGCGAGCGTCTGGTCGTCGTTGACGCCGTCGCCGAACGTAAACGAGCACGGCCCGAAAACGGCGAACGATTCGTAGGCGCCGGCGGGCTGCACGGTCGTCCGCCGGCCGCACTCATCGACGGTGTAAACCACGTCGGCGAACAAGCGGTTGTCGTGGAATTTCTCCTGGTTGACGCGCGAGTTGGGCCGCAGGGCGCTGCCGAGCCAGTCGTCGGGGATCTTGATCACCGCGCCTTTTTGGACGCCGCGAAAGCCGAGCGAGGGCGTCTCGTGCGACAGCGCAAAAATCCGCGCGGCGACGAGCGCCGCCCCGCCGGCCAACAGCAACCCAACGGCGAGCGCGAGCGCCGGCCGGCGCGCGGCCCGCAGCCGGACCTTCCAGCGGGTTCTGATTTCCTCGAAGGCCACGCGTTGCTCTCCCGGTTCCGATATTACGCTGGACGGCGACGGGGTGGAATACGGAAACAGCGGCAGGCGCGACCGGCGTGCGGCGCAGGCGTCCTCGCCTGTGCCGACGATTGCAGGGGCGATGCTCGCCATCGCCCTTCTCAAGAGGGCGGACGCACGTTTCGCCCCTGCGTTGCAGGCTTATTCCGCATAGCCGTCCGGATGCTTCTGCCGCCACTCCCAGGCCGAGGCGACGATCGATTCCAACTCCGGATGCTGCGGCCGCCAGCCGAGTTCGCGTTTCGCCTTGTCGCTCGCGCCGATGAGCCGCGGCGGATCGCCCGGGCGGCGCGGCGCGATTTCCGCCGCAATCGGCTTGCCGGTGACGCGGCGCACGGTGTCGATCACTTCGGTCACGCTGTAGCCGCTGCCGTTGCCGAGATTGTAATGCGTCGCCTCGTCGCGTTTCTTTTCGAGCGCCAGCACGTGCGCCTGCGCCAAATCGACAATATGGATATAATCGCGGATGCACGTGCCGTCGGGCGTCGGATAATCGTCGCCGTACACCAGAATCTTGGCGCGTTTGCCGAGCGCGACATCCAGCACGAGCGGGATGATGTGCGTCTCGGGGCGGTGGTCTTCGCCGAGGCCGTACGCGGCGCCGGCGGCGTTGAAATATCGCAAAATGCTGTATTTCAGGCCATGAATCCGGTTTTCCCAATAGAGCATGCGTTCGAACGCCAGCTTGGTTTCGCCGTACGGATTGGTCGGCCGCTGGGCGACTTCCTCGTGGATCGGCACGGTCTCCGGCTCGCCGAACGTCGCGCAGGTGCTCGAAAAAATGATGAACTTCACGCCGGCCAGGCGCATCGCATCGAGCATCCGTTTGCCGACGACGACGTTGTTCTCGTAATAAATCTCGGGCGCCGTCATGCTTTCGGGCACGAGGCTGTGCGCGGCGAAGTGCATGACCGCCTCGACGCCATATTTCTTGAGCGTCGCGGCCAACGTTTTGACGTCGCCGAGTTCCGCCTGCACGAAAATCGCGCCCGGCGGCACGGCCTGCCGCCGGCCGCGGGACAAGTTGTCGTAAACGACGACCTCGCGGCCCGCCGCCAACATTTGCGCAGCCGTAACGCTGCCGATATAACCGGCGCCGCCGGCGACCAAAATGCTCATTTATTTATTCCTTGCAAAGCACGCGCTTGAAGTACTCGATGGTGATCCTGAGACCTTCTTCGACCGGCGTGCGCGGCTCCCAGCCGAGCACGCGGCGGGCCTTGCCGATGTCCGGCTGCCGCACCTTCGGGTCGTCGACCGGCAGGTCTTTGAAGACGATGCCGCTCGCCGAACCGGTCAGTTTCTTGATGATTTCGGCGAATTGCAGGATCGTCATCTCGCGCGGGTTGCCGATGTTGGTCGGGTCCGCTTCGTCGCTGTGCAGCAGCAGGTCGATGCCGGCGACGAGGTCCGCGACGTAACAAAAGCTGCGCGTCTGCTTGCCGTCGCCGAAGATGGTCATGGGCTCGCCCGCCAGCGCCTGGCCGACGAACGCCGGCACGACGCGCCCGTCGTTGAGCCGCATGCGCGGGCCGAAGGTGTTGAAGATGCGCACGATGCGGGTCTCGACGCCGTGCGTCCGGTGATAGGCCATCGTCAGCGCCTCGGCGAAGCGCTTGGATTCGTCGTACACCCCGCGCGGGCCGATCGGGTTGACGTTGCCCCAATAATCCTCGCGTTGCGGATGCACCAGCGGATCGCCGTAGGTTTCCGAGGTCGAGGCCAGCAGAAAGCGCGCCTTTTTCTCTTTGGCGAGGCCCAGGGCCTTGTGCGTGCCGAGGGCGTTGACCTTGAGCGTCTGGATCGGCAACTCGAGGTAGTCGATGGGGCTCGCCGGGCTGGCGAAGTGCAGAATGTAATCCAGCGGGCCGTCGATGTACACGTAGTTCGTCACGTCATGCTTGATGAACGTGAAATTGCCGGCCGTGATGTGCGCGATATTGGCGATATTGCCCGTCAGCAGGTTGTCCATCCCGATGACGTCGTAGCCCTGGCCCACGAAGTGGTCGCAGAGGTGCGAACCGATGAAGCCGGCCGCGCCGGTGATCAGAATCCTTGGCATTGCCCTGCCCTCCGTGCGTGCGCCGCGCCGCTAGAGCGTGTCGCGGCCGATAGAATAATAGGCGAACCCGAGTTCCTTGATTTTCGCGGGCGTGTACAGGTTGCGGCAGTCGAACACCGCCGGCTCCCGCATCAGGCCTTTGACGCGTTCGAAATTGGGCCGGCGGAATTCGTTCCATTCCGTCACGACCAGCAGCGCGTCGGCGCCCTCGGCCGCGTCGTAGGCGTTTTCGCACAGCTTCACGCGGCCGGTGTCGATCAGGTCTTTGAGGTTGTACGGCTTGCAGGCTTCCTCCATCGCCGCCGGATCGAAGGCCCGCACCGTCGCGCCCGCGTGGGTCACCGAACGAATGATATATTTCGCCGGCGCCTCGCGCATGTCGTCGGTCTGCGGCTTGAACGACAGGCCCCAGATCGCAATGACCTTGCCGGCGAAGTCGCCGTGGAACTGCCGCCGCAGCTTTTCCACCATGATCACTTTTTGCTGGTTGTTGATCTCGTCCACCGCCTGCAGGATGCGCAGCGGCGAGCCCTGGTCCGCCGCGGTCCGCATGAAGGCGCGCACGTCTTTGGGGAAGCACGAGCCGCCGTAGCCGACGCCGGGGAACAGGAACTGCGGGCCGATGCGTTTGTCGCTGCCGACGCCCTTGCGCACCATCATCACGTCGGCGCCGACCTTGTCGCAGAAATTGGCGATCTCGTTCATGAAGCTGATTTTGGTCGCCAGGAACGCATTGGCGGCGTATTTGGTGATTTCGGCGCTGTGCACGTCCATGAAAATGATCGGGTTGCCGGTGCGGACGAACGGCGCGTACAGCTCGCCCATGACCTCGGCGACGCACTCGTTGTTCGCGCCGATCACCACGCGGTCCGGATAGAGAAAATCGTTGACCGCCGACCCTTCCTTCATGAATTCCGGATTGGACACCATGTGGAAGTCGTGCGTGGTCTGCGCCGCGACGGCCTGGCCGACGCGGTCGGCGGTGCCCACGGGCACGGTCGATTTGTCGACGATGATCTTGTAGCCGTTCATCGCCCGGCCGATCGCGCCGGCGACGTCGAGCACGTGCGAAAGGTCCGCCGAGCCGTCTTCGTCCTGCGGCGTGCCGACGGCGATGAAGATCACGTTGCTCTTCTGCACGCCGGCGACGAGGTCCGTGCTGAACGCCAGCCGCCCTTCCTTGACGTTGCGCGCGATCAGGTCGTCGAGTTCCGGCTCGTAGATCGGCACCTCGCCGCGGTTGAGCCGCGCGATCTTCGCCTCGTCTTTGTCCACGCAAAACACGTCGTTGCCGGTTTCGGCGAAGCAGGCGCCGGCGACCAGGCCGACGTAGCCCGTGCCGACTACGCAGATGTTCATATTTTTCTCCTCCGCCTCTTATTTGTAAGAGCGCCTTTCCAGGCGCGATTCGTCGGGCGGAGCAAGCCCCGCCCCTACGTCAATACGCATTTTGCCGGGCCTTTCGCGAGAACAACGTCATCCCGATGATCCGCAGATCGAGCCAGAAGCTCCAGTTTTCGATGTAGTACAGATCGCAGTCGATGCGGCTGCGCAAGTCGGTGTTGCCGCGCCAGCCGTTCACCTGCGCCCACCCGGTCAGGCCGGCCTTCACCTTGTGGCGCAGCATGTACTTCGGAATCTTCGTGCGAAAATCCTCGATGAACACTGGCCGCTCGGGCCGCGGCCCGACGACGCTCATGTCGCCCCGCAGCACGTTCCAGAATTGCGGCAGCTCGTCCAGGTTCGTGCGCCGCAGGAACGCGCCCACGCGCGTCCGGCGCGGATCGCCCTCGACCGCCCACGCCGCGCCTTGCTGCGCCTCGGCGTCGGTCCGCATCGAACGGAATTTGAAAATATCGAACACCTTGCCGTCCAGGCCCATCCGCGTCTGGCGGTAGAGAATCGGCCCGCGGCTGTCCAGCCGCACCGCGGCGGCGATCGCGGCGAACACCGGCGAGCCGACGACGAACGCGGCGAGCGCGAAGGCGATATCGAACGCGCGTTTCACCACGGCGCCCCAGCCGGACATCGGCGTCTGCTTCAGGCTGACGATGGGCAGGCCGGCGAAATCCTCGACGGCGGCCCGCAGCATGACGAAATCGAGCAGATCGACGACGACCTTCACGTCGACGAGCTCTTCGCCGAGGTTGTCGAGCACCTTTTGCAGCAGGTCGTGCGCCGCCAGCGGCAGGGCGACGAACACGCGCAGCGCGCCCTTCGCCTTTACGACTTCCTGCACATTTTCGACCGCGTCGAACACCGGCAGCCCGAGAATTTCGGCGCCGATCTCCGCGCGGTTGTCGGTCAGGAAGCCGATCACCTTCTGGCCGAGTTCGGGCCGGGCGTGCAGCCGCGCGACCAGCGCCTGCGCCGCCTTGCCCGTGCCCGCGACAAGGCACCGCGCCACTCCCTCGCCCTTGGCGAACTGCGCTTGCTGCCAGCGGTGGAGCGCCAGGCGCACGGCGATCATCACCAGGGTCGAAAGCGTGAGGAAAATCACGAGCACGATACGGCTGGGTTTGTATTCGCTGATGAAAAAGGTGAGCACGACGAAGGCGATCGCCGCCAGCGCGTGCTGCTGCAGGAACGGCATCAGCCGCTCGGCGAGGCCGCCGCCCGCGCGCGCGCCGACCACGGGCCGCAGCCGCAGCACGACGGCCCACACCAGCACCGCCAGCGCGGCCAGCCAGGCGTACATCCCGAACGGCGGCACGTGCTGGATGTAGAGCGGCAGCAGCTTGAAGCGCAGCGGATAGGCGAGCAGCCACGCCCCGGCGACCGTCAGGAGGTCGGCCACGAGCAGCGCGCTCCGCAGAAATTTCGAGCGGTCGCCGATCATCGGGTCCCCGGTTGAAAACGCGCCATAGTGTAGCGAACCGGCGGCCGTTTGCAACGATCCGGCCGAGAATAGCTTTTGGTTAATGTTAAGGCGCGCCGCCGCCGGCGCAATTCGCCTAACTTGGCCGCGGGTTGCGGAGGCGGCGGGCAGAACCGCGGCCCATCGACGCGGGTCCCGGCGCAGACAATTGTTTCGGGCGTCCGACACAGAAGGGAGAATGGCGAATGGCGAATGAGGAATTGGCGACCATTTCGAGAAAACGGGGCATCGAATTCGACAAACATATTTGTGATCTTCGGCGAGGACCGGGACTGGCGAACGGCGAATTGGCCGCGCCGCCCGAGTTGCCCCATTTTCCATTCCACATTCTACATTCCGGTTTTCGCTCCTCAGAAGTGAAGCGGGCGGGCACGGGGGCCCGCCCCTAGGGCCGGATTCCGGCACCGGCCACTGGCCACTGACCACCGACCACCGCTCTCAACATCCGCAGCCGCCGCTCTTGTCGCTGCTCTGGCCGTGAGGCGGCGCGGGCGAACTGTCGTCGTCGACCGAGTCGTTGTCGTCGTTATCGTCGTCGTCGCTCGTATCGTCGTCGTCATCGTCGCCCGCGACGCCGAAGGCGCCGACGCCAAGCGGCGTGCCGAGGCCCGTG
>CAZHPN010000221.1:0-9063 GCA_964534375.1 uncultured bacterium | reverse complement strand
CCTGCGATTTGAACGACAACGGCGACGGAACCGCGACCGACCCCTGCACGGGCCTGATGTGGGAGGTGTCGCCGGCGGGCACGTCTTATGATAGGGCCGACGCCGTAACGCATTGCAGTGGTTTGACCCTTGCCGGCTTTGCCGACTGGCGCCTGCCGGACGTCGATGCCCTTCGCAGTGCGATTCGCGGTTGCCCGGTCACCCAGACGGGGGGCGCCTGCGGCGTCACCGATCAATGTTCGGATTCAACCTGCTGGAGCTCCGTCTGCGTTGGGTGCGCCTACGAGGGCGGCGCAGGCGTTGACGGCTCCTATTGGGCGCAGCCGCTCGGCGGGGCGGTGCCATTGCAGTGGTTTTGGTCCTCGACGTTGTACGGCGACAACAACGCCGATGGCTGGCCTGTCACTTTCGGAAACGCGGGTGTCGGCGCGGCCGGCGGCGATCCGGTTAACGGCGTCTTCCAAGTGCGCTGCGTGCGCAACGTGGATGACGACGACGACAACGACGACGACGACAACGACGATAATGACACGGCCGACGACGACGACAACGACGATAATGACACGGCCGACGACGACGTTTCGCCGGACGACGATTCCTCGTCCGATGACGATTCGTGCCCATTGAAGGACAACGGCGACGGATCTGCCACCGACCCGTGCAGCGGCCACATGTGGCAGGTCAATCCGCCGACGACCGGGCCGGATCAGGGCGGTGAGACTTGGGACGACATCCAAGCCTGGACTTGGAACGACGCCCAAAGCTACTGCTCGGGCTTGACGTTAGGCGGCTACCACGATTGGTCGCTCCCGGATATCGACGCGCTGCGCAGCTTGATTCGCGGCTGCGCCAACGCTTACTATCCCGGCGGCCAGTGCGGCGTGACGGATTCGTGCGAGGATGAGAATTGCTGGTGGGAGTGCAGCGCATGTTCCGGAAATGGCCCGGCGAACGGCTGCTATTGGCCGTCGGAGCTAGGTGGGGATAATTGCTCTTGGTATTATTGGTCGGCCACGTACGCCGCGGACGAGCCCGGGGAAACCGGCGGCCCGGACGGCCTCGTGTGGTACTGGTCCGTCAGCTTCGACGACGGCTCCGTGAACGCCCAGCCTGTCGAGTACGAAGGCTTTTGGAGCGCCTACCTCGTCCGTTGCGTGAGAAATTAGGGACAGCGGGGCTGTTGAAAAATCCCCGTTTCGTCAATTCCGCGAAAGCGCCCGTTCAATCAAATCACGTACTCGCGGATTGTCGAAAACCCGCTAACGGAGCGCAAACGGCCTTTTTCAACAGCCCCACTGTCCCGAGTTTACCACTACCGGGGCGGCTTCGCGCCGGCGCGGGCGCAACCACTTTATCGACAGCCTCAATAGGCCCAATAGGCCCAATGGGCCCAATGGGCCCAATAGGACGTATAGAGACTGTCGATTAAGTCGGCCCGCGCCTTTGGCCAACACACGTGGCGAACGAAAAGCCCCGTCAGGGGCGCAGGTCAATAGCCCAGGACGTTAGTCCTGGGTTTCGACGAAATATCATAATTTACCTGCAATGGGCGGGGCTCAAGCGGCCTCAGAGGCCGCTTGAGCCCCGCCCATTGCAGAACAAATCGCGCCCCGCGCCGTTTACCCAGCGCTGAAGCGCTGGGCTATTAACCTGCGCCCCTGACGGGGCTGAGCGCACGCTCACTACCGGGGCGGTTTGGCTTCGGCGTGGGCGCAACCACTTAATCGACAGTCTCTATAGGTCTTAAGTGAAACTAGGGACAGTCACCCGTTTTCCGTATTTTATCTGAAATGGGCAGGGCTCAAGCGGCCCTTCGGCCCGCTTGAGCCCTGCCCTGTTCAAGAAAATCATGCCTGGCGCGGATACCCAGCGATGAAATCGCTGGGCTAGTCACCTACGCCCCGCCGGGGCTGAGCACGACGGACTGACCGCGCGTCGCGCGGCCGGAAGGGCACAGCGCGCTGTGCCCCTGCGTTTGATGAGACCGCGCCGGGGGCTACTTCTTGTCGGGGAAATCCCATTCCATGACGGCCGCAGCAAAGATCGTCGGCCCGCGAAAATCGGGGTTGTGGATGTAGTAATTGATCTGCGTGATGACCATCAAGTGATTGAAGCCCGGATTCATCACCAGGAAGCCGCCGCCGGCCGACTCGGAGAGGAAGGAGGTCGAGAAATAGTGAAAGTTCTGGTAGTCGAGGAAAAAGCGCCAGTCTTTCATGAACTCGACCAGCGCCATGGTCTTCGCGCGCAGGAAGAAGCCTTCCTTGACCAGCGTCGCCACGTCCCAGTTGAAATACACGACGTTGCTCTTGAAGTAGTCCAGGTCCGTCAATTGCAGCACGGCGAGCGGGCCCCAGCCGATCTTGAAGACCGTATTGGCCTGCGCATGCTGCACAATCAGGCCGTTGCCGGTCGCCGGGCCGAGGTTTTGCGGCAAATAATGGCTGCGCAGCGACGGAAAACGATTGTACGTGAAATTGATCTCCGGCCCGTAGTGCACATCGACGTCCAGCACCAGCAGCGGCGACACGCCGATCATCGCCTCCGGCCGATAAAACACGGGCGAGATCGTGTTGTGCAGGCCCAGCCGCCAATGCGAATCGGCGGTCAGCAGCGTCTTGCCTTCGCCCCACGGCATCTTGCGGTAGATCTTGCAGAGGTCGCCGAACACCGGCCCGTTCAGGCCCACCGCCGACCCGTTCCAAATGTGCCAACTATCCGGTCGCGGGCCGGTCGGCAGGTCGCCGACGGACGGGATGCTCTGGGCGAAAACGCCGGCGGGCGCAACAAAGGCCAGCAAAAGAACCAATAATGCCCAATGTCGGCGCACATCGCGCTCCGGAGAAGAGTTGCACGTTGTTAACAGATGCGGCGCCGTTTGGAAAGGGCCGGCCGCGATTTTCTGAACCGTTGCCGCGGCCGCGGCGGTCCGGCGGCGTTGCGTCGGCCGGCGCAATTCCCGCTTCGCGAAGTTTTCATCAGCGAAAGAAACTCCCTTGACCGCGCGCCCCGGCGAACCCAATATTCTCATGCATTCACCGTGAAGGAGCGCATTCATGCCCCGCCGAGGCTGGTTGGTGTTCGTTGTTTCGCTGGTTTCGCTCGTCATCGCCGCCGCGGCGGTCGCGCAGGACGCGACCGAATCCGTGGCCCGGATTCTGCTGGCCGAAGACACGGCCACCTTCGACTCGTTCCTGGAACACGTCATGCTCGACCCGCAGCGCACGCCGCTCGAACGCAACCTCGCGGCCCGCGCGATCGGCCGCATCGGCGAACCGGACAGCGGCTTGGCCTTGCTGCGTGCGTCCGACGACGCGACCATCGACCACGCCGTGGTGTTCGAGGCGATCGGCGATTTGTGGGCGAATACGCCGGCGAGCGCGTACAAGATCGACAAGCCGCCGATCTTTTTGGTTCGCCTGCTCGGCGCCGCGAAGAAAGATCCGGCCGTGGCGGCCCGCGCCGCGGCGTTCGAGGCGCTGGCCCGGGCCTTCCCCGGCGACGGCCTGCGCGAAGCCGAGGAGGCGGTCAGTGAAATCGAAAGCCGGAAGATCGTCGACAAAGACGGCGTGTTGGCGATGTCGCTGCTGCGCGTCGCCGCCGAGCAAAAAGCCGGCATGGAGTTTGCCCCGCCGCCGATCGTCAAGGAAAACGAAAGCCGGCGCAAAACCGTGCTCGCGTTTGGTCTGCTGAACGCGAACCCGGATGTCGCGTACATGGCGGCCTATTTTGCTGGCCGCGCGCCCAACCTGGAATTGAATTTGACCGAACCGCTGATCGCCGCGCTCGGCAATCCCAACGCGTTCGTCCGGGCGCAGGCGCTGCGCGCGCTGGGGAAACGAAAGCCGCGCGAGGCGGCTGTCCGCGACGCCGCGCAAAAAATGCTGGCGACCGGCTCGACCCAGGAGAAGATCGCGGCCGCGGCCGCGGTTGCCGCGCTGCTGCCGCCGGACCAGGCGTTCGAAACGCTGAAAGCCGCGCTGAAGGCGGCCGGGACGGCCCAGGCCACCAGCCTGCACCAGGCGATTCTCGAGCAACTCGCCGAACTGAAAACGCCGGGCGTGGCGGATTTTTTGTGGGACGCGTCCAAACAGCAGACGCCGTATGCCCGGCTGGCGGGCGTCGCCGCGGCCAAGGCCGGCGCGCACGGCCAGGTGGCCAATCTCAACCCGCAGGATTTTGCCGAGAACGATGAAGACGCCGCCTTTTACGTCGAGCTGTTGGCCGCCGCGGAACAGACCGTCAAGTTGAATTGGCTTGCCAAAGGCGAGGGCGTGCCGGAGCGGTTCGTGCGCGCGCTGCCGGTTCGCCAGCGAATCGTGATGGCGCTGGCCGAAGACGAAAACGGCAAACCGCGCGCGCAAGCGATCCGCGACCATCCGGAATGGTTGACCGACGCCGATCCGGTCGTCCGTGCCGCCGCGTTCGCTGCGGCGGGCGCCACGGGCGATGTGAAGCAACTCAAAGTGTTGGACGCGGCATTTCGCAAGACCAAGCTGGAGCGCGATCCAGGGCCGGCGATCGCGGCCCTCGAGGCGCTCGGCGCCCTGGTGGACAGCCCGAATGCGCGCACGGCCGCCGAGTTCGCGCTTTCCGAGATTGCCCGCGAGGGTCTGACGCGGCCGTCGCTGCTGGTGCGCCGCAAGGCCGTCGAGATGCTCTATAAGACGACCCACGAAATGCACAAACGCGAATTATTCGGCCAGCCGGCCAACAAAAGCTCCGACGACTACAAGCTCCTGGCCGGCTATGTCCTGCGCGGCGTCCGTGCGCCGCTGACGTTGAAAACCGCCAAGGGCGACGTTCATTTCGTCGTGCGCCGCGATCTCGCGCCGCTGACCGCCGACAACTTCATTCGCCTCGCCACGGCGGGATTCTATGACAACCTGTCGTTCCACCGCGTCGTGCCGGCCTTTGTCGCGCAGGGCGGCGACCCGCTGGGCAACGGCTGCGGCGACCCCGGCTACGCCATTCGCGACGAGTTGGACGCGCAGCGTTTCGTGGCCGGCGCGCTCGGCATGGCGTCGTCGGGCCGCGACACGGCCGGCAGCCAATTCTTCTTCACGGTCGTGCCGACGCCGCATCTCGACGGCCGCTACACGGCCTTCGGCGTCGCCGACGACGCGTCGCTCGCGGTCCTCGAAGCGCTGACGCCGGGCGACAAGATGTTGACGATCCGGTTGGATTCCACGCCGGCGCAAAAATAGTCGCGCGCATCTCGCGAACGACAACACAGATCCGGAAGGCGCCTGCTTGAGCGGCTTTCGCCGCTCAATTCTGGCCCGCAGCGATTGACTTTGGTCGCTCGTCATTCCGCTGCGAACTCAAATTTTTTTGGGGAGCGCAAACCGAAATGTAGAATGTTGAATGGCGAATGGCGAATTTCGGGTGGCGCCGGCAATTCTGCGTTCGCCATTCGCCATTCGCCATTATGCGGCGGATGAGTGGCCGGGCGAGAGGTCCGCGCGGAAATAGAATCAGGCAAATGCCCTTTTCGGGGTCTTCCGGGTCTTCGTCTTTTGCCGCCGGCTCAGCAGATAGAAATGTGATATTCGGCGGACCGGTCACAAGTTCGGCAGGCCGTCCGGGGTGAGGGCGTTGTCCGGCACGTCGGCGTCGTACGTCGCCTTGTCGAGGGTGATGACCGTCTTGGCGTTGCTCCGCAGGTCGGTTCTCGCTTCCCATTGCGTGACAGTCCAGCGACCGTCGATCTGCGCGGTTTTGTTGGCCGCGATCGTTCGCACCAGCTTGCCCTTCTTGTTGTAGAACTCCGTTTTCACGGTCACTAGATTCGCGACATCGACCCACGTGCGCCAGTACGTGTACGCCGACTCCACGCCTTTGAGCGGATGCGACTCGACGAGATAGCATTGTTTGGCGTCATACAATACTTGTTGCAGCACCTGGTTGTCGGCGTTCTCGGGCAGGCGAAAACCGAGGTCCGCGAACGACAAGTCGGAATCGAGGAAGTCGTCGCTGCGGTCGCCCGCGTCCAACTCGCGCGCGCGCTTCTTGCCGGGCCGAAGCAGCCACTGCTGGTCGGCCGCGCCGCGCCGGCGCCAGGTGAGCAGCGCCAGACCTTTGTGGTTCGCCGGTTCGGTCACGCGCAGCGTTTTCCGGGCGCCGCCAGCGGACTGCTTTTCGACGACCGTGAACTTGAAGACGTGGTTCTTGCCGCCCTTGCTGGTGATCGTCATGGTGTAATCGGCGGTGCGCGTGGCGCAGTGTTCGAGCGCCTCCGATTGCGCCAGGATTTCCGACGCCGTCAGGGCGTACGCCGCCGCGACGAACAACGCGGCGCCGAGCAACACGACCAGCAGGCAAAAACGAATTTTCATCGCCGGGCTCCTTTGCGCCATTCATTAATCAATCGCCGTTTTTTTGCAACGGGGCGCCGCGCGGTTCGGCGTCGCCGCGGTCGGCGGCAACCAGCGCCGCAACGAGCGGCGCTTTGCGAAGCAGCGATCTGTTCGTGACCCGGCCTCCCCGGCGCTGGCGCCGTCATTCTCACCCGATGGAATTCGACCAGACCTGTGCTCGTTAGTTATTCTTGAGACCGGGCCGCGCGTCAAGGCGGACAGCCGTGGCGCGGCAAGCGCCGATGCGGTAAAATGCGGCTTCATACGAGAGAAGCGAGGTTTGCGGCATGCGTTTGCTCATCACCGGCGGCTGCGGTTTCGTGGGCGCCAATCTGGCCCGGCACTTTCTCGCCAAAGGGTGGGAGGTCACGGTATTCGACAACCTCGTGCGGCGCGGCAGCGAGTTCAACGTCGTCGATCTGACGGCCCTGGGCGCGCGCTTCGTGCACGGCGATGTGCGTTGCGCCGAGGATTTGGCGGGGCTGCCGCGGTTCGACGCGATCTGCGAAACCAGCGCCCAGCCCAGCGCGATCGACGGCTACGACAACCCGCTGTTCGACCTGACCAACAACACCTTCGGCCTGCTCAACGTGCTCGAAAAGGCGCGGCGCGACGAGTCGATTCTGATTTTCTGGAGCACCAACAAGGTCTACAGCGGCGACCGCGTCAACGCGATTCCGCTTGTGGAAGAGCCGACGCGCTGGGCGTGGGATGCGGCCAGCGGCTACGCGGCGCCCGGCTTTTCCTTCGCGCGCGGCATCAGCGAGAAATTCGACGTCGACGGCGGCCAGCATTCGATCTACGGCGTCTCGAAAATCTGCGCCGATCTGCTGTGCCAGGAGTGGTTCGACGCCTTCGGCGTGCGCGCGGTGGTCAATCGCTTTTCCTGCCTCGGCGGCCCCGGCCAGTTCGGGAAATCCGCGCAGGGCTGGGTCGCCTGGTGGGCGATCGCCTTCGCCTTCGGCCTGCCGCTGACCTACATCGGCTGGGACGGCAAACAGGTGCGCGACGCGCTGTTCACGCCGGACATCAACCGCCTGGTCGAACTGGAAATCACGCGCATCGAGCGCTGCGCCGGCCGCGTCTTCAACATCGGCGGCGGGCCGGAGTGCACGCTGTCGTTGCGCGAGATGACGGCGTGGTGCGAAAAGCGTTACGGCCGCGCCGTGCCGGTGAAAATTCTGCCGACGCCGCGCAAGGCCGACCACGTGGTCTACATCACCGACTCGTCCTCGGCGGCCGAGGCGCTCGGCTGGCGGCCGCAGGTCACGCTCGAACGGGGCCTGGCGGACATCGCCGCGTGGGTCGACAAAGAACACGATCGCCTCAAGACCCTGTACAGCCGCTGAGGAACGCGCCGTCGGCCACGCCGTCACCGTGCCGTTCGGCTCGCTCCCATACGTCCCATGCTTCCCATATTTCCCATAGCCATATATGTTGTAAGTGGTTGTGCCGGCGCCCGGTAGCGAGGTTCCCAATGTCTTCGCCCAAAAAATTCTCAAACGAGCCGCCGACGCGACGGACGACCGCGGACGGTCCTGAACCGCGTTCGTTTGATGTGAACGGCTACTGGGCCGTCCTGTCCCGCGACCCGGAAAATCAAACGATCATCGTCGAGTTTCCCGAGCATCCGACGATCCTCACTTACGGCGCCGACCGCGAGCAGGCGCTGGAAATGGCGGGCGAGGCATTGAACGCCGGTCTGAAATCCGACTACGATCGCCACGTTCCGCTGCCGCGCGCCGGCAAAAAGCCGCGCGTGAAACGCGGCGCGGAAGCCGTGTTTGTCGCGCTCGATCCGGAAGTGCGCACGGCGTTTCCCGTGCGCGGCTGGCGCGAAGAAAATGGTCTGAGCCAGTCGCAGATGGCCCGGGCTTCCTCCTTGACGATCCACGACGCGTCGGGTAAAACCAGCGGGCTAATCCCCCGGGATAGTCTTGGTTCTTTCGAAAACGACGTTCGTTTTATGGAATTGGCCCTGCGGCAAGCCGAACTCGCGGCGGCCCTCGGGGAGACGCCGGTGGGCGCCGTGTTCGTCTTCAACGGCGAGGCGATCGCCGCGGCGCACAACCGCCGCGAGATCGACCGCGACCCGACGGCGCACGCCGAGCTGCTGGCATTGCGCGAAGCGTCGCGCCGGCTCGATCGTTGGCGGCTGACCGGCGGCGCGCTGTACGTGACGTTGGAGCCGTGCCTGATGTGCGCGGGCGCCATCGTGCTCGCGCGCCTCGATCGGCTCGTTTACGGCGCGCTCGATCCGAAGGCGGGGGCCGTAACGTCGCTGTACCAGACGCTGGCCGACCCGCGGCTTAATCATCGGGTCGAGGTCGTCGGCGGGGTTCTGGCCGAGCCGTGCGGCGCGTTGCTGTCGGAGTTTTTCCGCGCCCGCCGCGCGCGGTGATTCCGTACGAGGTTCTTTTTCATTTTGGTGCGCTTGGAGAGATGGCCGAGTGGTCGAAGGCGCCTGACTCGAAATCAGGTGTACGGGGAACCGTACCGGGGGTTCGACTCCCTCTCTCTCCGTTTTGAAAAAGCGGCTCCTGGCCAGCGATCCGTGGTGCGTGGTTGGCTGTCGGCGGTTAGCCGGCCGACCACTGATCACTGACCACTGCTTTGGAGAGGTGACCGAGTGGCCGAAGGTGCACGACTGGAAATCGTGTGCGCTCCAAAAGGGCGCCGCGGGTTCAAATCCCGCCCTCTCCGC
>CAZHPN010000220.1:2314-9112 GCA_964534375.1 uncultured bacterium | reverse complement strand
CCGCTTTTCCAAGCGTCGCCGCTCTTTATCCTAAAGCCTATGCCGCGTCGGGGAGAGGCGGGCCACGCTTCGAGCGTGGCCGGGGAGGGGTCGCGCTATGCAGCGAGGTCTTATCTCCGACAGTATCAAGCCAGACACTGGCGAGGGCGAATGTTGATTGTAGCGCCTCGTATTACACGTCGGGCCTCGATTCCCCCGGGAATACACGTAAACCCACTTCCCTGCCGCAGGCCCCTTCCCCGCGCCGCGATTTGTGTTTTGCGACCCGCCTTGATATCGTGCGCCGATGCGGAGCGAAGCGAGCGGCGAGCGGCGGTTGGACATAGCGTATTACGTGGGCCAGGCGGCGCTGCTTGGCCTGTATTTTTGGCTGATTCTTCCCGGGCTGGGGACGCCGGCGTATTGGGGCGACGAAGCCGGCAATTCGCTGGTCGCCAAGACGATCATGAAGCACGGCGTGCCGCTGGCGCACTACGGAGTGCACCCGGTCGAAGACTACTACTACTCGGCCAATTCCATGGATTTGGAGGCGGCGCACGGCTGGCTGGCGTTCTATCTGCCCGCGCTCAGTTTCTGGCTGTTCGGCGAATCCGAGTTCGCCGGCCGGATTCCGTTCGTGCTCTGCGGCGGCGCGGCGGTGCTCGTGCTGGCGTTCGTCGGGCGGCTGCTGTACGGCCGCTTTGCCGGCCTGCTCGCCGGCCTGCTGCTGACGCTGCAGCCGCGATTCTTGCAATACTGCCGCCAGAATCGTTACTACGCGCTGGTGCTGCTGTTCACCGCGGCGACGCTCGCCTGCTACCTGCTGGTCCGCCGCGGCCGCTGGCACTGGGCGACGTTGAGCGTCGGCAGCCTGCTGACGTTTCACTCCTCGCAGTATTTCGCGGGCGTATTGTATCCGTCGCTGTTCGTCGTCGACATCGCGAAAACCTATTGGGACAAATGGCGCGGCCTGCCGTATTCGGGCGCCGTGCCGTGGCGCAAGGTGGTCCTGGGCAGCCTGGCGCTGATCCTGCCGTGGGTGATCTTCTTCAGCATCGGCCGCTCGATGAGCGAGGCGTTGACGTACGACCTGGCGAAGGTTCCCGAACACGCGCGGATCGTGCTGCGCGACTCGTGGAACTATTTCCCGTATCTGCTTTTGTTCGGCCTCGTTCCGGTCGCCGTGCGCCGCCGCTCGTACCTTCCGGCCGGGGTGGCGCTGGTTTCGCTGGTCGCGATCGTCTTGATTCCGGACCAAATCTTCGCGCCCGGCGCGGGGCTGCACCGGCGCTATATCCTGCACATGCTGCCGCTGGGCGCGTTGATTTCGGCGCGCGGGCTGACGCTGTTCGCCGAAAAACGATTCTGGCCGTTTCTGCCGCTGCTGCTGCTGCTCGGCTCGATCCAATGGACGCCGGGCCTGTATACGACGCAGGCGGTCTTCCACATCGATCTGCGCGACAACGTCGAATACTACCGCCACCCGCGCGATCCGGACCCCGAGCGGCTGGCCGCGGCGACGATCCGCTATTACGCGGCGAAATATCCGACGTTCCTGATCAGCATGACCTATCGCTGGCAGGTGTACGCCATCCTCGGGCCGGACAAGACCTTCACCAACTACTGTCTGCAGAGCGCGCGCCCGACCACGCCGTACGCGATCGTCATGGATCAGCGCGACTTCGATTTCGGCTACGACCACAAGTTCCGCTGCCTGCTCGATGGCTGCCGCGAAACCCTTTATCACGACCGCAGCCTGCTCGGCATCAACTGGGCGGAAGGGCCGATCTTCGCCAACGCCAACGCGACGTTCACAATGGGCGTGTGGGAATGCCCCGCACAGTGAACAGTGAACAATGAGCAGTTGGCCGCAATGGGCCGATGACGCCGACCGTTCGAATATC
This sequence comes from uncultured bacterium, assembly GCA_964534375.1. Classification (GTDB taxonomy): domain Bacteria; phylum Lernaellota; class Lernaellaia; order Lernaellales; family Lernaellaceae; genus CAZHPN01. Next base: position 7,229 of record CAZHPN010000220.1, on the reverse strand, counting down.
GCGTTCGATGCCGCTGGCGATGCGGCAACTCTTGTTGGCTAATTGTTCGCTTCTCGCTGCCAACTAACCACTGTCGACTGGCCATTGCACGCTGCTCATTTTCGCTGTTCGCTGTTCGCTGCTTCCGTTTGCCCGCCCTCGCGAAACAGATTATACGTGGCGGCATGAACATCCGCGTCATCACCATTTTCCCCGATTTCTTTGCCTCGTGCCTGGGCGAAGGGCTGCTCGGCAAGGCCGCGGCCAACGGGCTGGCGCGCATCGAGATCGACAACCTGCGCCGCTACGCGGCCGGCAAGCATCGCACCGTGGACGACGCGCCCTACGGCGGCGGACCCGGCATGGTGATGAAGCCCGACGTCTGGGCCGCGGCGATCGAGCAGGCCCGCCGCGACCTGCCCGGCGCGCGCGTCGCGCTGCTGACGCCCCAGGGCGAAACCTTCACCGACGCCGCCGCCCGCCGCCTGGCGCGCGAAGCAGGCCTGGTGCTCTGCTGCGGGCGTTATGAGGGCATCGACGAACGCGTCGGCGAGCATCTGGTCGACGAATGGCTCTCGATCGGCGACTACGTGCTCACCGGCGGCGAGCCGGCGGCGCTGGCGGTCATCGACGCCGTCGTGCGCCAACTGCCGGGCGTCGTCGGGTGCGCCGAGTCGGTCGACACCGACAGCTTCACCGCCGGCCTCAAGTATCCGCAGTACACCCGGCCGCCGATTTTCCGCGGCTGGTCCGTGCCGGAGCCGCTGCTTTCGGGCCATCACGCCGACATCAAAGCCTGGCGCGAGGCGGAAGCCGTCGCCCGCACCAACCGCCTGCGCCCCGATCTGGCGGCGCTGGCCGCCGCGCCGCGCACGCGCCTGGCCGTTCGCGAGCCGGACGACTGGACGCTGGCCGCCGTGGCCGCCGCCGTGCGCGCCTACGGCTTGCGCGAGCTGGCGGTCGTTTCTGGCGACGCCGCGCGCCGAGCGGCGCTGCGCGAACAAGCGGGCGTGCGTGTCGTGCGTTCGCTGGCCGAGGCGGCGCGCAAATGGGATGGCGAACGGCTGCTTTGCGTCGCGACGCAGCCCGGGCCCGGGCAAATGTCGCTCGCACAGGCGGCAACGTTCATCGGCGAAGCGCCCGCCGGAACCACCATTTTCTGGGGCGACCCGCCGCCCGGCGCGAGCCTCGCCGCGCCGTGTTGGGACGAAAGCGCGGCGCCCGCGGCGCTGCTGGCGTGGCTGGACCGTGTCTTTGGCTGGCCACGCGCCTCGCGTGGCCAGCCTTTTTAGGCCCTTGACAAGCGTCCCCTGATTAAGGATATTTACGCCCTCTTTTTTACCGGCCGTATGGTCAGGGGTTGAGTTATGGACGTGATTTCCTCTTTCGAGAAAAGCCAAATCAAGGGCGAACGGCCCGATTTTAACATCGGCGACACCGTGCGCGTCAGCCTGCGCATCAAAGAAGGCGAGAAAGAACGGCTGCAGCCGTTCGAGGGCGTCGTCATCGCCATGCGCAACGCCGGGGCCCGGACGACGTTCACCGTCCGCAAGGTGAGCTACGGCATCGGCGTCGAGCGCGTGATTCCGCTTTACGGCCCGGCCCTCGACGACATCAAGATCCTGCGCCGCGGCGACGTGCGCCGCGCCAAGCTGTATTACCTGCGCGACCTGCGCGGCAAAGCCGCCCGCATCAAGGAAAAGCAGGACTGGTAGACCGCCGGCGGTCGACCGCGAAAAGAGACTCCCGCCGTCGGGGGTCTTTTTTCTTGCCCTTCACGACTGCTGAGAGAAAACTTTACGGCAGCGCTTTAACTTTAACAAGATTCACAATCCCTGAGCCGCGGAATTGGGCCGCGCACGCTTCTTGAACGCCCGTCGCGGCCGGTGTATTCTCGCCCGCAAACATCGCGTTCGATTTCGACAGCTTTGCGTTCGACCTGTATGGTTCACCGTTAGGGGGGAAGAACGTTGCTATGAAAACGATGCGTGCTCTGACGATTCTTGCCGTCGCCGCGCTGGCCGTCGCCGCGCCCGAACCCTGGGGCTTCGCCCAGGCGGCGGGCCGGCTGGTCGCGGTGCTCGACCTGAACAACACGGCGGGGGTGACCGATTCGGAAGCCCGGTTGCTCACGGACATGGTGCGCACGGTGGCGAGCGAAGCGCTGCCGGCCGCCAAGTTCCGGATTTTGACGCGCGAGAACATCGAGATGCTGCTGCCGCCGGGCACAAATCTGCAGAAGTGCGCCGAAGCGAAGTGCGAAGTCGAGGTCGGCCAAAAACTCGGCGCCGAGTACATCGTCACCGGCGACATTCTCATCTACAACGGCAAATTGCGCATCGAACTAAAGGCGCACCACGTGCCGAGCAAAGCCTACCTGGGCGGCAAGATCACGCCGCAGGGCGACAAGGATCAGCAAGAAGGATTTCTGAAGGACGCCGCGGGCGACATCATGCGCCTCGTGCTCAACCACGCCGGCGTCCCCTCAGCGGCCACGCCGCCGCCCGCTTCGCCCGCGCCGGTGGCGCACGGCGCCGCGCCGGCGGCGCCGGCCGCCGCGGCCGACCCGGAGTTCGAGAAGCTCGTGCAGCAAGAGCAGGCGAAGGCCGAGGCGCAACGGCGATTGGACGAAAAAAACAAGGCCAAGTTGGAGGCCGATTATGCGAAAGTGAAGGCCCTTCGCGACAACGTCGATTTGCCGGACTCGGTCAAAAAGGCGGCTTATCGCAAGTTCGTGCAAAAATGGTCGAGCGACACGACGCGGACGCCGGAGGTGCAGAGTTGGTTGGATCCGCGCGCCGCGGCGGCGGCCGCCGCCGCGCCCGCGGTCGCGCCGCCGCCGGCACCCCGCTATGGCGGCACGATGGTGCGCGTGGCGCCGGGGAAATTCCTGATGGGCTCGCCGGAAGGAGAGCCGGGACGCGATCCGGATGAAACGCAGCACTGGGTGACGATCAGCCGGCCGTTTCTCCTGGGCGCGACCGAAGTGACGCAAGGGCAGTGGCGCAAAGTCATGGGAAACAATCCGGCCTTCTTCACGGGCTGCGGCGACGACTGCCCGGTGGAGCAGGTGTCGTGGTACGAGGCCGTCGACTTCTGCAACCGGCTGTCGGAGGTCGAAGGCCTGCCGCGCTGTTATTCCGGCGCAGGCAACGCGATCCACTGGGACCAAAGCTGCACCGGCTATCGCTTGCCGACCGAAGCCGAGTGGGAATACGCGGCGCGCGCCGGGACCGCGACCGCAATCTACACCGGCGAGTTGACGATCGTCAGCGACCACAACGCGCCGGAGCTCGACGCCATCGCCTGGTACAGCGGCAACAGCGGCGTGGACTACCCGGACGGCGAAGACTGTTCCGCCGTGAAGGACAAGCAAGTCGCCGCCGCGACGTGCGGCACGCATCTGGTGGCGCGCAAACGCGGCAACGATTGGGGTCTGTACGACATGATCGGCAACGTCTGGGAGTGGGTGTGGGATTGGAAGGGCAGCTATCCCGCCGGCGACGTCACCGATCCGACCGGGCCCGCCAGCGGCGGCAACCGCGTGGTGCGCGGCGGCAGTTGGGGCCGCGGCGCCAAAGGCTGCCGGGCGGCGTATCGTTTCGATTACGACCCGGGCGACGAGTACGATTTCGTAGGCTTCCGCCTCGCGCGCTCGGCGCCCTGAGCGCGGACGGCGGGATCTACAGAGCGGCGGTCAGTTCGTCGCCGGCGCCGGCACGGCCGCTTTCTTCTTCTTTTTCTTGACGGGCTTGGGCGCGGCCGCCGGCTCGATGTCTTTGCGCACGCCGAAGAAGTGGGCCACATTGACGTCGGTCACGAATTTCACGTCATATTTTTTCTGAAGACGGGCGATCAGACTCACGTACTGTTGATCCGTCAATTGAACGCCGCTGTAGTAACGGTCCACCACCCACTCGTTGATCGGCGCATACGGCTCCATCCAGCGCCGCTGGATCAAATCCGTCATGATCTCGCCGGTTTCGAAGTTGACTTGGGCCACTTCCATGAACACGCCGTCCTCCGTCGCCCGCGAAATGAAGAATGAGGAGGCCTCGTCGGGATTGATTTGATCTTCGCTGGGGATGTTCACGCCGATGGTCGCTACGGCTTTGACGATGTTGCTCGACAGGCGTGCGACGGCCTGTACGGCGGCGGCCGTGAGGCTGTCGGTCTGCGAGGAACCGGGCAACGGTCCGGTCATTGTGGAGTCGTACCCCATGATGTCCAACAAATTCGGGTCGAAGTACCCCACGATTTCCCGCTCGCCCAACACTTTCCCTTTCGAGTCGGACAGCGTGATGCGCGCGCGAGCATAACCGTACGGGGCAAACGTCTTGTCTTCCTTGTGAAAATAGAAAAACATGATGGCGTAACCGTGTTCTTCGCCGTAGGTGATTCCATACAGATGCTCCAACTCCACGTGCAGGCGGCACTGCTCGACGTCGGAGGTCGCAGATTTCGCCAACAAACCGGACTTCGCCAACGCCTCTTTGATCTTGGCGCCCAATTCGTCCTCGACATGGAGCGAGTAGAGCGCGGAATCCGGGCGGAAATGGCCCTCCTTGACCCACGGGTTGTAGAAGATGGTCGGCACGACGTACCTGTAATCGGGCGTCAGCTGCTCGATTTCCGCGTCCGGGCGCTTGTCGACAACCTCGACTTGCGCGATGGCGAGCTTCTTCGGCGACATGGGGATCTTCTCCAAAACGCCGTCTTGGAGGGATCGCTGAAGAGGTCCATGGATGCAACCGCCGAGTCCACCCAGCAAGAAAACGCCGACGGCCAGGGCCGCAACCCATCTGATAAGCTTGAAGTGCATGGCAGGCTCCCCAGGATTTTTTTGCAATTACAAACCGCCGTTGATCTCTGCGGCCAGCCTCTCCGCGATCTTCTCGCCGATGCAGGTATAACAGTCAAGCTCGTCCAGGATGTC
>CAZHPN010000220.1:0-2304 GCA_964534375.1 uncultured bacterium | reverse complement strand
CTTGGCCACGACCGATTTTGACGCTGGCTTCCACGGCAAAATGTTTTGTTTCTTGCAGGTTCTTGTCCAGAACAACGAACGACAGCTTCGCCGATGCGGCCTCATGGACCTGGGCGGTTGATGCAACTTTGTCAAAGGCATGCCCAACACCGCCGGCGCCGTTTTCGTGAGTTTTGACTTCGTAGTCTCCGGCGCCTTTCCCTTCGGTCGCGGGGCCCGAGAACGTGTGGATTTCCAGAGCTTCCAGCAGGCCATAGAGAATTTTGTAATCCGGCGCGCCAGGCGGCGGATTTGCCGTTTTCGGATTCGGGTTGTAGTCCTCCCAAACAGGATATTTGCTGGTGCGGAGCTTGTGGAAAACCGCCGCGAAAAGCGGACTGGCGAGATCCGTGTCCGGCGCATACGATTGCGACATGCAATCCGAGTCCGGGGACGGGCAATTGAAATCCGCGCCGACTGGGACCAGGCTCTTGTTCTCGAATCGTTTGAGCACGAGGACCGGCGTGATTTTCGTGCACGCCGGCAGGGTGACGCCCGGCGCCGCGGGGGCCATCTCCCACGTTGTTTCCGGCGTGTGGCCGTACATCGCCCGCGGCGTCTGGCAACCCAGCGCTGCGACCAACATGGTCAGCGCGCAAATTGCCAAGGTCCGGAAGCTAACGCGCGAGCTTGCCAAATCCGCCAAATTCCCGATTGAAATCGTCGGTTTCATAGGCCGTAGTCTTTCTTCATTTCTTCGTTGAAAAGAATATTGGCCACTTTCTGACCAATTTTGAGCTGGTGTTGCACGTCGTCGGCGGACAACTTCTGTTGATGGAGAGCGACATTCTTGAGCCCGATCGATTCGTGGCGACTGTTGTCCGAGCCGGCCGCGACCTCGTGCGCCAGATAGCCTTGGGACGTTGTGGCCCAACCCACGCCCTTTGGCGGATCGATCGTCGGCAACACCGTCGCGCATCCCATGATCGTCATCACTCCCAAGACGCCGCCGATCAGCAAAAACAACTTGACGCCTTTCATCGCTCACCTCGCAATAGGTTTCCGCCGCTTCGATTTCCGCCGCCGCACGTCGCGGCGGCCCTGACCGCCCAACCAGACGCCAACCACCGAGCCAATCCCGAATCCGTTCGCCGATTCGGAAAGGCAAAATGCTTTTCCGGCGTGCGAAATTGTGGCTCCGATCACCGGTGCAAAGGCGAATCAACGTCGCCCCATCGCCGGTTGAGCTTTCTCTTAGTTTCGGTTGCCAAATCTTTGCTGTGTATTTCCATCATCCGGATCTTTTTTTCAAAAGTCAATGGCTTTTCGTGGGACCGAATTGAAACGTTTAGTTGAGGATGCCTGCGCAAGTTGACGCGCTGAATTTTATGAGCACCTCAACGATCATGATTTTCAACTGCTGCCATCCGCGTAAGACCGAAATTTTATGCCGTCACGTCGGGCCGACCTCGCCTTTGGCGAGACCCGTCGGTGGTGCAGGTCAAATTTTTGATTAACTGCCATTAGCGGTCTTTTTATCTCGTCTTCGTTCCCAGAAGTCTTCGTAGCGCCCGCTCAGGATGCAGCAGCGCAGGGCGATGATCGCGTTGGCGCCGAGCAAGCTCCAATGCATGTCCGATTTTTTCAGGCGTCCGCCGATAGCGGTTTTGCAGCCGGCCTCGACAATGCCGGTCGCCGTGCAGAACCCGGCGGCTTCGGCTCGACCGTTTCCCGTTCGTCCCCGGCGATTTCGGCGCCCAGCGCCTCTTCCTCGGCGATTTCCTGCGTCAGCGCCGTTGGGAGCCCTTTTTTTTGGCCTCCCCCGCGGAGACCTGCGCCAGTTGCTGGTCCGCCCACCGTTCGGCGGCGGCCATCAACTCCTTGACCGTCTGACGAAACTCCTTCATGGCCGCCACCTGCTCCCGCGCCAGCGCGGCGGCCTCCGGCGAGAGATATTGGGTCTTGGTCTTCTCGTGGCCGGCGCCCCGGCTGGTCAGGGTGAAATACGGGCCGTGTCGCGCGGCCTCGTCCTGCTGGCACGGACAGTCCGCTTTCCCACATTTCATCCGCCTCGCGCCGACCCACCCTTTGCGCATCGGCCGCGCCGCGGCCAATTGGGCCGCCAGTTCCCGCACCTTCCGCTCCTGCTCAACGATTTGGTTCATGCCGGGGTCTCCTACAGTTAGGTTTACTGTAGGATAAAGCAAAGAAACAAAGAAAGCAACAGTTGTCGCAAAATCCTGACCTGCACCCACCCGTCGGGCGGAATCGCAGGGCAACGGCAAAGTCGATTTAGGATCTCCGAGCAATGCGAAAGCGTGGCCG
>CAZHPN010000219.1:0-9139 GCA_964534375.1 uncultured bacterium | reverse complement strand
CGTCTGCCTCGGACGTATACGCGGCGGGATCTCGTTCTGTGGCCAGCTAGGTTCTGCACTACGACGGTACTTCGTGGTCGACGATGTCCGCCGCCCAGGTGAAGAATGTGGGGTTAGTCGCCGTTTGGGTCAACTCCGCCACGGACGTGTTCGCCGCGGGGTCTGAAATCGCGAACGGGGGCACCTCAGTCGCCGGCGTGATCATGCACTATGATGGCACCGCATGGACGGAGACGGTTATCAACGCGACGGCGGCGTTGTACGGCGTCTGGGGAAGCTCCGCGTCCGACGTTTATTGCGTCGGCCAGAGCGGCGTAATCGTGCATTACGGTCCGCAGTGACGAGTGACGCGGACCGGCATTGACCGGCCAATGCCGCTCAGATCATTTCCGACAGCGCGTCTTGGCTGCGACCGTTGGCGGCGAAGGCGGCAACCCCTGCGTCTGTAAGAGCCCCGCAACAGAAGCGACTTCATTTGACTACGCTCGTGGTGATTTGTTCAAGGATGGCCAGCGATAACGTACGCAGTTCGGCGACGAAACAAACACCAAGAACCTTCAATGTAACTCCATTCGCGACTGTCCGTTGGTTCCGCGGCTGAATCACCGCCGCCCAGCCGAACTTTATCTTCTCTCCCACCTCAGGCCGGACGCGGCGTCGCCCTTACCGATTCGGCCCCGTGTCGTCGTCGTCGTTGTCGTTGTCGTCGTCATCGTCGTCGGCATCGCGCACGCAAAGCACGCAGTCGGGGAATCCTTCGCTGTCGGTCATCTTGATCTGGGCGTAGGCGACGTTCACGTCCCATGCGTCGCCGTTGGCGGGGGAGACGGCGGACGACGTCCAATACCAGGCGCCGTCAGCGGTTTCGAACAACGGCGGCAAGAAATCCCCCGCGGCGGATCCGCCCCCTCCGCAGCCTAAACACGCGTCATTCCAGCAACTCTGCTCCAGGCATTCGTCCGTGGCGCCGCAGGCGCCGCCCGTCATTGTCGCCGGACAGCCGCGCAGCAGACTGCGAAACTCGTCGATATCCGGCAACCGCCACCCGGACGCCCAGGCGCCGAAATTCGAATTGGCGCAGAAGCTAAGCGCATCGGCCCAGTCCCTTTCGCGGCAGGTGGTGTTTCGTTGCCACATCAGGCCGGTGGCCGGATCGGTCCACGTCGGTTGCATGCAGCGAACGCCGCCGAGCATGGACGAGTCATAACTCATGATCCGGCCGGTGTCGAAGTAAATGACGAAACCGGAGGTAGACCAGTACCATTGCCGGTCGTCGCCGAGCACGCCGTCCGGCCAATACGCGCCGCCCGGCCCGGGCCCCGCCAGTTCGTTGCAGCCGTAACAGGCCATCGACCAGCAAGGAGCGATCAAGCAGACGTCGTTGACGCCGCAAGCGCCGCCGGAGCCAGTATCGGCGCAGCCACGGATCAAAGTGCGGATCGCGTCGACGTCGGGCAGCTGCCAGCCGGATAGGCCGGCCCAATTCAAGCTCGCGCAATAGGCTTGCGCGTCGGCCAAACTGAATAATTGCGAGCCCACCGACGCGCCGTTTTGCCAGATGATGCCGGCCGCGTCGGTCCACACCGATTCCGTTGTGTCGTCGTCGTTATCGTTGTCGTTGTCGTCATCGTCGTCATCGTCGTCGGCGTTGCGCACGCAGCGGACGCCGTCCGCGACGGTCGCCGGATCGTACTGGACCGCGGCAGCGGCGAAATCGACTTCCCAGGCGTCGGCGCTGCTCGGCACGGCGGACGACGACCAATAAACCGACACGGCGCCGGAGACGTCCGCCGGCCAGTACGCGCCTTGCGACCCCGGACCGCTCTTGCTCGCGCAGCCCTGGCAGGTGACGTTCCAGCAGGCGATGGCCAGGCAGGCGTCGTCGGCGCCGCACACGCCGCCGGGGATCGTCGGCGCGCAGCCGCGCAGGAAGGAGCGCAATTCGTCGATGTCCGGCAGCCGCCAGCCCGCGTAGCCGTCCCACGTGAGGTCGGCGCAATACGTTTGCGCCGCGGCCCAAGCCAGGGGTTGCGCGCCCACGCTGGCGCCGTCTTGCCACATGAGGCCGGCGGCGTCGTCGGTCCAAACGCTTTGACCGGCCGAGTCGTCGTTGTCATTGTCGTTGTCATTGTCGTTGTCATTGTCGTCATCGTCTGGCGAGGCATCGTCATTGTCGTCGTCATCGTCGTCGTCGTCCGGGACAGTGTCGTCATTGTCGTTGTCGTCGTCGTCCGGGACAGTGTCGTCATTGTCGTTGTCGTCGTCGTCCGGCGAGGAATCGTCATTGTCGTTGTCGTCGTCGTCCGGCGAGGCGTCGTCATTGTCGTCGTCGTCGTCATCCGGCGAGGCGTCGTCATCGTCGTCGTCGTCATCCGGCGAGGCGTCGTTGTCGTCGTCGGCCGCTCGGGGAGCGCTCGACACGGGATTGCCGCCCGAGCCGCACGCGACGGCCAGCAGAACGCAACAGCCAAAAACCAGCGGAAGCAACAACCAAACCTTTTTCATTGGCCGATCCTCCCGAAGACGGACTCGCAATCAATCCATATGCAGATTTCTTGAGAAACATTAGCATGATGAAACGGCAGGCGCAACAGAATCGCTATTTCGCGGACAGGTCCTTGCAGATCTTGCCGTTCTTCATGACGACGACGAAATTCTTGGCGGGATACGGATTGCGCGGCCCGGACAGCGCGCACAACTCCGCGTTGTCCGCCGTCGCCATCTTCAGAATCTCGGCCGGCGTGCACCAGCGGGTCAGCGCGACCAACTGCCGATTTTGATGCGGGGCGACTTCCGGCGCGAGCAGAATGTCGGAGCCCCAGGCCGTTTTGATCCGGTATTTTTTCGCCAGGCGGTACGCCTTGTCCGTGCCGTTCATGACCGCCATGAGGCGCACCGCCGCGTCGTCGAGCGGATCGAACGGCGAAAGCACGCCGCCGCCCGCCGCCAATTTGATCTGGCGGGCGCCGACAGCAAAGCGCTCTTCCCGTCGAAGATGCGCACGTTCTGGAAAAATTGTGGCCGGCGGCGCGGCCGCCGCTGGCGCGCCATGCGTCTGTTGCGCGTAGGCGGCCAGACCAAACGCCAGCAGCAACGCCAGGGCTGCGACAACACGAATCCCCATGCGGTTCATGTTTTGCTGTCTTTTCGCGCTGTTTCGGCCGCGGCCCGCGGCTACGGGCACGCCTGGTCGGGCGTGGCGTAACCATAGGACTGCAATTCGGCGACGCCGAACGTGAACAGCCCGCGGTTGCCCGAGCAGGTCCAGATGAGTCCGGGTTGGTTGCTTTGGTACAGGGCCAACAAGATCCAGCGCGCCTGCACCGGCGAACTTTGGAGATCGAAGGTGTTCTTTTCCAGGTTCTGTCCGGTCGCCTGTTGCACGTGCTTCACGAGCGTGTAGCCGTTTTCGGTCCACCAGGACGCGGCCGGGGCGGTCTGATTTTGCGGCGGCATGGCCGGGTCCAGCAGGCCGTTGACGTAGACGTCGAACAGCGTGCCGTACTCGTAATTGAGGCCGGAATCGCGGCCCCAATACACGTCGATCTCGGTGAGCCAATAGACGTCTTGCAGTTTGACCGCGAGCCACTGCGGAACGTAGCACGCTTCCGGATAGATGCTCTGCGTCGTGTTGCGCCACCACGTCAGGTAATTGTTGTCGATCGCCTTGTCGGGCGTGTCGGCCGGCTCGGAATGGCTGACGCTGCTGGCGCTCGCCACGCCGGCCAGCGAGAAGTTGACGATTTCCTGCTGGATCTTCACGGTGGTCGCCGGGCTGGTCTTGTTCGCCGCGTTCACCGCGGTGAAGCTGAGCGTATTGAGCACGGTGGTGTTCAACGTCACCAGCACGCAGAAATTGCCTTTATCGTCGGCGTTGGTCTGCGCGTTGGCGGCGCCGCCGGTCACGTTGATCGTCACACCCGGGTCCGCCGTGCCGCGCATCGACTGATACGCGAGCGTCGTCGGCGTCAGCGGGGGCTGCACCGTCGGCGCGCTAGGCGGCACGTTGTCGTCGTTGTCATCGTCGTTGTCGTCGTCATCGGCCGCGTCGTCGTCGGCCGCGTTGGTTTTCACCAGCGCCGCGGTGTCGCAACTGAGGACCGCCGCGACGGCAAGCAGAAGCCCGCAAAAAAGGAAGCCAACAACGATGGAATAACGTCTGGTGGTCATAACCGGCCTCCGTTATCGAGCAAGATCGCGCATTTTTTGTGCATCGGCTGCCCAATCTCAAATTGATGGTATGCGCCGCGGCGAAATGCGTCAAGGCGACAAACGCGACGCGGCAGGACAAACGCCTCCCGGCGCCCCACACCTACCCCGTCCGCCCGCGTCACTCCGCGTTGAAATGCTTCCAACCGCGGCGGTAATAGGTGAACAGAACCGGATTGTCGAGCCGGTTCACGTCGACCTCCCGCGCGGCGACGTCGCGCCCGAAGGCGAACATCGCCCGCAGCGTTTCGGGCGTCAGGTAGCGCGTCGGGACGCTGGGCGCGAGCGTGCCCGGCTCGACCGCCCGCCGCGAGGCCATCACGAATCCCCAGTCGCCGAATGAGGGCACATTGACGTGATAGGGCAGCGGAATAAGGCGGCCGGGCGCGCCCTCGGGCTCCGCCTCGGCGATGGTGCGCGCCACGCACCAGAAGGCGTCCGGGGCGAAAAACGGCGAGCCGGCCTGCGTGACGAAAACGCCCCGCTCGGCGAGCCGCCGCGCCGCCAGGGCGTAAAACGATTTCGAGTAAAGCTTGGCGAGCGCTTCGGTCTCCGGGTCGGGCAGGTCGGCGATGATGACGTCATAAAAGCCGCGGTCGTCTTCGAGGAACTTCATCGCATCCGCATGGACGATGCGCACGCGCGGCGCCCGCAGCGAGCCGCGGTTGATCGCCAGGAACTCCGGCCGCATTTGGGCGAGACGCGTCATTTCAGGGTCGATGTCTACCAGCGTGACGTGCTCGACGCTCTCGTATTTGAGGATCTCGCGCGTCGCGATGCCGTCGCCGCCGCCCAGGATGAGCACGTCGCGCGGACGGCCGGCCGTTTCCATCGCCGGAATCACGAGCGGCTCATGGTAGCGCGCCTCGTCGACCGAACTGAACTGGAGATGGCCGTTGAGGTAGAGCCGCACGTCGTCGCGCCAGCGGGTGACGATGATGCGCTGATAGCGCGTGGTCTTGGCGTAGACGACGCTGTCCTGGTAAAGACGGTCTTCGAAAAAGCCGACGAGCCGCGGCGAGCAGGCCAGCGCGGCGGCGAGGAGGGCGAACGCGGCGCCGACGCGGAGCGCGACGCCCCGGCGGCGGTCGGGCAGCAGGCGCAAACCGACCGCGGCCACGGCGAGGTTCATCAGCCCGAACACCACCGAGGCCCGCGACAGGCCGAGGAACGGCAGCACGACCAACGGGAAGAGAACGCTGCCGGCGAGCGCGCCGACGTAGTCCAGCGCCAGGACGTGGGAGAGCGCCTCGGAAAAGCCGTCGCCCTCTTTGAGAATGCGCACGAGCAGCGGGATTTCGACGCCGACGAGCGCGCCGACGACGATGCACAGGCTGTAGAAAAACACCGGAAAAACGGGCTCGGCGTAGGCGCTCACGGCAAAGGTGGCGATGGAACTCAGGCCGCCGACGACCCCGATCCAGATTTCCACTTCGACGAAAGCCGCGAGCAGCCGCTGCGTGACGAACTTGGCGAGGTAGGACCCCAGGCCCATCGCGCACAGGAACACGCCGATGACCAGCGAGAACTGCGTGACGGCGTCGCCCAAAATGTAGGAAGAGACGGCCCCGGCGACGAGTTCATAGACGAGGCCGCAGGCCGCGACGACGAACACCGAGCCGAGCAGAATGACGCGGCCGCGCATTCGCATCGCCGCCGCCGGCAATTCAGTGGATGGCGGCGGCAATGATGATCGCGATCCCGATGAAAACGGCGCCGATGATGATGGCCAGCGCGCTGTTTTGGTCGTCCTCGATCTCCTTGCGGACCGAAACCGGGGAGATCTTCGTCACGAGCCAGAACGAGAACGCAAACAACACCATGCCCAGCGTGACGTAAATCAGGGTCGACAGAAAATTCATGACGAAAACTTGATCGAACATGCGTCCTCCAACTCACAAAAAGGGGCCCGGGGCCGCTTGTCGGACGTATCCGCCCCTGACGGGGCCGTTATCCTTCATCTCGCTCATTTCCCGCCGTGCATCCCGCCGCCCATGTGCGAGCGTCCGCCGTGGGAACTCAGAAAATACACGCCGTGCGGGGCGTGCTCGCTCTCCTGCCGCAAACTGACGGTCTGCGTATTCTCGCTCGATTCGGCGCCGGCGTGCAGGACCGTCGCGGCCGCGGCGCCGACGAACGAGAAGATCAATGCCGCCACGATGAGCACGCGCAACACCTTCATTGCCGCTCGCTCCTTTCAATCGTCATCGCCGGCCTCGGCCGACCGCCATTTGAAAAAGGCGTAGACCAGGATGCCGAAAACGACGAGGGCGAAGATGCCAGCATACAGGAAGTAATCGTCCATGACCGCGCCGGCCGTCACGGTGAGGTTCAAGCCGCGCGGCGGCGCCTGCGCATTTTCCGTTTCGCCCGCGGCGCCGACGGCATGGACGAGCAGCCGGTAGTCGCCCGCCTTGGGAATCTCGATGTAATGAGAATCGGCGTGGCTGCCTTCGCTCCAGCTCTCGCCGTCTTCAACGCCGTGATAGTAGGAGACATCGCTGTCGAAATCGTAGAGGACGTTGTCCTCGCCCTCGACGACAGCCAGGTCGACGGCCATCCATTCGTTGTCGAGCGCCGGCGCCTCGACGCGCACGCGGATGAGACCGCCCGCGCCGGCCACGTGGAACGAATCGGACAGCTTCTGGCCGGTGAGTTCCGCACGGCCGAACGATTGCTGCAGGACGATGCGGCCTGCGCCCGCCGCCCACGCATACGCCAAAAAACTAAGCCCCGCGATCGCAAGGGCGATGACGATCAGCGTCAAATACCAGTTGCGCATCTGAGCGGCGTCGAGCGCCGGGGAAGCGCGAAACGCCGGCGCGCTCGGTTTCGCCGCGCCGGGGGCCGGCCGCGCCGACGCGCCCATCGCGCGGCGCACCGCGTCGGCCGAGAGCGACTGACCGGTCCCGTATTCGATCTCGTCGCCTTGCGCTTCGGCCTCGTATTGCAACCCGCTGCCGGATTTCTCGGAAAACTCCGCGTACCTGATCTTGTCGCCAACGTTCGCGATCCAGGGCAGGGCGCCGTCGACATATTTGAGTTCGTACGTGCCCGTGCCGTCGGTCACCCACGAGCGGTTGTCGTGAGTCCGCAGGATCCTGCCGCGCGTCATCGCCAAGGCGTCCGACGTCGGCATGACGTGCGTGGGCCAGGAAATGGACCAGTCGCCTTGGTATTCGTCGAGGTAAAGCGTGCCGCGCCGCGGATGATAGAGCAGGTACTGCAGCGACTGCTCGCTTTCGTCGTCGTCCTCGATGAACCGCATCCGCGCGATGACTTCGTATTTGGCGCCCTTGAACAGGAACCGGGCGCCGAGCGCGAGCGGAAAATCGGGTTTGCGGCCCGGGCCGCTGCCGAGCACCTTGGCTTCGGCCGCGGTCACGTTGAGTCGGCTGCCGCAATAGTCGCAGACGACGAGTTGGGCCCGTTCGTCCTTGATTTGCAGGCCCGCGCCGCAGTGCGCGCAGGTCACGGCGCGCGGCTTATAGGGCGGCCGCGGACGCCCGGCGCCGATGCCGAAACGGTCCGCGTCGTTGGCGGCGGCAGTCACCATTCGTCGCCCTCGTCGTCCAGCACGACCGAAGCGTACGACAGCCAGTGGCCGTGATAAGCCGTCGGCGTCGCTTCGTCGTATTCGACGCCCAGGCAATCGCGTCCGTCGGGCGTCGAGGCGTCGATGTAGTCGTACTTCTCGCCCGCCTCGATGCGGAACGGCAGATTGCCCTCGACGCCGATGCACTGCGCGTGCCCGACTTCCTCGACGACGAATTCCTGCCCGCCGGCGTTGATCTTGGCGCCCGGCCGATAATTTCCCCACGGCTCGAGCGGCAGCTTGCCGAGCGGCGTTTCGACGCACAACTCGTGGTTGTCTTCCGTGATCCAGGCGGTCGATCCGTCGGCGAGTTCGACGAACCACTCGTCCCAGAACCCGAACCCGAAGCTGTAGCGGACCCGCCCCTCGACCCGGAAACGTTTCCCCATGAGCGCGCCCGCCGCGCCCGTGTAGAGGCGCGTGAAGCCGCTCGCCGGCACGGACTGCTTGCCGGCGCTTTGCACGCGCTGCTGATCCCAGTAGACCGCATTGCCGCAATGCTCGCAGACCGCCATGATGATGCCCGGGTTGTGCGTGTCGATGGGTGCGCCGCAGGAAGGGCAGGAAACCGCGGGCGGCGTCATGACGCGGCTCCGACGCCCGGCGCCGCGGCCTCGAAACCGCGTTCGAAGCGCTGCACGCGGTGCTGCCCCGGGCGCAGGGTCTCGACGAGCCGCGCGTAAATCCGCTCGCCGAGCGCGGGGTCGCCGCAGGTGAAAACGTCCGCCGCGGCGTAGCCGAACTCGGGCCAGGTGTGGATCGTCAAATGGCTTTCGGCGATGATCACCGCGCCGCTGGCGCCCTGCGGCTCGAAGCGGAAAAAGCGCGCGTCGACGACGACCGCGCCGCTCGACCGCGCCGCCTCGACCATGAGTTGCTGCAGCCGCGCCTCGTCGCCGATCGCCTCGGGGGGAAGGCCCCAGAGGTCCATCAGCCAGTGATAGCCCATGACGCGCATGACGACCCCGCGGGATTGATGACTTTCCTTTTACACTACTTCAAAACGGCGTGTCTATCGCGGGGGCAGGCTCTTCGCGGGGGCAGGCTTTTCCAGGCGCGATTTCTTTCTTCTGTAAGAGCGCCCCCCGCCTCCGCCTGCGCCGGGGCAGGCTCTTCGCGGGGGCAGGCTTTTCCAGGCGCGATTTCTTTCTTCTGTAAGAGCGCCCCCCGCCTCCGCCTGCGCCGGGGCAGGCTCTTCGCGGGGGCAGGCTTTTCCAGGCGCGATTTCTGTCTTCTGTAGGAGCGCCTTTCCAGGCGCGATTTCTTTCTTCTGTAAGAGCGCCTTTCCAGGCGCGATTTCACAGATCGCACCCAGAAGGGTGCTCTTACAGATGA
>CAZHPN010000218.1:0-9225 GCA_964534375.1 uncultured bacterium | reverse complement strand
ACGAGTCGCCAGCCGGCGCCCCACGGCAGGTCGGTGTCGGTGTCCAGCGTGATGACGTAGCGGATCGAGGTGAGTTGCGACACGTCGCCGACGATCCGGCTGAAGCGGCCCCGATCCTCGCCGCACAAGAGCGCGTTGAAGTCTTCGAGCTTGCCGCGCTTGCGCTCGCGGCCCATCCAACAGCCCTCTTGCGGGTTGTAGAGCCGCGGCCGATGGAGCAGGAAAAACCGGCCGTGCGCGCCGTTGCCGTATTTCCGGTTCAGTTCTTCGATGCCGCCGGCGACCAGCGCGAGCAGCGTCTCGTCGCCCTCAACCTGTTCGCGATCGGCGTCGGTGAAATCGGTGAGCAGGCCAAACCACAGGTTGGCGTCGCGGTTCGCCAGATAGCGCAGTTCGAGGCCTTCGATAATCGCCGTGACGCGCCGGGGCGCGGTCAGGAGCGTGGGCACGACGGCCATCGTGCGGCATTCGTCGGGGATGCCGTGCTCGAAATCGAGCCGCGGCAACGCGCGCGGCTTGAGCACGAGGGAAGCGAACCAGTTCACCACGGAGACCGCGCACTGCGACGCCGCGAGGGCCGCGCAGAAAGCCAGAACGAGCCACGCGAATCGGGGCGCGCCGCGCGATTGCAGGGCCAGCCAGGCCACGCCGGCGGCCGAGAGCAGCGCGACGGGGCCGAGATAGGCCAGCAGTTTCAACCCGCGCCGCAGTCGCCGCGGGATCGGCCGCGCCGGCTGCCGCCCGCGCAACGCCCGCTCCAATTGCGGCTTCCCGTCGTCGACGAGGTAGTAACCGACGTGCGCCGCCACGTCATCGCTTTTGGCCGCCGCGCGCGCCGCGGCCAGCGCCACGGCGGCCCGCGCCACGTCCTCCTCGCCGAGGCCCCGCCGCCGCGACAGGCCCTCGAGCACGTGGCGATATTCGTCGCGGGTCGCGAAATCCATGCGCGCGTACACGCCGGCCGGGTCGTCGCGCAGAATCTTCTCGGTCGCGCTGTGCGCCTCGACGAAGGCGTACCACTCGGTGGCGTTGACCAGGCGCAGGCTGGCGATCGTGTTGGCCATCGACGCCTGGTCGGCCGCCTGCCGTTGGCTTTCGGCGCGCACCATTTCTTCGATCGTCTGGCCGTGCTCGGCCAGGCGCTGCTCCAGCCACGCTAGGACGAACGTCGTGGTCGCCCCGCGGCCCTGCAAGGCCTGGGTGAATTGCGCGACAAACGCCGTCGACAGCGGCAGGTCCTCGCGGACCATGTCCGCCAGCACGAGCAAGGCGTTTTCGTGCTTGTCCGAGGCGGCGTCGATCCGCTGCGCCCACGCCAGGGCGTTGTCCCGATGCGCGCGCTGCCAGCTCATGCTCATGGCGACGCGGCGCAGATTCTCGATCAGGGCCAGCCGCAGCATGATTGCGACCGACCACAGCTCGCCCAACGTCAAATGCGCAACCGACTGATAGGCCGCGGTGTAGCGCGCCAGGGCTTCGTCATCCACCCGACCATCGACGTGCGCCACGAATTCCAGAATGAGATCGTAGACGCGCGGCACGCCGGCCGGATCGCCGCCGGCCAGGCGCGGCAATTGGCGGCTGTAACCCCGCGGGAAATGTTTGCGGACGATATCGATCTGCTCTTCGATGAGATAATGATTGTCGAGCAGCCACTCGGCGGCGGGCGTCAGATGCCGGTCGGCGGCGTACGCGCCGGACATCAAATCGTGGCAGCGGGCGATCACGCGTTCCGAATCGGCCAGCCGCTTGAGCAGCCGATCGTCGCCGTGAAGGCGACCCAGCCGATGGCCGGCAGCGAGCGCCTTGGCGTGCAGTTCCAGTTGTTCGATCGCGAAGACCGCCCGGCGCAACGGCGGATCGGCGATGCTTTCGCGGTACAGGCCGTCCGCCCAGCGCGCGAGTTCGGCCGCCCGCCGCGGCCCCGGCGTCTTTCTGGGCTCGAAGAGCAACTCCCGAATTCGGTCTTTCAACGCGTACCGCCTTGTTTCTGAGTTTCCGGACCGGCGCCCTGTTTATGAGGAGGACAACATGCCCGCGGCGGTTGCCGCGGCGGCTATTTTGCGGCCGACGTCGTCGGCGACGCGCGCGAAGCCCGAGTCCGGTTGGATGTTCCGCTTGCGCCCGATCTGCTTCAGGGCCTTGAGATAGCCGCGGTTGCCACGCATCCATTTCCGGATGACATGGCGGGCGTACACATAGAGAGCGGCGCCGATGAAGTAACCGGACAGGAATTGCTTGAGCGTTCGCAAAACCGAGTAGAACTGGCTGTGGCCTTTCATTTGCGCCTTTTGCAAATCCCAGAGCGTCAGATTCTTCGGCTGGAAGACGACGTGATGGCCGTCGTACAAGGACCAATCCGAGTTCGTCAGTCGCCCCTGCGCCTTCATGTCTTCATAGACCGGCGTGCCCGGAAACGGCGTCAGGATGATAAATTGCGAAGAAAGGATGTCGTTTTTCTTCGCAAAGCGAATCGTGCCGGCGATCGCCTCGCGCGTATCGCAGTCCAGACCGAGCACGAACATGCCGTGAATGTCGATCGCATGGTCGGCGAAGCGCCGCACGCTCTGCCGCATTTGGTCGACCGTTTGGTGTTTGTGCATTTCCTGCAACGCCTGCGGGTTCGCCGATTCGAAGCCGATGTAGACCGTCGAGCAGCCGGTTTTGTGCATCAACGCGAGCAGTTCTTCGTCGTTCGCCGTTTCCACGCGCACCTGGGCCGACCATTTGGTGAGCACGCCCGGCTTCTGCGCGGCCCGCGTCAACAGTTCTTTGGTGCGGTCGCGGTTGGCGGTGAAGTTGTCGTCGTAGAAAAAGACGTAATGCGGCTGATCGGCGTACCGTTCCAGTTCGCCAAGAATGTTTTCGACCGAACGGAAACGATACTTGCGACCGAACATCGGGATGACCGAACAGAAAGAGCAGCCGTAGGGGCAGCCGCGCGACGTCTGCACCGGTATGATCGGCAGGCGTCCGAAGCTCTTCGCTTGCCGCCAGCCGACGATCAGGTTGAAATCCGGATAGGGGAGAGAATCGAGATCCTCGATCGCCGGCGCCAGCGGGTTGTGGCGCACCACGCCGCCTTCGTCGCGCCACGATAGATTTGGCACGTCGTCGACGCGCCCGCCCCAGCGGATGGCCCGGAGCAGGGCCGGAAAGGCCGCTTCGCCTTCGCCGCGCACAACGTAGTCGGAATGCGCGAGCGCTTCCTCGGGCAGGAACGTGACGTGCGGGCCGCCGATGACCACCGGCACGCCAAATTTGCGCAGGCCGTCGGCGACGGCGTAGGCGCGCGTCGCCGTAGTGGTGATGGTCGAGACGCCCACGACATCGGCGTTGATGGCGTCGCGATAGTCGATGGGCGCAATGTCCTCGACGTAAATCCGCACTTCCCATCCGAGATCGCGGGCAATCGCGCCCAGCAGCACCGTTCCCAAGCGCGGCAATTTCGACTTCGAGAAAATGTGGTAGCCCGGCGGCTTGGGCTCGATTAAGATCAGTTTGCGCGGCCGGCCGGGAACCAGTTCCGTCTCGCCCGCGTGACCGCGTGCGGGAAATTCAGCGTCGTTTCTCATGTCTTCTCCTCCACACCGTGTCCCTTTTCGCAAAGGGTGTGCCATTACGCCGGGTCCGCGTAAGTGCGTGAATTTTCGGCCTTCCGCCGATGGCCGGCCCGGAAGAGCGCCGGCTGACATCCATCAATATGATCCGGCGTCGATCAAAATGATGCGATCCAGACCGCCGGCGGCGATCCAAACGTCAGCCCTGGTCTGCTTCGCGAGGTCGAGATTCAGCCGGCATTCGACTGGGGCCCGCACGTCAGCGGCCGGTAGCGAGCGGCGGGACGGTTCGGATCGGTCAGGAACTCGATCACGTCCGCGGCGAACCGCTCGGGGAGATCGAGATGGGGGAAATGGCCGCAACCCTCGTAAGTCGTGAGGGTGATGCCATCCGACCGCGCCACTGCCGCCTGGCCGTGACGGACCGGAATGATTGGATCTTTCGATCCCCAGAACAGCGCGACCGGCGGCAAGTCGGCGATCTCGTGCGCCCGTTGGACCGTCTGCATATACTGGCCGAAGAAGTTGATGACGCCCTCGACGCTTCGCTGAAACGCCCGGTCGGTGCCCGGGATGCGGCCGATGCGGACAAAACGCCGCCGCTCTTCGGGTTCCATGTGGCCGAAAACCTCCGGCGAAAACCTCAGAACGGCCGGCGCGACAAAGCGCATCACCAACGGCGTGATCCGCCGCCCGACCATGGGAAACGACACAAATCGCAGCCCCATGCCGACTTCGCGCCCGAGCCCGCCCGCCGAAACGAGCGCCAGCCGGTCGATCTTGCTCCGCTGGTCCATCACCATCCACTGGGCGATGCCGCCGCCGAACGAGTGGCCGCAGATGTGCGCCTTCTCGACGCCGATCGCCTCCATCCACGACGCCAGCGCCTGCGCATGCCACGCCAGCGTGTAGGGCGCGTCGGGCCGCCCCGAGTAGCCGTAGCCCACGAGGTCGGGCATCAGCACGCGGAAGCGCCGGGCCAGAAAAGGCGCGGCACGGCGCCAGGTGCGGTGCGAATCGGCCAGCCCGTGCAGCAGCACGAGCGGTTCGCCCTTGCCCATTTCGCCCCAGGCGATCGACGTGCCAAACGTTGCCGTTTCGTGCGCTTCACCGATCATTTCCATGCGGTTGCCCCTGTTTTTCGGTTTGCCAAGGCTTGGTTTGCCATAGGTGCCCGGGTCGGCTCCGCCCGGTCCTTCGCAAGCGTCGTGCCAGATCGATGCGTTCGCGTAAGTTGCTGAAATTTCTTACTTCCTGGAGAAGATCGGCCGAATAGGACGTTGGAAAATCACATCATTTTGATTCAATACCGATCAAAATGAAGGACAGCTGCGGCGTGGCTTAGCCGCCTTTGCGCTCCGCCGCCGTCACCGCGGGGAAACGGCCATCGGTTTATCGCGATTTTCAGGGCGTCGTTGACTACCTTCGTGGTCATTCCTGCCGAGTGACGGTTTCAACGCACATGAGAGGAAACGGGGCGCCGAGCCGGTTTCCGTCGCCCAGCAAGCCGCGAATCAGGGCTCCGGGGCCGAGCAAGCCCCCGATCATCGTCCCCAAACCCAATAAGGCTCGCGTGGCGTCGATGGCGGCGGTTGTCGTCGCCCGCGGCGCGAATGGCCCGGTCATCCCTCCCGGTTTCATACTCATCAGTTTCATACGAATTTCCTTTCTCCTTGCCGTTTTCGTTTGATGCCGACGCGTGTCGGACCCAGATATCGCCGATCGGCGCCGCCGCGCGTCATTCAGTGGAGCGCGTAACCCAGCATCACGCCCAGCCGCCACATCGCAATGTTGCCGGTCGCGCCCACGTTCCAAAAATTTCCGCTGTTGGTCGGGACATCATAGCTGTCGAAGTTCTCGCCGCTCAAAATCATCGCGCCGCCGAGCACGAAGCCGTTTCGCCAGCGGTGGAGGGCGCCGATCGTGACGTCGAGATACCCCATCGCCATCGGATTGGATGTTTGCCACCCGCCGCGATCGTCAACGGCGAGCGTGACCTGGCCGCCGCCGAGGTGGCCCATGAGGTACAAACTCGTGGCTTTTGTGGCGCCGAAATACCATTGGTAACCGAGGCCGACTGCCATCAGCCACTGCGAATACATCACGTTCTGGCCGTCGACGTTCGTGCCGACGTTGTTGAAAGTCCCCGAACCGCGGCCGAACGACAACAGCGGCGAGATGATAAAACCGCGACCGCTCGTCGGCAGGAAGAACGGCTCGATCGCCAGACCGCCCCAACCGGCGCCCTGAATCGCCGGCTTTTCGTCGTGGTGTCCGAAGCGGCCGCCGGAATTCCAATCCAAATCGACATTGCCGCCGCCGGCGCCGAATTCGGGGCGGACGGTGATCATGAACCATGGCAACGTCGACGGCGAATCCTGCGCCGCCGCCGTAACGGCAGCGACCAGCGTCGACGCCATTGCCAATAAGACGATTGCTGTCCGTCGTTTCACAATCGAACCTTTCTGCGTGACTTGCGGCACGCGGGTGAATGCGCACGCCCAAGCTGCGGCGCCGGTCGCAGCAGCTTGAACCGCTCGAACAATTAGAGCTTCAATTCCGCAAAAGCGTCTTCGAGATCGCTCCAGGCCAGCTCGATGCCGGCCTGGTGCCCCTCCCACTTATCACGCCCGGCCGCCTTGTACTCGTCGACTTTCGCCTGCGCGAGAACGCGTTTGGCCTTCAAATCGTCGATGCTCAAGCGATATTCGATCCCGGCCCGCACGCCGGCGTGCCCGGCCTTGGCCGAGAGGCCGTCGATTTTCGCGGCCCACACCGTGAGTTGCGCTTCCATTTTGTCCACATTCGGTTCCAGCGGTCCCCGGGCTGTGTCTTTGCGGCCCTTCGGTGTCATAATTTTCTCCGGTCGTTGTCACGGCGCGATCTTGTCGCTGATCCATTGACGCGCCTTGCCGAAGGCGTCCTTGGTCTCGTCGTAGGACTTCGTGAAACTGTTTTTCACGTCGTTCCAGTCGGCTTCGGTGGCGCTCTCGGCCCGGTCCAGTTGCTTTTTCGCCTCCACCCATTTCGCGCGCGCGGCCGCGAGTTTGACCTTGGCGTCGGCCTTTGCCGCGCCGTTGGCTTTATCGACTTTGGCGGACAGGCGATCCATCTCTGTCTTGGTCGCGGCCAGGTCTTTTTTCGCCTCGGCGACGAATTCCGCCTTTTGCGCGAAGGTGCAGTCCTTGATCTTTTGCTCGGTATCTTTCGCGTCCGGCGTGGCCGCGTCGCCTGGCGCCCCGGCGGTTTCGCC
This sequence comes from uncultured bacterium, assembly GCA_964534375.1. Lineage (GTDB taxonomy): Bacteria > Lernaellota > Lernaellaia > Lernaellales > Lernaellaceae > CAZHPN01. The sequence continues at coordinate 2,412 of CAZHPN010000218.1, read as the reverse complement.
GCGGTTCGGCGCGGCCGCGGCGGCCCGATCGGTCGCCACGTAGCCCGCCACGAACCCCACAGCTAGGACGAACGCGAGGACCAGTATCGTGTGTCTCATCTTCTTGCCTTTCCCTTGCCGGCGTCACCGAGGGCCCAAGAGCGCGGCGCCTTGCGCTTCGCCCCTGGGCCGCCCGGCGGTCTGGGGCTAGTTCAGGTGAAGCTTGTCGAGCTTCGCCTTGATCGCTTCTTTGGTGTCGCCGAACTTCTCCTGGATGATGCCGTACAGTTTGTCCTGCGATCCTTCGGCCCTTTTGAAGTCGTCGTCCGTGAGTTCGCCCCAGGCCTTCTTCGCCCGGCCGATGAATTGGTCCCATTTGCCCTTGGCTTGATCTTGGTTCATGCGTTTCTCCTGCTAATTCGATGCGTGAGCGCCGGGTTGAATGATGATCTCGACGCGGCGGTTATTGGCTCGCCCCTCAGGCGACGCGTTGTCGGCGATCGGGTTGTCTTTGCCCTTGCCCATCGACTGGATACGATCGGCGGGCAGGCCGTGCGCCACAAGGTAATCGCGGACCGAGGCGGCCCGACGCTCCGAGAGACCCTGATTGTAGGATTCGGAACCCTGCGAATCGGTGTTGCCTTCGACAATGATGTTGCGCTTGGGGCCCGCGAGCAGCGCCGCGACCACCTGGTCCAGCTTCGTCTGCGCCGAGGGCAGCAAGTCCCACTTCGCGGTTTCGAAGAGGACGCCGCCCGAGAGCGTAATGACGATCCCGCGGGCTTCTTCCTTCGCCGCCAGCGCCACAAGCGCCGCCGACAATTCCGACTGCGTCGCCGCCAGGTCCGACTTCGTTTTCGTCACGATCTGGGCTTGTTTCGCCGCAAAATCGGCGTCCGCTTTGGCTTTGGCGGCGTTGTCGACGGCCGAAACGCCTAGCGCCTGGGCCAATTCAGCCTTGCGTTCGGCGACATAAGCGAGGTCTTTCGTCTTGTACGAATCGGAGTCCTTGGCGAAGGACTGCTCCGCCGAATCGAGCGCGTCATGCGCCTTGTGGATTTCCGCGGGCACCAGCGGCGCTCCCGGACTATTGCTCGCCTGCTCGTAGGCCGCGCGAGCGTTGATGAGTTCATTGGGCGTCACGGTGGCGCAGCCGGCGAAGAGCGCGGCGATCGCGACAATCGCGACGAGGATCGACAATTGCATCGGTTTCATGAAGTGTTCCTTTCGTTCGTTCACGGGTTGTCTTGCCGGAGTTGGCGCACGCGCTGCATCGCCTTGTCGGCTTCCATTTTCTCGGTGTCGCCCTTGGCGAGCGCCACGGCCAGCTCGGCGTCGGCTTCGGCCCGCGACAACATCGACGCGGCTTGCGCCTTCTGACCTTTCACGTCCAGCGCTTTGGCGGCGTCCACTTCCTCTTTGGCCAGTTGCACGTGCAGCGTCGCCTGCGGCACGGTGGCCGAGCCGGCCACTTCGGCGGATCGAATCCCCGACGTCGACCCCTCGGTGTGCAGCGGTGCGCTGGCGCATCCCGCGGCGATGGCGGCGGTCGCGATGACCGCGGCAAACAACAGAATCCCGAACTTCGATACGTGTCTCATTGAATCCTCCTTTTATGGTGTTTCGGATTTCATTTCCGATTCCTAACGCAAACGTCGTGCCATATCTCTGCGCTCGCGTAAGTGCCTGAATTCGCGGCGTTCCGAAAAAACCGGGCCGCGTGCGACATGGACCATCGCCATCAATATGATGAGGTTTCGATCAAAATGAGGAAGCGCGGCGCCAAGCGGCGACGCGAGAATTTGTGAAGCGGCCGAATCAGGGATTTTTGCGACTGGCGGTCCGACGCACGCACCGTACCGGCCCGCCGTCGTCGGTGCGGCCGCCGGCGATACTGCCATCGTCGAAGTTGACGCCCCACCGGTCCAGTTCGTTGTCCATGATCGGCGAGGACGACCAATACCAGGGGCCGGCGCCGGCGATTTCAGCCGGCCAGTATTCGCCGCCCGGCCCAGGTCCGCCCAGATGGGCGCAACCGCCGCACGAAGAATCGTCCCTGCAACTGGAGTTCAAACAATCGTCCGTCACGCGGCACGAACCGCCCGGTTGCGTCGCCGGACATTCACATGGTTTTTTGTCAATCGGGCCCAAGCGCTATTTGAATTGGACGCCCGTTTCATCGACCCAGTATCCCTGGCGATTGTAATGCCGGTGCAGCGCGGCCTCGTAATCCCGCGTCGGCAGAGACGCTTCCGTGTATTCCGGCGAATGCTCGATGGCCTCGCGGGGAAGATTGACGAATACTTTCGACTCGCCCCAGCTAACCCGTTCGATCCATTGCGGCGAAATCAGCACCTTTTTCCCCGGCCACCAGTTCCGCGTATCGATGACCAGATAACGAATCGCCCACGTCTCGTCATCGATGATAAAATC
>CAZHPN010000217.1:0-9319 GCA_964534375.1 uncultured bacterium | reverse complement strand
GATGGACACGGACTCGGAATCGCATTGGTCGATCGACGGGCGGGCGGTTTCCGGCAATCGACCGGGCATCACGCCCGGTGCGATCACCGTCGGCGCCAGCGACAGCCGCGGCACGGCGATCCGCCTGCACGATCAAAACGGCGACAACGACGACGTGGCCTACTTCAGCTCGCGCGGGCCGACCGCGTGGAACGGCCTGCCGAAACCCGACGTCGTCGCCCCGGGCGTCGGCGTCATCTCGGCGCTCGCCCGCAGCAGCACGCTGGCCACGACCTATCCGGCGAACATCGTCAACGCCTGCCAGTTCGGCGGCAGCCCCTGCGGCGCCGCGAACGCTTCATACTTCGTGATGAGCGGCACCAGCATGGCCACGCCGCTGACCGCCGGCGCCGCGGCGCTGCTGCTCCAGGCCAATCCGTCGCTGACGCCCAACAGCGTCAAGGCGATTCTGATGGCGACCGCGCAGCCGCTGTTTCCCGCGACCGTGCCGGTCTCGTGCTACACGAACGTCAATTGGCGCAGCAACCCGGCTTGCGTGCCGGCGCCGGCGATCGACGAAGGCGCAGGTCTGATCGACCCGCCGGGCGCCGCGACGCTGGCGAAATCCGTCAGCGCGAACACGTACAACCTGCGGGCCGGCAGCGCGTGGGCGACCACCGCGAACATTTCGCCCGTCACGGTCAATGCCGCGACCGGCGAGAACATCATCTGGAGCCAGGGCCTGGTGTGGACCGGCATGACCGTGTCCGACAGCAATGTGTGGGCTGTGTTCCAAGCCGGTTATGTCTCAGGCGAGATTTGGGGTCAGGGGCTGGTCTGGACCGGCATCACCGTCGGTCCGGATCAGGTTTTCTCGCCGACCATTGAAGACCTCTGGGCCGAGTCGTTTATCGCGCCGGCGAGCATCGCGGGCACGGACACCGTGCTTGGCGGCTACTCCTTCGACTGGGCCGGCGCGCCCACCTTGTCCAACGCCAGCGATGCGTGGTTCCCGGCATCGTAACCCATATTGTCCCTCCGGACTCGGGCCGGCTCGAAAGGGCCGGCCTTTTCTCGTCGCGGCTCGTGCTTGCCAGACGGCGCGCATTCCCATAAATTGCACGCAATGAATGAATTTCAAATCATTTATCGGGCCGCCCGACCGGTGGACGCCGATCAAGTGCACCGCTTGATGTCGACGGTCGCCGAAGAGGAAGGCGTGCTGATCGAGGCGCCGAAGGAAATCTCGGCCGAGGACATCCGCGTGCGCATTCGCAATTCGACCAACCGGCGCAACCGGCTATTCCTCGTCGCCGCCGAAGACGAGCGCATCGTCGGCATGGCCGCGCTGGAAACCGGCCCGCTCGACGCCCTCGCGCACATCCGCATCCTGACGCTGATGGTCGAACATCACCATCGCCGGCGCGGCATCGGCCGCGAACTGGCGCGGCAGGCGATGGAGTGGGCGCGCCGCACGCCCGGCGTCCACAAGATCGAAGTGCAGGTGCGCGAGGCCAACAACCCCGGCCTGCGCTTGGTGCTTTCGCTCGGCTTTACGTTGGAAGGCAAGCTCCGCCGGCACGTGCAGGTCGCCGGCGCCCGCGAAATCGACGACCTGCTGCTGGCGCTGTTCGTCGACGATCCGGTCGCCGCCGAAAAAGTTGAGTAAATGACGGTCTGTACATAGACTACACGGGCGGCGCAGAATGCTTTGCATGTTCCAAGCCAAATCCCCATAATCTGGGAAATCTGTGGACGACCGATAATAATGAAAATATCGCCCAAGCCTCGCTACGCCCCGCGCTATGACGGCCCCGCCGGGCCGCTCGGCTGCCACGTCACCGACGCGGGCGGCGTCGACAAGGCGCCCGAGAAGGCGCGCCGGCTCGGCGCGACGGCGATGCAGATTTTCACCCGCAGCCCGCGGATGTGGCGCGCCTCGCCCATCCCGTCGGACCGCGCGGCGAAGTTTGCGGCGGCGCGTGCGACGCACGGCATCGTCGCCGCGGTGGCGCACGCGATCTACCTGCTGAATCTGGCCTCGGCGCGCGACGATCTCTGGCGGCGCAGCATCGACGTGTTTTCCGACGACATCGAGCGTTGCGCGCTGCTGGGCATCGACCGCCTCGTGCTGCACCCCGGCGCGGGCGGCGACGCCTCGCTCGCCGAGCGGCGGCGGCGCGTGCTCGCGGCGCTAAAGGAGGTCGTGCGCCGCACGGCCGGCGTCCCGGTGACGATTCTGCTCGAAACGACCGCCGGCGGGCGCGGCACGGTCGGCGCGGATCTCGCCGACATGGCGTGGCTCATCGACCATCACCCGCGGCCGGAACGTCTCGGCGTGTGCCTCGACAGTTGCCACCTCTTCGCCGCCGGCCAGCCGCTGCACGAACCCGACAGCCTGGCGCGGCTGATCGACGAAATCGAGCGCACGATCGGCCTGGCCAAGATCGGCTGCTGGCACCTGAACGACAGCCTCGGCGAATGGAACAGCCATCGCGACCGCCATGCGCGGCTGGGCAAAGGCAAGATCGGCCAGGATTTCTTCGCGCGGCTGCTCCACGAACCGCGCTTCTTCGGCGTGCCGAAAATTTTGGAAGTGCCGGGCGGCGATAAAGCGTTCGCCGGCGATCTGCGGCTCCTCGCGCGCTTGGCGCGCTGAGGGTAGTTGACTCTAAACACAAAGGGCACAGAGGAAGGACACGGAGGGCGCAGCAAAGGCGCAACCGAATTTTCGAATGCGGAACGCGGAATGCGAAATGAATGGGCGCGGAGTCAGTCTGTCTGTCCCGGCCCAGCCGAGCGACGGACGGGTGTGACGTCGACGATCCCATAGGTCCCATAAGTCCCATAAGTCCTATGATTCCCATATTTCCCAGGCGAAATTGGGCGCTGCGGGAGCGGCCTGGAATTCTCGGCACAAAAACAAGAAACCGCTGGATAGTGGGGCCGGGGCAAGCAGCCCTGCAATCTTAACCGACCGGCTCACGCTTCCGACATAATCTCTCGAATGGCCTGCTCCAAGGCGGGCAGTTCGTATTGAATGATATCCCACACAATGCGGACGTTGATTGCGAAATAATGGTGAACAAGATAGTCCCGCGCCCCCGCGATCTTCTTCCATTGGACTTCCGGACAGCGTGCGCGGAACTCGTCGGGGATCGCTTTTGCCGCCTCGCCGATCACCAGAATATTCCGAAAGACAGCGTGCAGGGTCTTTTTGTCTTGCTCGAAGTCGGCGAAGCTTTGGGCGTCGACGAACTCGCGGATATCCTGGATCGCTTGGAGAATCTCGTTGAAGTACAGCTTATAATCCCGGGACATGAATCATTTCCCGAGAGATGATCGGCCGCAGCAGCGGCTTGATGTCCTCCTCGATGACCAAATCCACGGTGCTGGCAAAGAGGTCCTCAAGAAAAAACTTCAAATCCATGTAGTTATCGAAGGTGAGGTTGTCAAACTCAACGACGAAATCCAAGTCGCTGTCCGCGGTTGCTTCGCCGCGTACGGCGGAACCAAAAAGCGACAGGCTCCTCACGCTGAAACCCTTGATGGTTTCCATGTGAGAATCCAAAACGGCAAAAATTTCTTCCTTTGTTCGGGCCATGACTCCATTCTCCTGAGCGAAAGTTAGCACATCGCGACGGTCCGATAAAGGACACATAATCCGCCGCTATTTCCTCTGCCTTGCCGGCCTCGCCGCGCCGGCCGCGCTGAACAGCAACGCGCGCGCGGCTTCCCGGGCCGCGGCGGTCACGGTCTCCCCGCCGAGCATGCGGGCCAATTCCTCGACGCGTTCGGGTTCGTCGAGTGGGGTCGCGGCGGCGACGGTGCGGCCTTTGCGGATGGTCTTGGCCACGAGGTAATGCGCGTCGGCGAGGGCGGCGATCTGCGGCAAATGCGTGATGCACAGCACCTGGTGGTCGCGGCCGGTTTCTTGCAATTTGCGGCCGAGTCGTTCGGCCTGGGCGCCGCCGACGCCGGCGTCGATTTCATCGAAGATCAGCGTCGGCACGGGAAAATGCCGCGACAGCACGCGCTTGATCGCCAGCATCAGCCGCGACAGTTCGCCGCCGCTGGCGATGCGCGCCAGCGCGCGCGGCAGTTCGCCGACGTTGGCGCTGATGAGGAACTCGATCTGGTCGGCGCCGGTTTCGTCGATGCGCCGGCCGTCGATTTCGACGCCGCCTGCGGCGAGCGGCTCGACGGGCGCGACGAACTTCGTGCCGGCCATGTCCAGATCGGCCAGTTCGCGTTCGACCTCGCGCGCCATTTTCCCCGAGGCGGCGCGCCGCGCTTCAGTCAGCTTCGCCGCCGCCTGTCCCAGCGCGGCCACGAGCCGCAGCCGCTCCGCGCCGGCGCCCTGAATGTCGCCGGCGAGCTGTTCCAGCGCCGCCGCTTCGGTCTCGGCCGCCGCCCGCGTCCGCCGCACCTCCGCCAGCGAGCCGCCGTATTTTTTCTTCAATTCGCGCAGCGCCTGCAGGCGGTCTTCGAGTTGCGCCAGCCGCGCCGGATCGAACTCCAACTCCTCGGCGTAGTCGCGCCCGCGCGACGCAAGATCGTCGGCCAGCGCCGCCATTTCCTGCAGGCCCGCGGCGATCGGGGCGAGGCGCGGATCGACGTCCAGCCGCGCTTCGACCTCGCGGCGCAGTTCGCCCGCAATCTCGGCCAGCGAGCCGGTTTCGCGATCATACAACTCGTCGCTGAGCCGATGCGCGAGCTGCAGCAGGTGCTCGGCGTTGGCCAACGCCTTGACCCGAATCGCAAGCTGCTCGTCCTCGCCGTCGGCGAATGCCGCCGCATCGATCTCCTGCATCAAGTAGCGCAGATAGCCCAGCCGCGCGTCGCGTTCGGCCTCTTTGCGCCGCAACTCCGCCAGCCGCGCGTCGGCCGCCTTCAGCGCGCGCGCCAGTTCGCCGACGCGTTCGCGGTCGGCGCCGAGGCCGGCGTATTCGTCGAGAACATGCAGGTGGCTTTCGGGCCGCATCAGGCCTTGCGCCTCGTGCTGGCCGTAAAGATTGAGCAGCGTCTCGCCGACGCGGCGCAGGCCGGCGAGCGGCGCCGCGGCGCCGTTGATCGCCACGCGGTTGCGGCCGGCCGATTGAATGAACCGCTCGACGCGAATCTCCGCGGCGGGCGCGATTTCCAACTCACGCAAGGCGGCCGCGGTCTCGCCGCCGGGGTTGTCGAAGACGGCGACGACCTCGGCGTCGTCGCAGCCGGTGCGGATCATATCGGCCGCGGCGCGCCAGCCGAGCGCGAGGCCGATCGCGGTGACGAGAATCGATTTGCCGGCGCCGGTTTCGCCGGAGAGGACGTTCAAACCGGGGCCGAACTCGACGCGCAGATCGTCGATGACGGCGAGCCGGCGCACCTGCAATTCCCGCAGCATCGGCTAGCGCGCTCCGTAGTGCAGTTTCTGCCGCAGGACCTCGAAATAGGTGCGGCTCGGGCTTTTGATCATCAGCACCGGCTTGTCGCACGCGGCGGCGACGATGCGGTCGCCTTCGTGCATTTCGTGGCCTTCCTGGCCGTCGAACGTGACGTAGACCGGCGCGTCTTCGAGCAGCTCGAATTCGATTTTCACGGTGGACGGCACGACGATCGGGCGGTTGGTCATCATGTGCGGGCAGATCGGCGTGATGACCAGGCCCTTCGTCTGCGGGTGCATGATCGGGCCGCCGGCCGAGAGGTTGTAAGCGGTCGAGCCGGTGGGCGTGGCGACGATCAGCCCGTCGGCGCGCAGCGTGTTCATATATTTGTCGTCGACCGTGATGCGCAAATCGAAGATGCGCGCGAGGGCGCTCTTGGTGACGACCACGTCGTTGAGCACGACGTACGGAATCACCTCGCCGCCCGAGTGGAAATCGGCGGCCAACCGCATGCGTTCGACGATCCGCGCCTTGCCCAGCAGCGTCAGGTCGAGGGCCTCGTCGAGTTCCTCCTGGCGAATCTCGGTCATGAAGCCCATCGCGCCCAGATTGACGCCGAGGATCGGCGTCTGCCGTCCACCGAGCAGTCGCGCCGCGGCCAGCAACGTGCCGTCGCCGCCGAGCACCACCAGCAAGTCGCTCTCGGCGAAGACCTCTTCGGTCGGCCGGCCGCTGTCGAGCCGGTACATCGCCGCTTCCGGTTCGGGAACCAGCGCTTCCAGGCCGCGGCGGCGCACACTCGTCAGCAATTGCCGCGCCAGCGCGCCGGCCTCCGGCTTGTTGCGTTTGATGTAAATGCCCACTTTGCGGATCGCCATCTACCAAATCCCCCACCATTTGAGGCCCAGGCCGCCCCGGCGCTCGTTGCGAATGAAATCGAGCAGGCTGCCGTACTTCGCCGGCTCCTCCGGCGGGAACGGCGACTCGACGCCGGGCACGGGGTACGGCGCCGGATTCGTTTCCGCGGTCTCGAAATCGCGACGACTGTAATAATGCAGATATCCGGCCTTCATGTGCAAGCGATGAAATCCGTAATCCTTCATAAATTGCAGTTGCTGCACGAGGTCGAGATCCGCCGGCTGGTAGAGGCTGCGCCGCACCACCCAGGGCGGAACCGGCCACGGCACGCAGCGCACGCTGGTCAGGATGATCTGCGGTTTCTTGTGCGTCAAAACGTAGCGGCTGTTGCGCCGCCCGTGGCCGGGCAGGGCGCCGGCGAGGTCGGCCGGCGTGCGCGCGATCGTTTTGTCGGTCAGCCCGACCAGATCGACGATCGGCAGCTTCGAGCAAAAGCCGATTGCGCCGATCGGCACCAGGCCGACGCTCGTGCCGGGCGGAAAATCTCGCGCGAGTTCCTTGCCGATGCCGCACCAATTCGACGCCAGCACGCCCAGGCGGATGAAAATGATCCCCTCGTTCGGAAAAACCATGGCGGTGAAAATCGTCGCCGGCAGCAGCAGCGCGCCAATCGCCCAACGCGCCGCCTGCTGTTTCGCCGGCGCCCACGACGCCCGGCGCGCCGCCAGGATTTCGTCGGCGGACTGGCAACCTTGCACCAGCAGGATCAACAGCAACGGCGTGATCGGCGCAAAAAAGCGCGAGAGCGGAAAATGGTCGCCGCCGACCCAGATCACCGCTGCGATATGCGTCAGCGCCGCCGCGCCCAGGCCCCACCACCAGCGCGGGACGCGGGCCGCCGCGCTGTTTCGCCAAAGCAAGATCGCCAGCGGCACGAGCGCTAGCGGGAACCACGTCGTCATCAGATAGCGGCCGAAATATTTCAGGCCCTTGAAGATCAACGAAAGCCCGGCGCCGGCGGCCTTGGCGTAATACGTGTTCGGCAACCACTCGTGGAAATACGCGTGGCGCCAAATTTCAAAGGCGACGGTTCCCACGGCCAGAATCCCGACGAACGGCAGCGTCCGCCGCAGACGGCCGCCCCGCTCGCCGCGCCACAGCCAGATGGCGAGCGGCGCCGCCAAGACGATCATCTCCGGTCGCGTCAGCGCCAGCGCCAGCATCGCCGCGCCCGCCGCCGCCGCGGGCCGGGCCGGCCGCTCGGCCTGCGACGCCGCGGTCGCGAAATAAGCCGTCAGCGCCGTGAGAAAAGCCGCGAGGCTGGTCTCCATGCCCGACTCGGCGTACGCCACGCCGATCGGGTGAAACGTCAGAAAAGCCAGGGCGAAGATCGGCGCCGGCCGCCAGAACGGTTCGCCGACGAACCGCCGCAGGAAAACGGCGGTCATCGCCACCGTCGCCGCATGGAACAGCACGCCGAGAATCATACCGCCGATCGGGATGTACCCGGTCAGCCGGCCGATCGCCGCCAGCAGCAACACGAAGAGCGTCGTCGAGTAACCCTCGACGCGTTCGCCGATGTTGAAAACCAGGCCGTGGCCCTGGGCCAGATTTTCCGCATAGCGAAAGGAAATAAAGGCGTCGTCGATGTAATTGAACGGGCTCAACCGCGCCACTGCGAAAAACGCCAGCGCGATCGTGAAAAACAACAAACCAATCTGAATTTTGCGGGTCATCGCCGCGCCTTCTGAAAAAACCGGCGAGATTTTAGCACAATGGAAGGCGGGAATATGGCTTCTTTCGTCAACCGATAGGGCAACCACGCCGTTCCGATCGCAAATCATCCCCCAAAACCTCCCGGGTTCCTGCCCGGGGTCATTCCTCCCGGCGCGCCCCGCCTTCTTGACCGTCCCCACCCCAGCGCGCAAAGTGCAACATAACTGCCGGAGGGCGGGAAAAGTTGCCGAAGCTCGCCATTGTCGTCGCCGCCTATCGGGCGGAAAAAACCATCGGCCGGACGGTCGAGTCGCTGCTCGCCTGCCGCGGGGGGGAGAACGCGCGCGTGATCGTGGTCGACGACGGAAGCGACGACGCCACAATTGCGAATGCGGAATGCGGAATGCGGATTGTCGGGCCTCACACCCCTCGACTGCGCTCGGGACAGGCTCCGACGGACAGAACCGAGCAGAGTCCGGCCGGCTCATCCTCTGCGGCGGTCTCCGCGGCTCCGCGTGACGCGCCCCGAAATTCCCTAATCCCCAATCCCCAGTCCCCAATCCCGGCCGTCGAGATCCTCCGCCTCCCCCACGTCGGCCGCCCCGCCGCCCTCAATGCCGGCATCAAAGCGGCGGAAGGCTGCGAGATCGTGCTTTTCACCGACGCCGATTGCGTCGTGCCCCCGTCGTGGATCGACGACCTGCTGGCGGAACTCGGCGACTATGACGGCGTCGGCGGCAACCTGCTGCCCGGCGAGCGGACGGCCGTGGAACTGGCGAAGGTGCTGCGCTACGTACACGAGTTCGAACGCGGCGCCGATCTCGCGCCGCCGTACGCCGGCGTCTGCCTCAACGGCAACAACATGGCCATCCGCCGCGCGGCGCTCGTCGCCGTCGGCGGCTTCGACGAGTCGTTCCTGCACGGGGCCGACGCCGACCTGACGCGGCGGCTGCTCGACGCCGGGTTTCGCCTGCGGCGCACGACCGGCGCGGTCACCACGCACCTCAAGGTCGACGGCTTGCGCGATTTCCTGCGCACCATGCACAAACGCGGCAGCACCGTGCGTTTCGGCATGAAAAGCGGCGAGGAAAACGCCTGGACGCTGGCGCGCGCGCTGTTGTCGCCGTGGAAATGGCTGCTCGCCGACCTGGCGAACGTCCCGCGCCTCGCCGCGCTCGGCCCGCCGCTGCGCCGCGCGCGGATGTGGGCGGCGCCGTGGGTGAATCTGGCGGCCGGCTTCGCGAATGCCGTCGGGCGGATACATTACTACCGCCGCTTCCGGCGGGAGGGTTGAGAATTTGAACCACAGAGGCACAGAGGATACAGAGGGTTTTTTCATGCATTCTCTGTACTACTATTCCTTTGTTTCTTGTTCTGGTGCAAAGATTTCACGCGGC
>CAZHPN010000216.1:0-9390 GCA_964534375.1 uncultured bacterium | reverse complement strand
GGGCAGACAAGACGCGCCGAAGCCGCGGGGGGCGGCGGTCGGGGTCCGGGGTCCTGGTTCCGGGTTCCGGGTTCCGGGGGCCGGGGTCCGGGTTCCGGGTTCCGGGGCCGGGGGCCGGGGTCCGGGGTTCGGGGTTCGGGGTCCGGGGATCGGGCAGTCCACAGATTTCACAGATTTTTGCGGTTGAACGACGGCGGCGCCGTCCCGCGCCGGGCCGGGCTGCGCCGCACGTGGGTCGCCGCGCGAACGTGCCTTCCAAAGAGGACGCGCGCACACCTTCGGCCTCGCAGGCTTGGCCGAAAGTCCGCCACCCCAACGCTGGTTGCCTCGGCGACGCGGGTACACGACTCGGACCCGGGTCGGGGTGGCCCTTTTACGATCGCGATATCGGTAGAAGGCTGGTGGGTGGCACACTTTTGCCGCCGCGGCAAAGGTGTGCGGATCGCACGGGGCGTGAAGCGGCGCAACCGACAGGTCCGAATTTTCGGGCCCCGGGTCGAAACCCGGGGCTGTTTTCGCCGCGTCCCCATGGGGCAGCATGATCTTAGCCCGGGGTTTTCAACCCCGGGCCGGGGGCAGGCACGCGGGCCTGCCGCGATGATAATGTCGGCAACGGCCGGCACGGCCGGGGGCCGGCGGGGAACTTGCTGGGAGCGCCAACGGCCTCGTTGGCGTTTATTGATTTTCCGTCGCCGACGGGGACCCCCGCTTTCGCGAGGGCAGGCTAGGCGCTCCCAGCGAGTGCAACGCCGGCGGGGACCCTTCGACTTCGCTCAGGGCAGGCTCTGGCGGTCCCTGGGCCGGCGGGACGCCGGCGGTCCCGGGAAGCACAGCCGGGGGCGGCTGCGCCACAACGGATCAGGGCGGGTGGGGACACCCGCGCTCCAAGGAAATCTGCGCGGTTAATAATTGCTCAAGCGCAAATGCTTGAAACCAGAGATCACGGATCTTCGGCCAAATCCGTCGTCGGATGAAACCACCCGTGCGCCAATTGCGCGGCGTATTTCCGGACGTCCTTCGGCCAGCGGGAGGTGAGGTCGGCGAACCGCGCCGCATCGTTGGCGAAAAGGGCGCGCGACGCCTCCTCGAAGCCGGGCAGGTTCCCGGCCATGGCCGTGAGAAAACGGCTGGCGGCGTCGCGGGCGCGGCGCGCGCGTTCGCCGGCGGGGTCGCGCTTGCGCGCTTCGTCGACCAGGCGGCGCAGCGCCGCCGAGGCGCCGTTCGGCTGCTCTTCCAGCCAATCCCAATGCCGCGGCAGCAGCGACACCTCGCGCGAAACCACGCCGAGTTTGGGCCGTCCGGGCCCAGCCGGCGTCTTGTTGACGGCGAACAGCGGATGACTGGGCAGGCGCGCCAGCACGTCGGCCAGCGTGCCGCGCAGGTCGAAATCGACCTGCTTGCCGCTTTGGTCTGCGAAAATGAGAAGCGCGGCGCCGTGGTCGCGGTCGAAGCGCGTTTTGGCTCGCCGCAGCACCTTCGTCGCGTCGCCCGCGGCGAGCAACCGCTCGCCGACAAAAGCCGTAAAAGTGTGTTCGTTGTTCATGCCTTGAATAATACCCGGGTAAAAGTGGTTTGTCAATAACACCCGGGTAAAAATATTTCGGGCGCCGCCGCGGGGAAGCCGGCGGTCCCAGGAAGCACAGCCGAGGGCGGCTGCGCCACAACGGATCAGGGCGGGTGGGGACACCCGCGCTCCCAGGATATTTCCGCGGTTGGCCGACCGCGGCGGCGTAGGAGCCGCGCCGGGAAGCCGGCGTCAGCTTCGTTCGGGCGCGACGGCCTGAAGTTGGGGCAAAATCCGCTCGTAAAAGGCCAGACATTCGGGATTCACGAGCGCGGCGCTGTTGGTCACCGGCCGGCCGTTGACGATGTTCGCAATCGGCGCTTCGGATTTCTTGCCGTTCATCGTGTAGGGGATGTCGGGCACGGCGAGGACGAGGGCCGGCACGTGCCGCGGCGTCCGTTCTTCGCGCAGCCGGCGCTTGATCGTGCCGACCAGCGCCGGCGTCAATTCGACGCCCGGCGCCAGCTTGACGAACAACAGCGCGCGTTGATCGCCGGCCACATCCTGGCCGACCGCCAGCGCGTCGAGGACCTCGGGGATCTGGTCGATGACCGTGTAAATCTCGGCGGTGCCGATGCGCGCGCCGGACGGCTTGAGCACGGCGTCGGAACGCCCGTGGAACGAAATGCCGCCGGTGTCGCTGTGAAAAATCACAAAGTCGCCGTGCCGCCACACGTTCCGGTTCGGATAATAATGGAAGTAGGCCGCCAGGTACTTCTCGTTCTGCGGGTCATCCCAGAAGCGAATCGGCATGCTCGGCGCGGGCAGTTCGCAGACGAGTTCGGCCTCCTGATCGACGACCGCTTCGCCCGCCGCGTTGCAGGCGTTGATCTTCATGCCCAGCCCCGGCCCCTGCAATTGGCCGGCGTAGACCGGCTGATACGGGCTGCCGATGGCGAAGCAGCCGTTGATGTCCGTGCCGCCGGCGATCGAGTTGAAGTGTAGGTCGGCCTTGACGGCCCGGTAGACCCATTCGAAGCCGTCGGCCGAGAGCGGCGAGCCGGTTTGCGAAATCTGGCGCAGCCGCGACAAATCGTGCGTTTTGCCCGGTTCGGCGCCCGCCTTGCGCACGACGTTCAGATAGCTCGCCGATAAACCGAAAATCGTCACCTGCTCGTCTTGCACGAGTTGCCACATCGCGCCGTCGTCGGGGTGCAACGGATTCCCGTCGTACAGCACGATCGTCGCCCCGACGCCCAGCGCGCTCAGCAGCCAGTTCCACATCATCCACGAGCAGCTCGTGATGTAGAAAATGCGGTCGTCGCGCCGCAGGTCGGAGTGGATCGCGAGTTCCTTCAAGTGGTTGATGAGAATCCCACCGGCGCTTTGTACGAGGCATTTCGGGCGGCCGGTCGTGCCGGACGAAAACATGATGTAAAGCGGGTGGCCGAACGGGGTCGGCTCGAATTCAAGCGGCGGATCGGCCTCGCCGGCGACAAAATCCCGATAGAGCACGGCGTGCGGAACCCCGGCCACGTCTGCCGTTTCCGCGAGGTTCTCGACCAGCACGACCTTTTCCAGCGACGGCGTGTCCCGCGCGATCTTCGCCACGTTGGCGATGATGTCGTACGCCTTGCCCTTGTAATGGTAGCCGTTGACGGTGAGCAGAACTTTCGGCTGCACCTGGCCGAGCCGATCGAGCACCGCCGCCGGTCCGAAATCCGTCGCGCAAGAGGCCCAGGTCGCGCCGATCGCCGCCGCGGCCAACATGCCGATCGCCGCCTCGGGAATGTTCGGCATATAGCCGACCACGCGGTCCCCCGGCTTGACGCCGCTCGCGCGGAACGCCCGCGCCAGCCGGGCGACAGCGTTGTACAGCGCGGCGTAGGTCAATTCGGCGGTTTTGCCGCTCTCGTCGTGGGCGACCAGCGCCGGCCGGTCGTCGCGATAACGCAGCAGGTTTTCGGCGAAGTTGAGCCGGGCGCCGGGAAACCACCTGGTTCCGGGGAAGACGTCGAGGTCTTCGACGACCGCGGCGTACGGCGCCGAAAACTTGATCCCGACGAACTCGGCCACGCTCGCCCAGAAGTCGGCGACGCGCTCGACCGACCACGCGTGAAGCGCTGCGTACGAATCCACGCGCAGCCGGAATTTCTCGTTAACGAATTCGATGAACCGCGCCATGTTGGATTGCGACTTGACCGCCGGCGAAGGCCGCCACAAAGGTTCGCCCATGGGAACCCCTCCCGCTTGTCCGGAGCCGATTGATCCTAAAATAAGCACTCGTGGCGGCCGCGCCAATCGTCATTCAGTGAACAGCGAACAGCGAACAGTGAGCAGCGAACAATGAGCAGCGAACAGCGAGCAGCGAACAGTGAGCAGCGAACAGCGAGCAGCGAACAGCGAGCAGTGGCCGCAAACTAGTGGTCGATGGTCGGTTTTCCGCACCAGAAGTTAGAAGTCAGAAGAGCCTCTTGCAAAATCACGCGCCACTAGTTTTCCAGCGTTTTTCGGGGGCGGGTCCGCGCGAGGCGCGGCGGTTTCTTGGGTGGGGCGCCGCTTGCCGCGCCCCAATTAGAAAGCGGCATGTCGCCGCGCGAAACGCGGTATTTTTGCAAGAGGCTGGACCGCTGCTCACTGTTCACTGTTCATTGTTCACTGTTCACTTTTCCCTGCCGGTCTATTTGCACTTCCATTCCGGCGTGCGCTTCTGCATCCGCGCCATGACGCCTTCGCGGAAGTCTTCGGAGTTGTAGAGCGTGGATTGGGCGAGCCCCTCGAACATCATCGAGGTCGACGCGTCGAGGTCGTAGGCGCGATCGAGCACGACCTTCGCCATGCCGACGGCCAACGGCCCGCATTTCGCGTATTCGCCGTGCCACCGCAGCGCGGCGTCCAGACCCTGGCCGGTCGGGACCAGTTCGTTGACGAGGCCCCACGCGGCGGCGGTCTCGGCGGCGATGCTCTTGCCGGTCATGATCAGTTCCTTGGCCCGCGGCAGCCCGACCGCACGCACCAGCCGCGTCGAGCCGCCGACGTCCGGAATCATGCCCAGGCGCGCTTCGGCGATGTGGATTTCGCAGCCGGCCTCGGCCAGGCGCGCGTCGCAGGCGAGCGCGAGTTCCGTGGCCATGCCCAGGCAGAAACCGTGCAACACGGCGACGGACGGCTTCTCCATGCGCGAGAGCTTGGTCAGCACTTCCTGCAGCCGGTGCACCAGACGGCGGAATTGCGGCGGCGTGACGCCCATCGCGACCCCGGCTAGCGAGCCCAGGTCGATGCCGGCGCAAAAGCCTTTGCCGGCGCCGGCGATAATCACCGTGCGCACGGTCGCGTCTTCGGCGGCGCGGTCGAAGGCTTCCTCCATCTCGTGCAGCAGCTCGAGACTGAGGGCGTTGCGTTTCTCGGGACGGTTCAACGTGAACACGCGCGCGCCGTTTTCGTCGCGGGCGAGCAACAAGGGTTCGCTCATCGTCTTTCCTCCGACGGTTGTTATTCGAGGTTCTCGAGGATTTCGAGGGCTTTCTTCGCGGCCACGCGGGCCCTGGTCTTGCCGGTCATCGCGACGGTCTTCAGCGCCGCCACGATATTGCGCAGTTCCGACGCGTCGAGCGAACCGGCCCGGGCGGCCAACGCCTCGATCGCGGGCACGGCCACCTCGGAATCCGGGACCGCCGCGAGCAGCACGTGCACGCGCCAGTCTTTCGTGATGCCGTATGTGGCGATAAACGCTTTGGCCGCCTCGACAAAACCCGGCGTGCCTTTGGCGGCAGCCAGGTCCGCCTCGGCCTGCAATTGCGCGGCGTCTTTCTTGGGAACGAACAATTGGCCGGCGTTGTGCAGTGCGAGCGTGCGCGCGTACGCCTGCTGTTTCTTGCCGCCGGCAAAGGCGGGTTTTTCATTGGGGCGATGCGACGAACGATCGCGGCGTTTGTCGAGTTCCCGCCACGACGGTCGATCGTCGTCATTCCAACTGCGGCCGTCCCGATCTGACATGACGCTCTTTCCTTCTTCCTGAATGTAGCGGCGAAAAAGACCGCTGGCAAGAAAAAACCCCCAGACCTTGCGGCCCGGGGGTTTTTGTGTGCGTTGTCGAAACGCGACAGCGTTACGGATTCAGAGCGGCGTTGATGCAGGATTCGATGGTCGTGCAGTTGCCCGGGTTGTCGATGATGCACAGGGCGATCGTACCGGTCAGGCCGTAGCCGTCCGAGTTCGAGGTGCAATCCGCGACGACCGAAGCTTCCGGAATGTCGGCGCCCGTGGAATCTTTCAAGGCGTCGCCGCAGCCGGCCGGCGGATCTTGATACAACGCATCATAAACACTCTGGCAGGTCGGGGCCGTCGGCGAAGTGTCGTCATCGACCGGGGTCGTGTCATCGTCGCCGCTGCTGCTGCTGCTGCCGCAGGCAAACAACATGCCCAGCGAAAGAACCAGGGCGCCCAACAAGCCGTACAGGAACAGTTTATTCATCTTGCCTATCCTCCTGAAAAGTTGGTTTGCGAACATATCGTCCTGTTAACGAACAATCTTGATTCTGCCCGCCACCCAGCGGGTAGATGACATGAGAACGTAGCGCATCGGGGAAACACCGTCAAGTCAAAAAACGGCCGGCCGGTAAATCTTTAACATATTGATAACACATGCATTTCCACAGACTTCCTTCTAACGGGTTGAATTTACGCGATTTTTTTACAAGGCACAGCGTCTTTGTCCAAGACTGAGTAATAACATTCCGTTGCGAAAATTGCATTTTTCAAGATCAACATTTTTTGTTCGTGGAGCGAGATCCCTGCCCAGTGGCGCTTTTTCACCAAGAACTTTCGGGATTTTCGCCGGCCGATGCGGGGCCTCAATAGTTATTTTATATAACCAAGACTGCGCAGACGTTCGATTTCGACGGGCGACAAGGCCTGCGAACGCGCCAGCGATTCGCCGGCGCCGCGGGGGAGGCGAATCGCCTTCATCTGCTCGGCCATTTCCAAACGCAGCGCCTCGGCCATCTTCGGGCGGCCCGGCGCGAGGTTCTCTATTTCCCGGGGATCGGCCTGCAGATCGAAGACTTCCTCCGGGTGTTGAATCCGCAGGTCGTTGCCGAAATCCAGCGCAAACGGCGTGACGATCTTGAAGCGGTCGTTGCGCATCGCGTACCGCGGCTCGCCGCTCATGCTCGTTTCGGCGATCATCGCCCGCGCGGTCGCGGCCCCGGCGGCGGCCATCAGCAGCAGGTCCTTGCCGGCAAAGGCGTATTTTTTTGGGTCGAGCCCCGCCAGGTCCATAATTGTCGGGAAGATATCGAGGGTCTGCACCTGCCCTTTCACGCGACCGCCGGCGGCCAACAGGGGCGGAAAGCGCATGATCAAGGGCACGTGCAATTCCTCGTCGTACAGGGTCAGGCCGTGGCCGAGCAGGCCATGTTCGAGAAATTGCTCGCCGTGATCGGCGGTGACGACGATGACCGTCCGGTCGATGAGTTTTTTGTTGACAAGATACGCCAGCAGGCGGCCGATCTCGTCGTCGACGTCGTGGATCTTCCCCTGATACATCGCCTCGCAGTAGTCGTTGAGCAGCGGCGAGCCGTTGATCACCTGCAACGCGAATTGCGCCCAATCGCCCGTGTTGATCAACTGGCGCAGTTCCGGCCCGATGTAGGACGGCCAGAACTCCTGCGCCGTGGCTTCTTTCGGCTCGTACGGCCAGTGGGCGTCGTACATGTGCAAAAAGAGGAAAAATTTTCGCGCCTGGCGCGGCTCGATGAACGCGATCGCCTTGTCGACCACCGTCTTCGCCGGCTGCACGTCGCGGTAGTCGAAAACCTGGAAGCCCTGGTCGAAGCCGTACGCCTTGTCCAGCAGGACATAACTGACCACGGCGCCGGTGTCGAAGCCGTTTTCGCGAAATACCTTGGCCATCGTCAACGCGCCGGGGTTGAGGCGATCGGTCACCTTGAACAGGCCCAGCGAGGTGGGCTGCACGCCGGTCAGCATGGCCCCGTGGCCCGGCAGGGTCCAACTGCTGTTGCTGATCGCCGACTCGAACACGACGCCCGTGCTCGCCAGCCGATCGAGCGCCGCCGTTCCGGCGCCGGCCTTGCCGTAACAGCCGAGCCGGTCGGCGCGGACCGTATCCAGGCTGATCACAATGACATTCGGCCTTGCCTCGCGGTTCGTCGTCGCCGCGACGCGCGCCGCCATGTTCGCCAGCAGCGCCGCCACGACGACCGCGCAGAGCGCCGCCGCCGGCGCCAGTCGCCCAGGCGTGCGCGGCGCCGGCGCCGGTTGCGTCGAACGGCGGCGTCGCAGCCGGACGGCCAGCGCCGCGACCCCGCGGTCGAACCACAGACCGAACATCGCGGCCAGCGCCGCCGACGGCCAGAACCAACTGGCTTTGTCAAACAGCAGAAAACGCAGCCGCCCGAGGTCGAGCCAGGCGATGTAATTGTCCGTCATGTACTGCGAGTAATCCTGGCTCTGGCGGAGATATTCGGGCAGTTTCGCGGCGCGCAGGTTGAGCGCGGTCGCCGCCCGGTCGGTGAAGAGCCAGGCCAGCGTGAGAAAAAGCGGATAAAACAGCAGAAAGCCGGCGACGAAACGCAGCGCCGCGGCGCGGCTGCGTCCGGCCAGAACCTGCGCGGCCGCCGCAACATAAACGAACACGGCGACGGAAAACGCCGAGAACAGCGTACGGTTCAGCATCTGGGCGCCGCCGAACGCGGCCGTGCGCCACAAGCCGTGCATCCATTCGCCGTCGACGAAGACCTGGCGGGCGGCCAGGCCGAGGCCGAGCAGGAGCCCGCCGAACAGCAGGAGCGGGACGATCCGGGCGAGGCGCCGCAGCTCGTTTTTGATTGGCGGCCGATCCACGCGAGAACCCTTCTTCAAAGCGCGGAGTGTAGCGGCAAGCGCTTTGCCGAATCAATGCCGGCGGGAGAAATCTCGAACGCCGGCAAGCGCGGAAACGTCCTTTGCGGTTCGGACTCCCTGCGATACCATGACGAAGAAGAGGCGAACATGCGCAAATTCGTCGGCCGTACCGCACAAGTTGAAATGGCGGGCGACCCGCCGGCGCCAGCCGTCGTGACCGTCGGCGACCGGCGCTGGGCGATCGTCCGCGTCGAGCGGGAATGGTTCGACACCGGGCACGGCACGCTGCCGGCCCGCGCGAGCACCTGGCGCACGCGGCGCCACCGCAAGATGTACGAGCTGCTCGCCGCCGGCGGCGCGCGCTTGCACCTTTACCTGGATTACGGCCGCGGCGACAAACGGCTGTGGCGATTGGCGACGGTGGAAGAACCTGACGGCAGTGAACAATGAGCAGTGAGCGAGGCGCAATTCGCTGGCGACGCCAGGCCCAATCATCTTGAAACATGAGCCTCTTGCAAAAATGACAGTTCGATAATCGGCATTTCGCGTGGACCTCTCCCCCGCCCACGCACCGCGTGGCCGCGCCCCTCCCCGACACAGGGAGGGGCGAGCGGACGCCCTTGCGGACCCGGAATTCGAAGAGACGCCGCACGGCCCGCAATTTCGCCTTCGCCTGCTGAGCTTCTTGCAAGAATCACTTCTTGCCCCTGCGAAAGGGATTTCGAGGCTTATGCGAGATTATTTGCTGACCCGACAACGACTGCGGGTCCTCCCCTTTGGCCCCTCTCCGCGTCGGGGCATAGGCTTTAGGATAAAGAGCGGCGACGCTTGGAAAAGCGGATTTGCCTAATCCTTTCTCGGCGGGCGCAGACCTCTCCCCCGGCCACGCCCGGCGTGGCCGCGCCCCTCCCCGACGCAGGGAGGGGCGAGAAGACACCGTGGCGGACCCGCGTTGCGGAGAGATCCCGCACGGCCCGCGAGATCGCCTTCGCCGTGGTGAAACAACACCGGATGCCTTTTCT
>CAZHPN010000215.1:0-9429 GCA_964534375.1 uncultured bacterium | reverse complement strand
TGCCGCGCGGACGGCACGAAAATGAACGCGTCGGGCGGCGCCGCGCCGTTGTTGGCGAAGGTCAAGGTGAAGAGCGCGGTGTCGGCATCGAACGAGAAGGAAGCAATGCGCCCCATCACCGCTTGCGGGTACGGGCGGTTGAAGTACTGAACGAAAGTTTCCTTGTCCGTGCCGTCGGCGTTGAGCAGGCCGAATCCGCCGCCGTCGCGTTCGAAACCCCACCAGGTGTAATGCACGAGGAACCGATCGGCCAGATCGGCGACGTCGCGCGCGTACTGGTCGGCGTGCGGTTCGTTCGAGGAGATGCCCGTTTCGCCGATGAACGTGGGCGTGCCGAAGCGCGATCCTTCGTCGAACGCCTTCTTGACGTACCACTGCAGCCCGTCCTTGCCGATGAAATAGCCGGCGGGCGTCCCGTCGCCTAACGGATAGATGTGCGGCGCGTAAACGATCCGCGGAGCCGGCAACGGGTCCATGACGAACGGGAACCCGCCCTGATTGATCACGTCCGGCTCGGCGAAGACGTACTTTTCCGGGGCATTGGCGTGGATCGTCGCGATCAGGCGCGCGTACAGCGGGCGCAGCACCGGGTTCTCGAAGGTCCAGGGCAACGACTCCAGGCCGCCCAGCGGCTCGTTGAAGAGGTCGAAGCCGTACGCCGCCGGTTGGTCGGCGAAGAACTGCGAGATGCGGTTCCACGCTTCGACGTAATCGTCGAGGTAATCCGGATGCCGCCAAAAATCGCCCGTAGCCGCGAATTCCGCGAATTCGTTGAACGGGGCCGGCCAATCCGCGAACTGCTCGCAGGTCCAGGCGGGCTCGCCGAGGCCGCTGGCGAACGCCGGACTCCAAAGCCATTGGTGCATATCGATGAGGACCCGCAGCCCGGCCCGCGCCGCGCAATCGACGATCGGCGCCAGATAGGCGCTCAAATAGGCGTCGTTCCAGACGCCCGGCGCCGGCTCCAGCAAACTCCAGGCAATCGGCAGGCGGATGATATTGAAGCCCCACGCGGCCATCCGGTTGAAATCATCCTGGGTTTGACCGATCCAACCGAAATCCGGGACCATGTAATTCGCGCCGCGCAGAATGATTTGCCGGCCGTCTTGATCGAACAACGCCGTGTCGTCGTCGTCATCGTCGTCGGCGCTCGGCGACGCGTCGTCGTCGTCGTCGTTGTCGTCGTCATCGTCGTCGGCCGTGTCGTCGTCGATCGCCGGATGACTGCCGGAACTGCTGCCGGAACTGCCGCAAGCGCCGGCGAAAACGGCCAAAACCATCGTCAATAGAGGAAGCAAGATCCAGTTGCTTGTTTTCACGGCGATGCCTCCGGGTGTCAGCCCGCCCCGAATCCTGCACGTTTCGGAACGGCGATGGTGGCAAGTATCGTCGCACGGCGCCCCGTCGCGGTCAAGCAAATCGATTGGCGCACACTCGGCGACGGCAGTCCGGACGGCGTTCGCGAAGGCTTCCCGACTTGGCCAAGATCCTGTGGCGCCGGGCGTCGGGTCGAAAAGGCGCTTACCGAAGCGAAAAATCGCAGCTTGTCGGGCGCTTCCGTGTTTCCGAATTGGCCGTATCCGAAGTCGCTCGCGCTTATTCGGGGGGCATGGCCGTGCTGCAAAAACATGGATGCTCAGCGGACGGTTGCGGCGAGCCGGGGATTTGAAGAAAAGCGGCTTGCGTGCAAGAAGGGCGCTTGCTAGAGTTTTCCCCCGTTAACAAAGGTCTGGGCGCCCCATGGAAAATCATCTCTACTACGGCGACAATCTCGACATTCTCCGTCGCTACATACCGGATGAAACCGTCGATCTCATTTACCTCGACCCGCCATTCAACAGCAACGCGAACTACAACGTCCTTTTTGCCGAGAAAAACGGCAGTCGGGCCGCCAGCCAGATTCGGGCGTTCGCCGACACGTGGACGTGGAATCGGGAGAGTGAGGCCGTTTTTGCGGAACTTGGCCTCGCCGGCGGGCGCGTGGCCGACTGTCTGCAAGCCTTTCGCGCGTTCCTCGGGGAATGCGATATGCTCGCGTATCTTGTAATGATGGCCCCGCGCCTGCTTGAACTGCGGCGCGTATTGAAACCCAGCGGAAGCATTTACTTGCATTGCGATCCTACGGCAAGCCACTATCTGAAAATGCTAATGGACGCGGTGTTTGGGCCGGAACGCTTCCGCAACGAAATTGTCTGGCAGCGCACGACATCGAAGGGGCACGCATTTACCCGTTACCCCTCATCGCAGGATGTCTTGCTGTTTTACGGTTGCGGCGAGAAACAAACGTGGAATCCGCAATTTGCACCGCATCGGGAAGAATATGTGAAAAGCCATTATTCGCGGATTGATCCCGAAACGGGCCGTCATTACCAACTGGATAATTGCCTGAATCCTAACCCTAATAGGCCACACTTGACATACGAATGGAATGGTTTGACGCGCGTGTGGCGTTGGACCAAAGACAAAATGAAGAAATACCATGAGGATGGGCGTCTCGTGTACACCAAGTCGGGAATGCCGCGATACAAACGGTATCTGGACGAAATGAAAGGAACGCCGGTTACAACGGTGTGGACGGATATTCCGCCGATCAATTCGCAGGCACAGGAACGCCTCGGCTATCCGACGCAAAAGCCAGAAGCGTTGCTGGAGCGAATCATCAAGACAAGCAGCAACCCCGGCGACGTTGTTCTTGACCCGTTTTGCGGTTGCGGCACAACGATTGCCGCGGCGCAAAAACTGGACCGCGCATGGGTCGGGATCGACATCACCCACCTGGCCATCACGCTCATCAAGGCGCGGTTGTGGGATTCGTTCGGCCCGTCGGTGACTTTTGATGTTACGGGGGAGCCGGTCAGCGTGCCCGACGCCGAACGGTTGGCCGCCACCGACCCCTACCAATTCCAATGGTGGGCGTTGGGTCTCGTGGGCGCGCGGCCGGTGGAGCAGAAGAAGGGCGCGGACAAAGGGATTGACGGCAAGATCATTTTTCAAGGCGACAAGCCGGGTGCGTTCGAAAATGTGATTCTCTCGGTAAAGGCAGGGCATGCGAATCCGGCGCACGTCCGCGACTTGGAGGGCGTATTGGAACATGAAAAGGCGGCGATCGGCGTTTTGATTACCATGCAAGAGCCGACCCCGCAGATGAAGAACCGAGCCGTAACCGCTGGCTTTTATGAATCGGCGTTTTGGGGCATGAAGTATCCTAAACTTCAACTTCTGACTGTAAAGCAACTGCTGGAAGGCAAAACAGTGGAGATGCCGCCGATCCGCCGGGCTAGCGCGACGTTCAAGAAAGCGCCAAACGTAGTGACGTCGGATCTCTTTAGAGAATAACGATTCTTCGAACGACTGTATTCCGCTACCGCGTGCTTTGCCATAGACGTCATTCCGATCCCCGAAACCTGCGAAGTGTTTTACCGGCTTGTCGCCGATGCCGCGAACCGGCCGCGGGCGGCGGAAAGGCGCCACAACAATGCCATCAATTGGTCGGCCCAGCGGTCGCCGCTCGCTGCGGATACGGCCGCCCAGATGCGGTCGCCGCGAAGCGCCGGCCACAGTTCGGGCGGGTTCTTCGTGCGAATGGCCATTGAAGCAAAATCGTCGGCGCGCCGATCATGATCTCCCTCCGGGGGGTCGCAAATTCATATCATAAAAATTCGAGACAATTGGGCGATGCGGCGTTTGGCAGCGGGAAAGACCGGCTTGCCCGGCGCCAAAAACCGGAGCAAGCCTCTGGCGACCGGCGTCTTTTCCGATGGCTCGGCGTCGTGCCGGATGGGAAGCGTCAAGCTGATTCGCGTCCCGCGACCGGGCGCGCTGTCGATATCCAGATGGCCATCGAGGAAAGCGAGCCGCTCCCGAATGTTGAAGAGGCCGAAACTGCAGCAGACCGCCCCGGTCGCCGGCAGCGCCGCGTCGAATCCTTTGCCGTCGTCGGCCACGACAATGTGCAGGTTGCCCAGCGGATCGGCCGCGATCGTCACGCGCGCGCTCTTGACGCCGGCGTGTTTCACGACGTTGAACAGCAGTTCGCGCACCGCGTTGAAGCCGATGCGTCGCAATTCCTGGGGCAGCGGCGCATCGGGATCCGGCGCGACGACCTCGACCGCCAATCCGTGCGTTTCCTGCATCCACTTGGCGAGCCACTTGACCCCGGCCAGGAGGCCCTCGTCGCGGAGCGCGGGCGGGGACAGTTCCATCGCGAGCGACCGGCTGGCGGCGATGGCTTGTTCGAGCAATTCGAGCACCCGCGCGTTTTCGGTCTTGAGGCTCGGCTCCGTCGCCTGCCGATGCGCGGCCGACGCGCTCATTTTGGCGGCCACGAGCAACTGCTGGATATGATCGTGCAGCAACTGCGCCAGCCGCTGGCGTTCCCGCTCCTCCGCCAGCACCAATTCCGCCGTCAAGGCGCGAAGTTGATTGGTCCGCCGTTCCGAAACGGCCGTGCGCTCGCGGACGCGCGCTTCGAGCGTGGCGTTGAGTTCGCGAAGTTGGTCCTCGGCCCGCCGGCGCGCGGTGATGTCGCGCATGGCCACCGCGCAACCGACGATGTCGCCCGGCTCGGCATACACCGGGGCGGCGCTGCTGACGATGAACGCGCGCGAGCCGTCGAACCGCTCGATCACGAGGAATTGGTTGTCCACGATTTCCCGGGTCGTCACGCACCGCGCGGCCGCCCATTCCTCCGGTTGCACCGGCCGATCCGTGTCGGCCCACCACGCCCGAAAAACCGTGTAATCCGCGATGGAAGCCGTGGGCGGCAACGGACCGCCCCACACCTTTTCGAAGGCGTCGTTGGCTTGCACGATCGCGCCGCCCGCGTCGACGATCGCCACGCCGACCGGCAGGGCCTGCAACACCGCCTCGAGCCGCCGCCGGGCGCGCTCCGTTTCGCGGTGGGCCAGTTCCAACTCGCCGGTTCTCAGCCGGAGCGCCTCCGCCTCTTTGCGGGCGGTGAGGTCGCTGATCGCCAGTCGGCAGACCGGCGCGCCGTCATCGTCCTGCGCCAGCACCGCGTCCATGCCCGCCCAAAAGGAGCTGCCATCTTTCTTCACCAGGCGAATCTCGCACGACTGCGGGGCGCCCGTTTCGAAAAGCTGCCGCCGGTGCTGCTGGTAGCCTTCCCAGTCCTCCGGCACGATCAACTCGGCCAGCGGCTTGCCCACGAACGCGCCTCGGGAAGCCCCGGTCAACCTGGCGGCGGTGAGGTTTCCTTCGAGAATGACCCCGTCCTTGCCGACAATCAGGTAACCGACCGGGGCCTGGTCGTATAAGTCGAAATACCGCGTGCGCGCGGCGTCGAGATCGGTCTGAATTCGGCGCAGTTCTTCGTTCTGCAACTCCACTTCGATTTGCGTCACTTGGATTTCGTCGAGAAAGCGAGGCGGGACGCCTTCATCGCGGCGCCCGAAGTATGGGTTCGCCGCCTGCATCTCGCGGAATTTCTCCTCGGCGCGACGCCGAAGCCCCGCGGGATCACGGCGGAAGTATTTGTTCGTTTCCATGAGTGAGGCCCCCTCCGCCGTCGAACCGCCGCGAAATCCCGAAGCTACGGAAAAGCCGGTTCTCGGAACAATACGTATGTCGCCAACCGCTCCGCGTCAAATTGTTCTTTCTTGGCGGGTCGGCTCGGCGTCGCGGCGGACGCGTCGTCAAACTTGTGCGTGGTTCAGCTTTGGCCCATTTCCGATGCGGGGCGGCGCACGGTCTTACGCGTGAACCGTCGGCTGCACGGGCGCGCGTTGCTGCGCCGCATCGCGGATGGCGCGGAGCAGGTCTTCCTTCGGGCCGTCCTTGAGAAAGTAGCCAACGGCGCCCGCCGCGAGCATCGGTTCGGCCATGAATTCCGGCGCGTGGATGGACAAGGCGATGACGCGCACATCGGGCATTTCATGGGAAAGCGTACGGGTCGCGGAGATGCCGTCCACACCCGGCATCGTGACGTCCATGAGGACGACGTGCGGGTTGAGCCGGCGAGCCTGAGCGAGAGCCTCCTGACCGTCGGCGGCGACGCCGACAAGTTCCATGTCCGGTTCGGCCGCAATGAGCGAACAGAACAATTCGCGGATCATGGCGTGATCGTCGACGACCAAGACTCTAATGCGCGCGAATATCGGGCCGTCTGCGACGGCATGTTGAGCGAGCATAGCTGTTCCTGCGCAGTTGGAAAATTTCCGCATGACTGATTTTCAAAGTTATTATCCGCTAGTGCAGCTCGCGATGGGGATCGGGAAATACCTGAATCCGCCTCGGGAAAACCCCGATGCCGGTCGCCGGGATGCTTGCCGATGAGTGGAAAGCCCGCCGGGCGGGCGGACATAGGCTTTAGGATTAGGCGCAGCGATGCTTCGCAAAGCGTATTTGCCTAATCCTTTTTTCCGCGCAGACCTTTCCCCGGACGATCACGCTGTAGGCGTGATCGTCCTGCCCCTCCCCGACACAGGGAGGGGCAAGAAGACGCTGTGGCGGACCCGCGTCGCGGAAAGATCCTGCACGGCCCGTGAACTCGCCTTCGCCTTGGTGAAAAAACGCACGACGCCCTCTTATCAGCGCTTTTCCGCCTACCGGTGCGGCGCCCTGCGTGCCCCTCCCTGCGTCGGGGAGGGGCGCGGCCACGCCGGGCGTGGCCGGGGGAGAGGTCTGCGCCCGCCGAGAAAGGATTAGGCAAATCCGCTTTTCCCAGCGTCGCCGCTCTTTATCCTAAAGCCTATGGGGCGGGCGGAGGCGGCATCACGGACGCCGCGCGGCCTCGCGGATCGCGGCCACGAGTTCCTCGAGCGGGCCGTCCTTGACGAAGTAGGCGACGGCGCCGGCGGCGCGCATTTGCGCGGCCATGACGTCGGCGGCGTGCAGCGAAAGGGCGATGACCCGGGTCTGCGGCAACTCGGCGGACAGGATGCCGGTGGCGGCGATGCCGTCCATAACCGGCATGCCGACGTCCATCAAGACCACATCCGGCCGCAACTGGCGGGCGCGGTCGACGGCTTCTTTGCCGTCGGCCGCTTCGCCCATGACGACGAGCCCCGGCTCCTTCCGCAGCAGTTCGACCAATCCTTGGCGGACGACGGTATGGTCGTCGGCGACGAGGACGCGAATCGCGCCTGGAACGGCCGGCGGCGCCGCGGGATCCGCCGTCGCCGCGGCTGTCGATTCACTCGGCGCCGTTTGCGCCGCCGAGGCGATGGGCGCGTGCAGCGTGACGCGCG
Organism: uncultured bacterium; assembly: GCA_964534375.1. GTDB lineage: Bacteria > Lernaellota > Lernaellaia > Lernaellales > Lernaellaceae > CAZHPN01. The sequence continues at coordinate 2,221 of CAZHPN010000215.1, read as the reverse complement.
TGCCGTGGCCGGGCGAACTCGCGATTTCCACGCGGCCGCCCAGAAAGGCGAACCGTTCCCGAATGCTGAATAAGCCGAGCGCGCCGGCCGGGCTCGCGGCGGCTTGCACCGCGGCGTCGAAGCCGTGGCCGTCGTCGGCCACGACGACGGTTACGCTTTGGCCGTTGTCGTACGTCATGTTTACGCGGGCGGCGTTGACCCCGGCGTGCTTCACGACATTGAACAATAACTCCCGCACGGCTTGAAAGAACACGAGACGTAAATCGTCCGGCATGGGTGCGATTTGCTCGGGCGCGGTTAACTCGACCGCCAGGCCATGCTTTTCGCGCATCCACCGTGCAAGCCAGGACAACCCGGCGGCCAAGCCCGCGTCGCTGAGGATCGGAGGCGAAAGTTCCATCGTGAGCGAGCGGCTGGCGTCGATGCATTGCCCGAGCAGGTCGATCACGCGTTGCGCCGGCGCTTCGTGCTCGCCGCCGGCGACTTGCTGGCGCAGGGTCGAGGCGCCGAACTTGGCGGCCACGAGGATTTGCTGGAGGCCGTCGTGCAGGATGCCGGCCATTCGCTTGCGCTCTCGTTCCTCGGCCAGCGCCAGTTCCGCCGCCATGGCGCGGAGCTGCGTCGCCCGGCGCTCCAGTTCCGCGGTGCGGGCGCGAACGCGCTGTTCGAGCGTGGCGTTGAGGTCGCGCAACGCGTCCTCGGCGCGTTTGCGCTCCGTAACGTCGCGCACAGCCCCGCGGATGACGACCTGGCCGTCGGCAAGTTCCGTGGTCGTTGTCGTTTCGAGCCAAAGAACGGCCCCGTCGGCGTGGACGAAGCGATATTCCTGCCGGCTGGAGACGAGTGCGCGGCCGGCGCGGGTTTCGGCCAACAACCTGGTCAGATCACCCATGGCGCGGGCGCGGTCATCCGGATGGATTGCGGCGAGCCATCGTTCGTAATTCGCCTCGGCACTCGGCTGGTAGCCGAACAATTCGAAGGCCTCCGGGCTGCTATAGGCGCGATTCGCGTCGACGTTCCATTCGTACAGGCCGATCCGGCCGGCGCGGCCGAGGCGGCGCAAGCGCTCCTCGCTCGCGCGGAGCGAATTCAAGACGGACTCGAGATGGCGCTGCGCGGTCTCGGCGGCCAGGCGCTCTTTTTCCAATTCCGCGGTCTTCAGCCGCAGCGCCTCGGCTTCCTTGCGCGCGGTGAGGTCGGTCATCGCGACGCGGCACAGCGGCGCGCCGTCGTCGTTTTGGGCGACGACCGCCTGCAGCGCGGCCCAAAAGAGAACGCCGTCCTTCTTGCTCAGACGCAGTTCGCACGTCGCGGGCACGCCGGTTTCGTAAAGCTTTTTCTGGCTCGCATAATAAATGGGCTTGTCGTCGCGAAACACAAAGCGGACGAACGGTCGTTCGGCCAACGCGCTGCGGTCGACTCCGAGCAGACGGGCGGCGGTGAGGTTGCTTTCGAGGATCAACCCCTCGCGGTCGAGCACCAGGTAGCCGACCGGGGCGAGGTCGTACATCTCGAAATACCGCGCGCGCGACGCTTCCAACTCGGCCTGCGTCTCACGCAGTTCCTCATTCTGCATCTCCAGTTCGAGCTGATGCACTTGCAGTTCGTGCAACAAACGGCTCGTTTCGTCGACGGAAACCGCCGGATTGCCGGATGGCTGGGCGGCGCGTTCGCGGAGCGCTTGCTCGGCCTGGCGGCGAAGCTCGGCGGTTGTTTTTTTTGATGGGGGTTTGTGGTTTGCCATGTTCTTTCGCGAAACCTCCGCGGGCGACCGGCACGGCCTGGCGTGTCGAAAATCGTTCCCGGTCGGCGCGGTCGTGGCGGCGTCCGCAACGGCGTCCGTTTTCGCGCCCAGGGCTTTGCAACCGACGTTGGCGGAGAATCCCGCGCCTGCCGTGACGCCGTGGCCGCCTCGATGAAGCGTAAGCACGACGCGTCAAGACGGCTGCGGCGCCATTCCCGTCACAAACGCGCGACAATGCCGACTCGCCGCGGAAAATCCATTTGGTCGAAAACTCCCGAACGGTGACGCTATTCCGCTTGGCGGAGGGTGTCAAACGACGCGAACAGGGCGAAACAGGCCCGGACGTCACACGCGGACGACCGCGCGCGGCCGGCCGCCCATCATGAAGCCGTGCGTTCGCTGCCGGATTATGGGCGCGATTTGTGGAGATCGCGCCTGGAAAGGCGCCGAATCATCTGTAAGAGCACCCTTCTGGGT
>CAZHPN010000214.1:0-9436 GCA_964534375.1 uncultured bacterium | reverse complement strand
AAAGTGCCAGAAAATCGTCGCAAGCCGGTTTCTGGCGAATGTAGTTTCCCATTTACTACCTAAATGTCATGGCGGCTCCATTCGCTTTGACTCCTTTCAGTATCGAGATCTGCCCGGCGCTCCAACGTCGGGCAGTTCCGTTTTCACGGAATCTTTTGATTATTTAACCTATTGGAAACGATATGCCCCCAAACGTCTTTTCCTTTTTGATTGATTCTCCACTTCCCGTCGAGCATGTCGATGTCTAGCTCCTCGCGAGTTCCCTTCATCGAACTCAAAACCGCAGAGACGTTATTCGTGAAATTAGTGGCCTGTGTCTGTATTCCGCCGGATTTGAGTGCTTCGGTAATCTCCGCGGTAGACATCGGTTCAGGGGCATCGTTAAGCAGCCATAGGATCGCCCAGCGGACACTCATGTGGGAATAGCGCGTGGAGTTCGAGATGGATTTTAGCGTTGGATTGGGGAAGGGGAGAGTGGGACTTTGGGTCGCACTGAACTCAGGAATGAGTATCTTGTTAATGCTCGCGATAAGCTGGTCCAAGTCCGAAAGCTGGCGCGTGAGGTCGGAACGACGAGCGTGGAGGTCCTTTAAGACCTCGTCATAGTTCTTCTTGAGATTTTCGGCTACCAAAAATTCCCCCTTGCATTTGGTTTTCATTTTCCGTATCTTACTCGCCCCGTTGCATCCGAGTGCTTGGGGTGTGCGCTTTTCACCCGGATAAAAAGCGAAGTGCGAGAGCATCCGCCGCGGGCCGCCGGCGAGCGAAACCGGCCGGAGCGAGGTTCGCGGCGAACCGAGAGTTAGAGCAAGGAGACCGTGGGTCATGAAAACGTTCAGCGCGAAGCCCGGCGAGGTCGAGCGGGGCTGGTTCGTGGTCGATCTGGACGGCAAGGCCTTGGGCCGCGCCGCCAGTGAGATCGCCAAAGTGCTGCGGGGAAAGCACAAGCCGACTTTCACCCCGCACGAAGACGTCGGCGACTTCATCATCGCCGTCAACGCCAGCAAGATTCTGCTCACCGGCCGGAAACTCGACAACAAGATGTATTATCGGCACTCGCAGTATCCCGGCGCCCTCACGTCGATCAACGCCCGCAAGCTGATGGCGAAGAAACCGGAAGACGTGATCGTGCATGCGGTGCGCGGCATGCTGCCCAAGAACACCTTGGGCCGGAAACTGCTCGGCAAACTCAAGGTCTACGCGGGACCGGAACACCCGCACGCGGCGCAGCAACCCGTGCCGCTCGAGATTTGAGGAGTCAACCATGGCGGAAATGCAATACACCGGCGTCGGCAAACGCAAGACCTCGATCGCGCGCGTCTACCTGACGCTCGGCGCCGGCAAAATCACGATCAACGGCCGCGAACTCGAAAAGTATTTCACGCGCGACGTGGCGAAGATGGCCGTCCATCAGCCCTTTGACGTCACCGGCACGAACGGCAAGTTCGACGCCGCGATCAACGTCTGCGGCGGCGGCTTGACCGGCCAGGCCGGCGCCTGCCGCCACGGCATCGCCCGCGCCCTGCTCGATTACAACGTCGAGTTGCGCAAGCCGCTCAAAACGGCCGGCTTTCTCACGCGCGACGCCCGCGAAGTCGAACGCAAGAAGTACGGCCGCCGCAAGGCCCGCCGCCGCTTCCAGTTCAGCAAACGCTAACCGCGAAGATTCTATCGACCGTGCGAAAGGGGTCCCAATCGGGGCCCCTTTTTTTGCGCGCGCGGAATGTGCGGAGGTGTTTTTCACCACAAAGGCGCAGAGGACACGGCGTTTATCAATTTTTCAATCTCTGTGACCTCTGCGCCTCTGTGGTTAAAATCGCTTTCCTCATCCACTACCAACGCGGGTTGCGGATCTGCGAGAAATTCCAAAACTGCGGGTGCAGCGCGATGGCGGCGATCAGGAGCGCGGCGAACAGCACGAGAATCGACAACAGCGCCAGTGCAGCGGCCCAGTCGTCCGCCGGCGCATCGAGCAGCGCCGGCCGCGTCCGGCGAAACGGCCGGTAAAAGAGGGCCAGGCCCAGCGCGCCGAGGAACGTCGCCAGGCTGACGGCGAGCATCGGCCGGAATCCGGCCGGCCGGTACGTCAGCGTCACGTCGCGAACGCCCGCTGCGACCGGAAAGCCATAAAACAGATAATTGGTGCGGAAAATCGGGGCCGGCGCGCCGTCGACGGCCGCGTGCCAGCCGGGGTAGTAGTTTTCGCGCACGATCACGAACCCCGGCCCGTCCGACTGCACGCGCAACCGCCGAAAATCGGGTTGTTCTTCGAGCACGGTCACCGTGCCGCCGGCCGAGGCGGCGAGCCGCGCCGCGCCGGCGCCCTCGACGAAGGCAATGTCCACGTCGACGTCGTGGCGATCGATCGCGAGGTAGGCGGCCTCGCCGTCGGCGACCGGCACGACCGTTCGCGCCAGACCGTAAATCGGCGGCGGGTCGGCGACCTCGAAAATGTGGACGCGGTCGGCGTGCTGGACGATCGGCAATCCGCCGGCGTGGTCCGCGTGATTGAGCGCGTATTTGACGGAGAACTGGCGCAGCCATTTGGGTTCGTGCTCGTCCAGCGCGCGGCGCTGGCGCGACACGGTCAGCGGCGATTCGCAAGCGGCCGTGCGGATGCCAAAAAGCGACGCCGACGCGACGGGCAAGCTTTCGATCGCGTCGACGTACGGGCGGAGATCGAGCTGCCAGCCGCTGCGGCTGCTGGCGCCGCCCCAACTTTCGAACGAGTAAATGCGATAGCCGTCGAGCCGCGGCGCCAGATAATCGAGCGTCGTCTGCGGCCGATAGATCGACGGATTGGCCGCCGGATTCTCGTCGCGGCCTGCCGCAGCCAGATCGGCGAAAACCAGCGCGCCGATCGCCGCCAGCGCCGCCCACTGCGCGACCGGCCGTTTCCCGCGCAGCGCGAGCAGCAGCAACGCCGCCGCGACCAGGCCGCCGGCCAGGAACGAGCGCAGGGCGAGGTCGTGCCGGAGCGCGATGGCGACATTGGGGAGGGCATTGCCCGTCTCGGCGCGCGCAAAAAGCTTGAAGCCATAGGCGGCGTACGCGTCGATCCAGGCCGTCGCCGCCCAGGCCGCGGCGCCGGCGAGCAACAAGGCGAGTGCGCGGCGCCAGTCGACGTTTTTGTCGCGCAGGCGGTCGAGCCCCGAGGCGACCAGGAACGCCAGCGAGAGCGACATCGGCATGGCGAACCGGGGCGGGATGCGCATGCGGTTCAGCAACGGCGTGTGCGCGATGAGGCCGGCCAGCGGCCCGACGCCGCCCAGCATGAACAGCAGCCCGAAGGCGACGACGGCCAGATGCGCCCGATCGCGCCGGTCGGCCCGGCCGGCGAAGGCCAGCGCCGCGAAACACCAGGCGGCGAGACCGAGGTAGACGGCCACCTCGCGTTCGTCAATGTTGGCGAACAACCACGTCGAGTTCATGCCGCGGCCGTGCAGAGCCGGACTCGCGAGCCGCCCCAACGCGTCGGGCACGAGCGAATAGCGGAAGATGAACGAGCCGGCCATCGCCTCGTGGCGCACCGACTGCTGCAGCAGGCGCATCATGCTGTGGATGATCACCGCCGATTCGGCCACCGCGATCGCGGCCATCGCCAAGCCGGCCGCGGCGAGTTCGACGGCGGCGCGCCGCCGGCCGCCGGCCCAGGCTTCGGCCGCCAGCGCCGCGCTGTAGACCCCGAAAGCCATCGCGATGAAGAACCCGCCTTGTTGGTGCCCCGTGGTGAACATGGCCCCCAGCACGAGCGCGCCAGCCAGGACGTCGGCGATCCGGCCTTTTTCCAGGAAGCGGTCGGCGAAGAGAAAGAGCCACGGCATCAGGCAGGCGGCCTCGAAGAACATGAAATGCACCAAATGGGCGACGATCGGAAACGCGAGGACGAAGGTCATGGCGCCGATCGCCGACGCGGCCGCCGAGTGCGATCTCTTCAAGTAGAAGTGCGCGCCGAGCGCGCCGCCCGCCGCGTGCAACACCGCCGACGCGTTCAGCGCCCACCAGCCGGGCAACCAGGTGAATAGGAGATAATTGGGCAGATACAGCGGCCCCATCTGGCCTTCGTCGAACAGCGGAAAACCGCCGCAGATTTCCTGCGACCACAGCGGGAACCGGCCGTGGGCGATGTTCTTGAAAAAGAATTCGCGGATCGGCACGGTGAATTGAATCAGGTCGAAGAAAAACAGCGCGCCCTGAAAGGTGACGATCTTCCAGAAGAAGGCCGCCACCGCGGCGAGCAGCAAGGCGGGCGGCCCGTAGCGGACCCACCCGCGTTGGTTCGGCAGGTCAGCCATGGCGCGTGCAAATCCGGGGGGAGCGATGGTTCAAAGTGCGAAATTGATACCGCAATCGACCGCGGTTGTCACCATGCAAATTCGGCGTCGGCAAACCAGAGGCGCCGGCCCGCCGTGGGAAGCATGGGACGTAGGGGACGCACGGAACCGATGGCGAAGGAATTCGCTCACGCGCTGTTGCTACGAATGCAGCGATGTCGTAAAGACAAGAAGGAATGCAACCGGGCGCGCCGCAAGAATGCGGCGCAAGTCGGCGGATCGCCGGCGCCCCGGGGGAGGTTGACATGGGACATTTGACGGCGAACGGCGTGTACGGCGAACTGCGGCGCCGGCTGGATAAATATCCGGTGGGCGCGCCCGACAGCGAGCAAATCTACGAGATTTTGCGGCTGGTCTTTTCCGAGGAGGAGGCGCGGCTCGCCGCCCAGATGCCGATGATGCCCGCCGGATTGAAGGAGATTTCGCGCCGCACGGGTCTGGACGCCGCAACGCTGCAAACGCGGCTGGAAGCCATGGCCGACAAGGGGCTGATCCTCGACTTCGACATGCGCGGCAAAAAGTATTTCATGCTGCCGCCGACGGTGCTGGGTTTCTTCGAATTCTCGATGATGCGCCGGCGCGAGGACCTCGACCAGAAACGGCTGGCCGGCTTGTTCCACGGCGTGCTGATGGACGGCCCGGACTTTTCGAGCCAATTCGAGCAAAGCGAGTCGGCGCCGTTTCGCATCCGCGTCCACGAGACGGCGCTGCCCGAGGGCACGTTCACCGAAATCCTCGATTACGAACGCGCCACGGTGATGGTCGAGACCGCGCGGCAATGGTCGGTCGCGCTGTGCCACTGCCGCCACACCGCGCACCATCTGGGCGCCGACTGCACGAAATTCAAAATGGAATCGTGCCTGTCGCTCAACGGGGGCGCCGAGTGGTCGACGCGGCACGGCCTGGCCCGCGCGATCGGCAAAACCGAAGCGCTCGACCTGCTGGCCGAGGCGCGCGCGCACGGCCTGGTTTACTCGGGCGACAACGTGCAGCACCAGCCGACATTCGTCTGCCTGTGCTGCGGCTGCTGCTGCGGCGTGCTGGCGGCGTTCAAGAAATTCCGGCCGGCGGAGCCGGCGTTCTCGTCGAACTTCCAGGCGGACATCGACCCGGCCGCCTGCACCGGCTGCGGCAAGTGCGCCAAGGCCTGCCCGGTCGGCGTGATCGACCAACTCGATTCGCCGCACGCGGTCGGCGAACGCACGTTCAAGAAATTGTCGAAGGTCGACGCCGCGATGTGCCTCGGCTGCGGCGTCTGCCACGGCGCGTGCCAGTTCGGCGCGCTGGCGATGAAGCCGCGCGCCCGCCGCCGGATCACGCCGGAGACCGCCGCGAAACGAATCCTTTCGCACGCCATCGACCAGGGCAAGCTGCAGCACCTCATTCTCGACGATACGCAGGGCTTCGGCCTGCTCGCCGCCAACCGCCTGCTCGGCGCGATCCTGAGCCTGCCGCCGGCGAAACAACTGCTCGCGCGGCAGGAGCTCAAAAGCCGCTTCGTCGATCGTTTGCTTTCCCGCGTGAAGAAATCGGGCGTCGACGTGTGAGGAGAGCTTTTTTTGACAGGCTCAACGGGATCAACGCGATGATTTGTTGGAAGTTGTCACTGCGCGGGACATTATGACGAGCTAACTTTTCGGGTCGTATTGTTCATTGTTCATTGTTCACTGTTCGCCGTTCGCTGTTCGCTGTTCACTGTTTCCGCGACGGCCGGCGTCTCGCGCTTCATCGCGAGCAGTGCGGTGCCGGCGAGAACCAGGACGATGCCGACGCCATGGGCCGGGCGGACGGTTTCGCCAAAGATCGTGACCGCGGCGACGATCGGCAGGACGTTGCTGAGAATCGTGACGACCGGCGAGACGACGCTGGCGCGGCCGTTGGCGAAGGCGGTCTGGAAAAAGGCGGAGGCGCCGATGTTGCCGAAGATGACGATCCAGACGGGATAGTCGGTCAGCCCGGCGGTCCAAACGTCCCAGCGGCCGAGCGAGAACACGCCGTGAACGTGTTCGATAACCCGCTGGGTCATCAGTTTCATCATGATGTTGCACAAGCCGAAGATCAGCCCGGCGGAAACGGCCATCGAGATCTCCGTGGTTACGCCGACGCGGCGCGCAATCATCGCGCCGGCGGTGAGGATCGCGGTGGCCGCGGTGAAGCCCAGCAGCGCGGCGTTGCCGGGCGTCTGCGGCGATTCGCCGCCGCCCGCCGCCTGGCTCACGACGACGACGCCGGCGAGAATGAAGGCGATGCCCGCCCACTCGATCGGCGCGACTTTTTCTTTCAGGAACACGACGCCGATCAGCGCCGCGACGGCGCCGGTCAGGCAGACGATCGGCAGGACCCGGGTGATGCCCGCGCGGCCGAGCGCGGTCATGAAGACCATCCCGCCGCCGAGCAGCAGCGCCAACCCGACGACCCACAGCCAGTTGGTGAACAGCGTGCCCAGCACCGGGCCGATTTGCCGGAAGAAATCGCGCAACGAAATTTTCGGAAACGCCGTCGACATGCCGTGCTTCTGCATGACCGTGCCGATGCCCCAGCAAATGCTGGCCAACACTGCGAGCAGGATCGGATTCATTCGGTTTCTCTGCCTTCTCGGCTCTTGGCCGTGATGCGTCTCAGTCGCCCACTGTCCTTTTCAAGCCTTTTGCGAGCGCTGTCAACTTCCAAAGCTTTGCACTAAAATGCCCGGCCGCGCCGCGGAGGCGGGCGGAAGGAGCGCAGATGCCCAACGAGATGCTCGGCAAAGGCTTCGTGCAGGTGTACACCGGCGACGGCAAGGGCAAAACCACGGCGGCGCTGGGGCTGGCGTTGCGCGCGTGGGGCCGGGGCCTGCGCACGTACGTCGGCCAGTTCATGAAGGGCCAGCCGTACGCGGAACTCACCGCAGCCGCGCGCACGAACGGCGCGATCGTCATCGAGCAATACGGCGCGGACACGTTCGTGCACGTGAAAAATCCGCCCGACGCGGCCGATGTGCGCCTGGCGGAGGACGGCCTGGCGCGGCTGCGCACGGCGCTGGCCGGCGGCGCGTTCGACCTGGTCGTCGCCGACGAAATCAACACGGCGCATTTTTTCCACCTCGTGACGGTCGACGACATGCGCGCGCTCATCGCCGGCAAACCGGCGGGGGTCGAGTTGATCCTGACCGGGCGCCGCTGCCCGCCGGAAATTCTCGCGCTGGCGGACCTCGTGACCGAAATGACGGAAGTCAAACACTATTGGCGCAACGGCGTGACGGCGCGCGACGGCATCGAACGGTAAACCGCATGAAAGCGCTGAAACTATTTTTGCCGTTGATCCTGGCGCCGTTGCTGGCCGCCGCCGGGTTTTACATCTGGTGGTTGTTCAGCGACCGCGTGAAAGGCGCGCCGGCCGACGCGGCGTACATTTTCGGCGACGGTCCGCCGCCCGGGCCCGCGCCGGGGCTGGATCAGGCGACGGAAGGCGCGCGGCAGGCGTTCGATTTCTCGCGGTCGCACGAGGAAGAGCCGCAGGAGTGGTGGTATTTCAACGCGCACCTGTTGGACCAGAAGAATCGCCGGTACGGCCTGATGTTCGCGCTGCTGCGCACCGGGCAGGTGCTCGGCTCGTTCACGATGGTCCAGCACGGCCGGCACTACAAAATGCACCAAACGGGCGCCGTGGTGCTGCAGCCGCTGCTGCGCCTGGTGACGGCGCCGATGAGCCGGTTCGAGCAGCTCGATCGTTGGAAGTTCAATTACGAATTCCGGCTGGACCACCCGATGGCCGAGTTCACGCTTCGCCTGAAGGCCGCGAAGTTTCCGCTGGCCGTCGGCGGCGACGGCCTGATCGACATGGGCGACGGCGGCCGCAGCTACTATTATTCGCTCACCAACATGGCCGTCGAGGGCGAAGGCCGCATTCGCGGCAAAGACGTCGAATTGCACGGCAAAGGCTGGATGGATCATCAATGGGGCGACTGGAACGACCGCGAATTCGATCAGTGGTTCTGGTATTCGATCCAATTGGCCGACAACACCGAAATATTGATCTTTGAATTTCGCCGCCACAGCAAGGCGCGGACGCCGGTCTGCGACGTCGTCGCGCCCGACGGCCAGGTGCGGCACGGCCTGCCGTACGTCATCCGGCCGCTGAAAAATTGGGTCAGCCCGACGACCGGCCGCAATTGGTCCGTCGGTTGGACCGTGCGCATCCCCGACCTCGACGCCGACCTGAAAATCACGCCGGACCTGGAAGATCAGGAAGTGACGAAGTCGCTCTGGGAAGGCGTTTGCAAGGTCGACGGCCGCTACGCCGGCCGTCCGGCAAAGGGCGTTGCGTTTTATGAGGCGCGCCAGCGAACGTGGTGAGCGCTGGAACCAAGCGTCCACGCGCACGGGTCATTAACTTGCCTATTGTCGAACCCGGAGGTTTCGCGATGAAGCCCCGCCTGTTGTCGTTCTCGCTGCTGTTGACGATGGCGCTGCTGGCCTGCGCCGGCGCCAGCAAGAGCCGCGGCGGCGGGCCTCCGGCCGACGACGACGCTTCGCCGCTCACCGACTGCGCCGAGGTGGCCGGCGGCATGATCGACACGTGCAAATACGCGTTGGCCGAACTCGACGGCGCGCTGGCGAGCGAGGCGGACGCGGTCACGTGGTGCGGCGACAGCGAACGGATCCTGCGCAGCGATTCGCTTTCTCCGTTCTGGAGTTGCGGCGGCGACTGCGTCACCGCGGCGGCCTGTTCCACGGACTGCTTCAACCGTTGCTTTTTGGGGCCCGACCCGGGCGGCACGGGTTGCGAGCACACCACGTATATGATTTATTCCTGCGGCGTCGAATTCACGTTCACGGGCACGAATTTCTGGATTCCCGAGATGGATATGGCGGCCTATTGCCAGTTCGACGCCAGCGTACCGTGGTCTTGCTACGCGGCCTGCACCGTGAATAATCCCTGCACGAGGCCGTCGAGGCTGGCGCAGGCGCAGGTGCTCTTCCAATGCCTGAACGCGTGCGGCGGAACGGATGATGACGACGACGACAGCAGTCCGTCGGTGAGCTGAGGAGCCTCTTGCAAGAAAGGCAGTTCGATAATCGGCATTTCGCGCGGACCCCTCCCCCGGCCACGCACGGCGTGGC
>CAZHPN010000213.1:0-9626 GCA_964534375.1 uncultured bacterium | reverse complement strand
AGCGCCGGACAAATCCGCGCCGGCCAGCTCCGCGCCGCGCAGATCGGCCTTTTTCAAGTCGGCGCCGGGTCCGATTTGGCGGCCTCTTGCGCTCATTGCAACATCGCCGATTCGATCACGTAGGAATCGCACGCCGCCGGGCCGATCTCGATGCGAAAAACACGCCCCGGCGCGCGCGGCGCCGCCGGCAGCACAATGCGCCCGCCGGTGAAATGCGGCATGGCCGCCTCGGCCAGCAACCGGCCGTTCACGTCGTCCTCGCCGAGTTGATACAGCGCGACGCGGGTGTCGCCCGGCTTGGCGCAGGTCATCGCGATCGTCGCCGCGCGCGGCAAGATGTCGTGCCAGTGTTGCAACCGCAGGCCCTGAATCGGCTCGCGGCAGGCCGGCGTGGCGCGGGCGTCGCAAGCCGCGCGGCGTAATTTCCCCGGCCCGAGATCCCGGACGCCGATCGCCGTTTCCCACGCCGGTCCGACCAAGCCGTCCGACTGCGCGACCCACCACAGCGGGGGCGGTTCGCGACCGTCCAGCAGGACGAAGGACTTCGCCGTCGCGATCTCGCCCCGGGCGTACGCCGCCAGGCCGGGCAGCCGCATCCAGCAGACCGCCGCGACCGCCGCGCCAAACGCCAGCGCCGCCGGCGCGGCCCAGAATTTGCGGCGCCGCACGACCACGCGGCACCAGGCGCCGAACGCGTAAAGCGGCACGGCGACCGACAACGCCACGCCGAGCGACAAGCTGAACAACGCGGGACTCGGATCAAAGGCCACCTGTTCCGGCATCGCCAGGAACCAGAGCGCGGAACCGACAAATAGCGAACCAAGCCAAGCCAGCGCCGTGCGCGCCTGCGTCGCGTATTTCCGCGCGGCCGCCGCGCCGAGCGTCCCGAAGGTCAGCGCCAACGCCAGGAGCGCCGGCCCCGTCCCGCCCGCCGCGCGTTCGGCGGCGAGTTGCGCGGCGTCGGCGAGGTAGGCGCCGAAATTGTGATATTGAAAGAGGGCGTCGGTCGGCTGGGCGATCGGGCCGGCGGCCATGGACCGTTGCAGGTAGGAGTCGAACAAATCGCGGCCGGCCTCAATCGTCGAGCCGTACCACAGCGCGATTTGCAGCAGGTGTGCGGCGAACGCCAGCGGCCCCGCCAGCGCGACCAGAAAATACCGGCGGCGTTCCCGCGGCGTGGCGAAAACCATGAAACCGAGCACGATGAAATACGTTTCCAATTGATAAACCATGGCGCACAAGCCCTGCCAAAACGCGCCGGCGAACGCCAGCGCCAGCCCGGCCTTCCGTTGCGTGCGGGCGTAGAGCGCCAAGCCCAGCAGCAGCAGCGCCTGGTGGGGCAGGCCGAAGGCGTACTCATACAAGCCGTGGGCGCGCATCCAAAACAGCGGCTGGGCGACGACCGCCCACACGACCAGCAAACCGAACGCCCGGTTTTTCAGCAACGCCATCGCCTGGAACAGCGCCGCCAGCGCCGCGAGGTTCAGCACGATCGAAAACCAGCGCAGCCCGCGCACGGTGTTCACGCCCAGCAGCGCGTGTACGACGCCGAAGAACACCTCGCTGAACGGCGGAATGTGCTTGTACACCGAGTGGCTGGTTGGCGCGTAATAGTCGGTCGGCGTGCTGTACGGCAGAAAAAACGAAGACCCAAAGCCCAGGGCCTCGAAATAGCCGACGGCGGACAGCACGTGATCTTCGTAGCGGCAATTCCGGTAAGGAAACGACGCCACCGGTCGCTGGTTACGCCAGCCGAGCAGCAACCCCGCGCCGAACAGCGTCGCCGCCAGGAGAATCAGGATCAGGATATCCGACGCTCGATGTTTTTTGCCCGCCGCGACGGGATCGGGCGCGTCAGATATTTCCGCCGTCGTGGTCATAGTCGTCGTCCAAGGCCGGTTTCAGGCAGGATAACGCAGTTGGCTTCCGTCTCAAAGGGCGTCAGACGGCGAAGTACTTCGCTTGCGGGTGGTGCAGCACGATCGCCGCGGTCGTGAATTCGGGGACCATTTGGTCCGCTTCCGCCAGCGTCACGCCCAGGCGCTGGGGCTGCAGCAATTCGAACACGGCCCGATGCGCCGCCAGATCGGGGCAGGCCGGGTAGCCGAAGCCGTAACGGCTGCCGCGGTATTTCTGCGTGACCAGTTCCTGCCAATCGAGGCGGTGGTCTTCGCCGACGCCCAATTCGCGGCGCATAATTTCGTGCGCGTACTCGGCCAGCGCGTCCGTGGCTTCGACCGCGAGGCCGTGCAGCAAATAGTAGTCGAGGAACTCGTGCCGGCGGAAGATTTCCTGTTCGCCCGCCGCGGCGGCGCCGCCGAGCGTCGCGACGAAGAAGCCGACCACGTCGCCGTCGGGGCGAACGAAATCGGCGAGGCAGATGCGCGGTTCGGCCGCCCGTCGCGGAAACTCGAACCGCCACGACCGGCCGTCGCGCTCGACGACGATCGCGTCGCCTTCGCCGCGGGCCCGGTAATAACCGTAGGCGAACTGCGGCACGAAGAGTTTCTCACCCTTGACCACCTGCAAGATCTGGCGATATTTCGGCCGCACCTCGTCGCGCATGACGCGGAAGAAATCGTCTTTCGGCAGCTCGCCGCGCCGGTAGCCCCAGCGCCCGCGGAAGAGCACGACCTTGTTGATGTACGACAGCACCGAATCGAGATTGACGTTGCGCACGAGGCGATCGCCCCAGAACGGCGGCGTTGGCGGCGCAATTTTCTCGACAATCATCGGCCCGGGGGGCAGGGCGTCGCGCGGCATTGTGCTGGCGCGCGGCGCCGGCGGGTCGGCGGGCGTGCGGCCGGCGGCGATTTCCTGCATCGCCTTCAGGCCGGCGAAGGCGTCGGCGCAGTACGTCACCGAGCCGCGCGGGTAGGCCGGCTTGAGCACGTCGCGCACGTACTCGGGCGTCAACGCGGCGCCGCCGACCAGCACCGGCAGGCGCACGTCTAGGTCGGTCATCGCGCGGAGGTTTTCCGCCATGATCATCGCCGAACTGACCAGCAGGCCGGACATGCCGATGACGTCGGCCCGCTGCGCGCGCGCCTCGGCGACAATGGTGTCGACCGGAACCTTCGTGCCGAGGTTGACGATGCCAAAACCGTTGTTGCCGACGATGATGTCCACCAGGTTCTTGCCGATGTCGTGCACATCGCCGCGCACCGTCGCCAGCAGCAGCCGCTTCGCTTGGCGGCCGCCGTCGGCGGCGACGAAATGCGGGCGCAAAACATCGACGGTCCGCTTCATCGCCTCGGCGCTCTTGAGCACGAAGGGCAACTGCATGCGGCCGGCGCCGAACAGTTCGCCGACCTTTTTCATCGCCGGCACGAGCAGGTCGTTGAGGATGCTTTCGGCCGAACGTTCCACCAGCAGCGGTTCGAGGTTCCGCAAAATCAGCGGCGTTTTGCCGGCGACGATGCCCTCGAAGACGGCCTGGTCGGGCGGCAATTCGGCGATCTTTTCGTCGCTTTCGAGGTCGGGCCGGCCGGCGAAGTGATTGAGGAACGCTTCAAGCGGATCGCCGCCGTCGACCGGCCGGTTCTCGATCAGGTCGAGCGCGCGGCGCACGTCGGTTTCGTCGAGTTGCGCCAGCGGCACGATGTGCTTCGGATTGAGAATCGCGGCATCGAGGCCCGCCCGGAGCGCGAGATCGAGGAACACCGAATTCAACACGCGCCGGCTCTTCAGCGACAGTCCAAAGCTGACGTTCGAGAGCCCCAGCAGGCAATGCACGCCCGGGATTTCCGCTTTGATCCGCCGAATCGCGGCGAGCGTTTCCAGGGCTGCGGTCTTCAGCGTCGGATCGCCCGAGCCGATCGTGAAGGTCAGCGCGTCGACGAACAAATCCTCGGGCCGCAGGCCGTAGCGGTCGACGCACAACTCGACCAGCCGCTTGGCGACAGCGAACTTGCGCTCGGCGGTCATCGCCATGCCCTGCTCGTCGATCGTCAGGCAAATCAACGCGGCGCCGAAACGCTGGGCGAGCGGCCCGACGATGTCCGCGCGTTTGCCGCCGTCTTCGAGATTGATCGAATTGACGACCGCACGGCCGGGGTAAAGCTTGAGCGCGGCCTCGACCACCGCCGCGCTGGTCGAATCGATGAAAATCGGCAGCCGGCACTCGCGCGCGGCGCGGCGCATCATCGCCGCCATGTGCTGCGCCTCGTCCTGACCCGCGTACGCGACCGACAAATCGGCCGCGTGGCTGCCGTAATCGCCCTGCTCGTTGAGGATCTCGAACGCCGCGTCGTGATCGGCGGCCAGCAGCGCATCGCGAAACGCCCGGCTGCCGGTCGCGTTCGCGCGTTCGCCGACGAACAGCGGCGGCGGATCCTGCCGCATTGCAACGGCGTTGAACAAACTGGCGATCGCCGGAACGAAGCGGGCGCGGCGCGGCGCGGGCTTGCGGCCG
The DNA here is from genome assembly GCA_964534375.1 of uncultured bacterium. Lineage (GTDB taxonomy): Bacteria > Lernaellota > Lernaellaia > Lernaellales > Lernaellaceae > CAZHPN01. Next base: position 5,212 of record CAZHPN010000213.1, on the reverse strand, counting down.
GCCGCCGTTTCCACGAGGCGGCGGATATGCGCCGGCGTTGTGCCGCAGCAACCGCCGACGAAGTGAATCGGCAGTTCGGCGAGAAAATGGCCCAGCGTCGCGGCAAACGGGGCGGGCTCTTCGGGGTAGCAGATGCCGGTCGCGCACGGCATTGGCAGGCCGGCGTTCGGGTAGACGCCGATCAGCCCGGGCCATTGGTCGGCCAGCGCTTCGAGGTGCGGCCTCATCGCCAGCGGGCCGGTCGCGCAATTGAGGCCCAGGGCGTCGATGCCGAACGGCCGTAGCGCCGCGACCACGGCCGACATGTCGGAGCCGGTGAGCAGCGAACCCGTCTGCTCGACCGTGACCGAAACGTACAACGGCAGGCGCGGGCCGCCGGCCATCGCCTCGCGCGCCGCGGCGAGCGCGGCCTTCACTTGCAAGAGATCCTGCACCGTCTCGAACAGCAGGAAATCGACGCCGCCGGCGAGGAGGCCGCGGATTTGCCGCAAGTAGCCAGCGCGCAATTCGTCATAGGAAACCTGGCCGAGCGTCGCGAGTTTTGCGCCGGGGCCGACCGACCCGGCGACGAAGCGCGGCTTGTCGTGGAATTCGGCGACGGCCTCGCGGGCGAGGCGCGCGGCGGCGGCGTTGAGTTCTTCGGTCAGTTCGGCGGCGTCGTATTCGCCGAGCATGAGGGGGTTGGCGCCGAAGGTGTCGGTCTCGATCACGTCGGCGCCGGCGGCGAGGTAGGCGCGGTGGATGTCGCGAATCCGGTCGGGGGCCGTCTGCACCAGAATCTCGTTGCACCCGAAATTGCCCGCGAACGCGCTGTCCGGCAGCCGGAGCGCCTGGATTTCGGTGCCCATCGCCCCGTCGAGCACAAGAATTCGTTCTTCCGCCGCCGCCAGCAGATCCACGTTGTCGCCCTTTCGCGATCGGTCGTCGCGCCGCTTAAAATAACGACCCCGGCGCATTCGCGCCAGAGCGCCCGGTTCCCGCGCGAAATTCCCGCGTCAGTTGCTTTTTCCGCCGCGGGAACACAAATTAATTATAAAGTAACGGCACAAAACGATTCGTCTGTGTGAGGATGACTGAAATGCCGACCAAACGTAGCACCGTTGCCGCTCTTCCCCGAACGTCCGCCGAGGTCATGGACTGGACCTGGGAACAATATGCGCCGTACTACGCCGAACTCGATGGGCGGCCGGTCGAACCCGGCGGCGCCGCAGCCTGGCTCTCCGATTGGACGCACCTTTCCGAACTGCTCGACGAGGCCGGCGTGCGGCTGCACGTCGCCTATACGCTCGACACCCGGGACGAGGCGGCCGAGAAGAAACACCACGCGTTTCAGGAAAACATCGTGCCGCCGGCCCGCGCCGCCGAACAGCGGCTGAAACAAAAACTGCTAGCCGGCGGCTGGCCTGTCGAAGGCATGGAAGCGCCGCTGCGCAACATGCGCGCCGAGGCCGAGCTGTTCCGCGAGGCGAACCTGCCGCTGTTCACCGAAGAGCGCAAACTCGCCGACGAATACGACAAAATCATCGGCGCCCAGACCGTGACCTGGGAAGGCCGCGAAATCACCGTGACGCAGTTGCAGCCGGTCTATCTCGACGCCGACCGCGCCCGCCGCGAGAAAGCGTGGCGGCTGGCGGCCGAGCGCCAGTTGGCCGACCGCGACAAGATCAACGAAATTTGGCGGAAGCTGCTCGACGTGCGCCGCCGGCTGGCCCGGAACGCCGATTGTCCGGATTACCGCGCGTATCGCTGGCGGCAACTGCTGCGTTTCGATTACGAACCGGCCGATTGCGAAAAATTTCACGCGGCGATCGCCGCCACGGCTGCCCGCGCGGCGACGGAGTTGTACGAAAAACGTCGCCGGCGGCTGGCGGTGGACACGGTGCGGCCGTGGGATTTGGCAGTCGACCCGCTGCACCGGCCGCCGCTGCGCCCGTTCGCGGACCCGGCCGAACTAGCCGGCGGCGCGGCGCGGATCTTCCAACGCGTCGACCCCGATCTCGGCCGCTATTTCGACATCATGCGCGCCGAAAAGCTGCTCGACCTCGACAACCGCAAGGGCAAGGCGCCCGGCGGCTACTGCACGGCGTTCCCCGTCGCCGGCCGGCCGTTCATCTTCATGAACGCGGTCGGCCTGCACGACGATGTGCAGACCGTGTTGCACGAGGCCGGCCATTCGTTCCACGTTTTCGAAAGCAACCATCTGCCGTACGAGCAGCAAAAGACGCCGCCGATGGAATTCGCCGAAGTCGCGTCGATGGCGATGGAGCTGCTCGCCGCGCCGTACCTGGCGCGCGACGAGGGCGGCTTTTACAGCCCGGCCGACGCGGCGCGGGCGCGCGTCGAACATCTCGAAAAATCGCTGATGTTCTGGCCGTACATGGCCGTGGTCGACGCCTTTCAGCATTGGGTGTACGCGCATCCCGACGACGCGGCCGACCCGGACCGTTGCGACGCCGCCTGGGCGGGGCTCTGGCGGCGGTTCATGCCGGACGTCGATTATTCGGGGTTCGACGACGTCGTCGCGACCGGCTGGCAGCGCAAACTGCACATCCATTGCTACCCGTTTTATTACGTCGAGTACGGCCTGGCGCAACTCGGCGCGGCGCAGGTCTGGCGCCGCTCGCTCGACGACCACCGCCAGGCGGTGAGCGACTACCGCCGCGCCCTTTCGCTCGGCGGCGCCGCGACCTTGCCCGCGCTCTACGCCGCGGCCGGCGCCAAATTCGCGTTCGACGCCGTCACGCTTCGCGATGCGGTGGATCTGATGATGGAGACCATCGCGACGCTGGACGCGTAGAGGGTCGGCGATATCAATCCGGCAACCGCAGGCGAAAACGGCGCAACACGGCGGCATCGGCGCGGGTTGGGGATTCGTGCAAATCCGCCGGCAGCGGCGGCCCGGCGTGGGTCTTTGCCTCGGCGTCGCCCACGATGGGGAACGCCGGACCCATCGGCGTGTGCGGCCAGAGAGCGTAAAACAAAACTGGCATTGACTCGGACAACCCAAAAGCCTAATCTTCGCAGCCGATAAGCAACATTCGGCGACATCTAGGGCTCCGCATTTCGACTCGCAGCCGAATCGGCGACCACAACTCTGAGGGGGTTCTGTGTCATGAAGATTTGGTTTATGGTGTTGCTCGCGGCGTCCATTGTTTTTGTCGCGCTGATATCGGCCTGGGGTTGCGGCGGCGGCGGCGGAAGCGGCGCCGGTAAAATCCCCGGCGCCGACGACAAACACGACAATTCGCAGTCGGACGATGACAGCGCTTCTGCCGATTGCACGGCGGCGATTAAGGCGTGGTGCATTTGCGGTTATTCCGACGGAGCCGCCGGTTTTTATTGCTACGATTCAACCGGCCAACAGCATGACTATTCCGACTCCGCGTCATTGGCGGCCGCGGTGTGCAGCGGGGTCTGCTACGACGCGACTGGGGTCGCGTGCGCTCTGAAGTGCTTCGAGCAATTTAGCCAATTCACCGACTGCGGCTCCTTCATTGAATGCGTAGAGTGTTGCCAATAGGCCGATCGCGGGGCCGGCGCATCACTTCTCCACTTTGCCGCCGGCCTCCATCCGATCTTCCAGTTCCTTCGTGCCTTCGGCCTTGAATTCCTTGGGCGGCTGGCCGGTTTCGCGCAGCGTCGCCACGTCGTAGGCGCCGGTCAAGGCCATGATCGCGTGCTGGTTCAGATCCATCGTGATCACGGGGTCGATCAGGCTGGCGCGGAAAGCGCCGCGCGTTTCTTCCGGCCGGTTGACGTAATAGGTGTTGTCGCGGCGGTATTGGTTTTGCAGCAGGTAATGCGTTCCGGACAAGACGCCGTCCGCGTACGGCGCCGGATCGCGGCCCGTCTGATACGCCAGCCAGTGCGCAACGAGCAAACCCTCGACGTTCACCGCCGCCGTCAGCGTTTCCGGCGGGCGAGCGGGTCCGAAGCCGCCGGCGTAATCGGGGTAGGGCGGCTTTTCGAAATTTGGATTGCCCCATTGGCGGGCCAGCAGGCGGTCCGCCATGGCGAGGCAGGCGTCGACGTATCGCGCGTCCGGGTCGACGTCGTGCAGGGCGCCCAGCCCGAGCATCGTCCAGACGTTCACCGCATGGTCTTTGTTGAACTGGGCGATTTGCTGGGCGGCGGCGGCCCGCGCCGCTTGCAGCCATTCGTAGTTTGCATTGATCTTGAAGTAGCGCGCCAGCGCAAACAGCGTTTCGCCGGCGAACGCGGCGTCGGCGTGCCGCGCCCGGTAGCCGAAGAGACGCTGCCAATAGAAATCGTAAAAACGCCCGTCCTGCTCTTGCATTTCGACGAGAAAACGCGCCAGGCGATTGATGCGATCGACGCCGACCCGCCGCCGCAGCCGTTCCGGCATTTCCGTCGCCGAGAGCAGGAAGAGAGCCGACCCGCCCAGCGGCATCATCTGCCGGCGCTGAATCGCAAGCAAATCTGGCTCCAGCAACGGCGGCTCGACGTGTTGCACGAGCAGTTCCACCGCGCCCTGGCCCGCCGGCACGAGTTCCTCGCGATGGCTCGCCGCGTAGAGCTTGAAGAGGCTGTAAACCACGCCCGCGTGGTCGACAATGTCATAGCCGAACCAACCGCCCTTGTCCTGCGTGACCGGATTGTACAGGCGGCGGAAGTGCCGCTCGCGCAGATCGAAGGTCCGCGCGAGGTGGCGGCCGGCGTCGATCGCGGCGCGGCCGATTTCGGCGCTGCCGAACTTCTTGATTTGCGGGGCGTCGCGCAGCACCAGCAACGGCACGAAATCGGGCCGGTGTTGCAGCATGCTCAGACATTGGAAGCGATAAATCGGGTATTTCCACCAGCGCTCGGCGCCGACGCCAGCGCTCTTGCCGAGGTCTTCGAGCTGCCGCCGCAGCCGCGCCGTGCGCCGCGTATCGTCGGTTTCCCACGAATAAATCAGATAGCTGAACGGCGGTTGAAAGGTCAGGCGCGGACCGTCTTGCAGCAGCAGTCCGTGCACGCCGGGCTCGACCCAATCTTTCCGCAAATCCTTCCTCGTCGCCTGAAACGGCCGCAAATAATTGACGACGTCGATCCGCACCGCGACCTGGTCGAGCTTCACCATGTAGAATTTCTTGAATTCCTTCTGTTGCGTGATCTGGTACGCCGCGCAAAGCAGGGATTCGTCGAAGCAGCCCGTCTTCGGGCGCAGGCCGAGCGCGGCGAGGCAATTCGGCGTGCCCACGCCCCACAG
>CAZHPN010000212.1:0-9746 GCA_964534375.1 uncultured bacterium | reverse complement strand
AAGAACGGAATCTGCGCGATGTACATGCCCTCCTGCACGACGGTCTGGCAGGCGAGGCCGACTTCGATCCGGAACGAGCCCGGATAGCGGAAGACCGTCGCGCATGCGCCGCAGATGCCGCCGCGGCACCCGCAGCCGCGGATCCATTGATAGCCCGCAAACTCGAACGCCTTCTGGATCGTCAGAGAATCGGGCACGACGTATTCTTTGCCCATGATGTAGATGCGAACGGTTTCGGGCAGCGGTTGCTGAACCATCGTTCCCTCCGTCAAGCGCAGATCATTCGCGCTTCGTCTCGCCAGGCACGGCCGCTTGCCGTAACTCACGGATATTGTGAGATATTCAGTGAGTGCGCCAGCGGGCCGAACCGCTGGTGAAGTGTAGCACAAAGGCGATCTCTCGGCGAATCTTCAAAAACGCCGATATGTAGATCGAGGTCGGCGTTGGTTGCGCCCTCTCGCACAAGATCAATCGGATTCTTCGACCGCTGCCGGCCGTTTCCACTTTTTCGCGCAACGACTTATAATAAAAGCCAACCGTCGCGGGCAGCTTGTTCGACCGCCGGAAAGGAGCCGCCCAAAATGAACTTTCATGAGTTCATCGAAATCAACCCCAAGATTCTGGTGGGTAAGCCGGTCATCAAGGGGACTCGCTTGGCGGTCGAATTTATTCTCGATCTTCTCGCCAACGGAGCGTCCGAAGCGGAAATCATTTCCAGCTATGCGGGACTGACCGCCGAGCAATTTCGCGCGTGCGTGGCGCATGCGTCGAAGTTGGCCCGGGCCGAAGAGGGAGGAACATCATGACCGGCATCCAATTTCTGACCGACGAAAGCGGCCGCAAAGTGGCCGTGCAGATCGACCTTCGCAAATACGGGGCGCTTTGGCAGGATTTCTACGACGGCCTGGTCTCCGAACGCCGGCGCAAGGAAAAAGGCGTTCCGTTGGCGACCGTCAAGGCCGATCTGATCAAACGCGGACGCCTGCGTGGCTAAGTACGCCATCGACATCAAGCCGTCCGCTCGGAAGGAACTCGAGAACCTGAGCGACCGCCTCATTGCGCGGTTGATTTCGAAAATCGAAGACCTCGCCGCCAATCCAAGACCATCCCGCTGTAGAAAACTGCGCGGTCATAAGGATCTCTGGCGCGTCCGGGTTGGGGATTACCGGGTGGTGTATATCGTCGATGACGACCGCCGAACGGTGAGCGTCACGCGCATCGCCCACCGCAGGGATGTCTACGAATTGTGAAGAATCCACGTCAGCGCGCGATGAAAATGCCGAGAATGATCCCAAACAGCAGCGCCGCGATGGCCATGAAATAGTTGTCGAAGCGGCGCAGCGTCTTGTTTTGCGGAATCGTCTCCGGAATTTTCTCGTCGACCACGTAGTCCTTGATTTCGGTGTCGACCTGCGGGCAGGCCAGCAGGCACGAGAAGCATAATTCGCAATCTTCGGCGACGGTCGTCTCCAGCGCGAAGCTCGTGCGGCGGTCGGTCACGCCCAGACGCGCCGGCTCGCGGCGCAGCACCGGGCAGGAATCGACGCAGTTGCCGCAGGCGAGGCAGGCCTTGTCGCCGTCGATCGCGGCGCCGGGCGGCAGGTTGAGCCGGTGATACGGCTCCATGCCGCGCGAAAGCAGCCGGAAGCGCGCCACCGGCGGCTCCTTGATTTCGAGCAGTTGGTCGATCGTCCGCTTCTTCGTTTCCGCCAGCGGCGGCGAGAGATTCACGATCGATGACATTTCGCCTCCCTAATCCGCGAGAACCGCGGCTTCCGCCGGCGCCGGTTCGGTCGCCGGCTTCCACAGCGGGTGGCAACGTTTGCAGTCGGCGGTGTTTTCGGATTTGCACTCGGCGCGGAACGTCGTGAACCGGCCGTGGAACGTCCCCGAATGGCAGCGGCGGCAGGTCAACTCGCCCGGGATCGCCAACCGCCGCTCGCCGGGATGCCCGGCGCGCCCGGCGTCGCGATGGCAGCCCGTGCAGGCCATCGGATTGAGCGAAAAATAGTTGACCGTGCGGTCGGCCTGCTCGCGGCCGTCGGCGCCGCGCTGCCGGCGGTCGTGGCATTGGCCGCACCAGCCAAGTTGGGTCTTGTAGAGGAATTCGAGCTCGGCCTTCTGCTCCTCGGTCGGCTCCGGCGCGCGGCGCAGGTCGGCGAGGCGGGCCTTCGCCTCGCTCGGAAAATCCTTCAGCCAGAAATGCCGGCGGTGCGAGAAACGCAGGCCGATCTCGGCAACCTTCGGCGGCAATTGCAGCTTGGCCGATTCGTCGAGGCGGAGCACGTCGTAGTGGCACTTCAGGCAATCGGCGTCGCGATACCCGGGGTCGGCGTCGGGCAGCCGCGCCGCCTCCGCATTGGTGTCATGGACGAAATCCGCGCCGGCGCGCCGCGCCCAGTTCGCGGCGATGACGTAGAAATCCTTGTCAGTGTGGCACGTCAGGCAGCGCACGTTTTGTCTTTTGTACGGCGTGTGCGGGCCGGAATCCTCGGAGAAGCTGATGAAGATGCCGTTCGGCACGTGGCATTTCAGGCAGAACGCCGACGTTTGGTTGTAGGCGATCATGCTCCACATGCCCAGGACGCCGGCGGCGACCATCGCCAGGCCGACGGACAGCGGCGACGCCTTCGCGAGGAAGGTTTCGATCGCTTTGACCAGCCGCGCCGCCGCCTTCATCTCAAAACCTCTTGATTCGCACGCGGACGAGCGGGCGCGCCACGCCGCCGGTCCCGTGGTCCGCGACGATTTCGGCCAGCGGCGTCGGGTTGCCGCCGTTCCCCTCGTCTTCCCACCACAGCAGCCGCATGTCCGGATCGAGGCCGGACGGGAACCGCTTCGCCCGCGCCAGCCGGCCGGAGTCGAGATGCCCCTGCCCCTCGATCAACGAAATGCAGCCGGGCCGGATGCCCTCCGACACGAACACGCGCACGCGCACCGGCGGCGCCGGCGGCGGCGGCGTTTCGTCGGGGCCGCAGATTTGTTCGAGGGCGACCTGCGCGCGATCGCCGGAACGCACGCGCAGCCGACGGGCGTCGTCGGCGTTGACGAACACGCGGCCGGCGTGATCGATCTCGGCCAGCCACTTGGCCTGCGCGCCGTCGCGGCCCGTCGTCGGGCCGCCGTGGGTCAGCAGAATTGCGCCCCCGGCGGGCGGCGGCGCGGCGGCCAGGCCGCCCAGTTCCTCGAAAAATCCCAGCGACATTTGATACGCTACGGCCGGAACGTACTCGGCGTCGCAGGCGAAGATGCCCTTGCCGATCTCGAAGAACGTCTCGGAGCCGGTCCATTCGCGCACCTGCCGCAGGTCCTGCGCGGGCGGCGGCTCGCTCGCCGGCAGATATTTTTTGAGGCCGGTGAAAATCTCCTGCGGCGTCAGCACCCCCTTGGGCGGCGCGACGACCGGGCGCTGTTCGACGTAGGTCGGCGTGGCCACGTACGACGTCAGCCAGACGCGCCCGCCGCTTTCGAGCGGCAGCGCCTCCGGGAGGACCAGATCGGCGGCGTCGGACGTTTCGTTCGGCAGCGGACCGATCGCCAGGTGAAACGCGGCGGCCTGGCCGGCCAGCGCTTTTTCCTTCAGGCGTTCGCCGCGTTCGTAAACGGGGTTCGCGCGATGCGTGATCAGCGCGATTTTTTTGCCCTGCCCATTTTCCAGCGAGCGGTAAATTTCTTCGGCCTCGGCGGGCGTCACCATGAATTCGGGTCGGACGAACTGCGGGCGCGGCATCACCGGAACCTGTTGCGCGCCAGCCAGCAAATCGATCAGCGCGATCGATGCGTAAGCGGTCAGCGCGTCGGGGCTGTCGAAGACGCCGTCGCCGGCCATCGTCGCCGCCTTGCGCGCTTCGCTCAGCATCAACCCGGCCCGTTCGAACAATTCGGGCTCGACGCCGCAGGCCTGCGCCGCGAATTCGACATCGTACGGCGTGAGGGCCTCGGCCAGGTAGTACAGCGGCTGCCGTTTGCCGCGCATGTTGACGTGCGCGTTCAGGTTCGCGTGCTCGAGCGCGCGCCGCACCAGCGCCAGCGCGGCGATGCGCTCCGTGCCCGGCCGGATCGGCATCCACAAATCGGCCTTGCCGCCGGTGTTGGAAAGCCGCGGATCGAAGACGATCATCTTCATGCCGTGATCAACCTGCGCCTCGACGATGCGGCGCGCGTCTTGAATAAACCGCGGCCCCTCGTCGAGCGGCCGGTCGCCGAAGACGAGCAGCAGATCGATCTTCTCCAGATCCGGCCGCACCTCGGCGCCCCAGACCTTCGTCATGATCTCGCGCCGGTTCCAGCCGGACAGCCATTCGCGGCCGATCAATTTGCCGCGGCCGCCCAGGGCGTGCAGCAAATCGGCGTGCCAGGCCTGTTCGTCCCACGTGTCGACGACCACCGTCGCGCCGCCGTCCGCCAGGTCGGCGAGCACCCGCGCCGCGCTGTCCAGCAGCGCCGGCGTGCCCGGCGCCGAACCGTCGGGCGCGGCGGGCCGCCGGTCGTTGCGGCGTTGCGCCTGCCAGAGCCGCTCGGGGTGGTAGTGCAGATTCATCGCCGCCAGCGCGAGCGCGCAGATTTTGCCCTGGCTCGCCGGGTGTTCGGGGTTGCCCATGATCGCCGTCAGCCGCGTTTGGTTGCGCACGTAGCCGACGATGCCGCAGCCCGCCAAACACGCGCGGCACGCCGACGGCACAGGCTCGTCCAGCTTGTTGGTCGTGCGCATCACGTGGCCGTAAAAGGCCTGTCCGAGACCTTCGAGGCCGAGCGTGGCGCCGGCGGCGAGACCCCACGACACGAATTGGCGGCGCGAAATCTTCAACGCGTTCCCTTACTCCTTCTGTAAGAGCACCCTTCTGGGTGCGCTCTTTGAAATCGCGCCTGGAATGGCGCTCTTACAGCGGGCGATGGCAAGCATCGCCCCTACCTTTCCCGTAAGAGCACCCTTCTGGGTGCGCTCTTTGAAATCGCGCCTGGAAAGGCGCTCTTACAGCGGGCGATGACAACCACCGCCCCTACATCAGCGGCAGCACCTGGCCGCCGAACACCGTGACATAACGCATAAAGAAAATGCCGATCACCACGCCGGCGCAGGCCAGCGCCAACAGCCAATGGCGCTTGCGCAGGCCGGGCGCGAAACAGACGATCAACGGCAGCGCCTTGCCGACGAGGTTTTCGACGACGACGAACAGCGGCGTGAAGCTGCCGCCGAGAATCAGCCAGGCCATTTTCTGCGCGCCCTCGTGGCTGACCGAGAGCACGGCGATATCGCAAAATGTGAGGAACAAATCGACGACGATCGCCCAGCCGAGAATCTGCGCCAGGCCCTCGACGATCTCGCCCGGCACGGCGCGCACCGGCTTGAACACGCGGAAGATCAGCATCACCAGCAGGATCATCAGCGCCAGGCCCGAGACGATCGCCGAGACGAGAAAGAGCGTCGGCATCAGCGCGGTGTTCCAGTACGGCCGCGCCTTGCCGAAGGCGAGGATGAAGCCGGTGTAGCCGTGCGTCGCGATCGCGGCGGGAATGCCGATCAGCCCGAGCCGCCGCGTCATCGGGTAATTGTCGCGAAACATGTAGAGCGCGTAGAAAACGCAGACGGCCGGGTAGGCGACGAGCAGAAACGCGCCGTAGGTCATCGGGCTCGTGAAATTGAGATAGGTGAAATGATTCCAGATCGAGCGGATCGGCCAGCCGACTTGCAGCAGCAGCGCGATCGGCGCGATGCCGAGGCACGCGGTGGCCGCGATCACCGCGATGCGGCTGATCGGTTTGTATTTCGCAATGCCCAAGCCGTAGCTCATGGTCGAGACGACGAAGCTGCCCGCCGAGAGGCCGGTGAAATAGAAGTAGATCGAGATCAGCCAGGCGAAGGTCGTCTGGTGGCTCACGTCGTAAAGCAGCCGGGCCGCGTCGCCGTCCACCTTACCTCCACTTCCAGATGAGCGGCCGTTTGGCGCCGAAGGTCTGCTCGTCGAAGTCGATGTAGTACACGCGCGGCTCCGTGCCCATTTCGGGCTGAATGACCGAGACGTTGCGCCCGGCGATCAGTTGGCTGATGTTGCTCGCCGGGTCGCTCAGATCGCCGAAAACGCGCGCGCCGGTCGGGCAATTCGCCACGCACGCCGGCTCCTCGCCCGCGTCGACGCGGTGCTGGCACCAATTGCACTTTTCGACGATCTTCTTCAGCGGGTGGATATACCGCACCTGATACGGGCAGGCGGCCATGCAGTAGCGGCAGCCGACGCAGCGGTGCGGGTCGTACGTCACAATTCCGTCGGGCCGCTGGCGGTTGGCGTGCACCGGGCAGACCGTCACGCAGATCGGCTTTTCGCAGTTGTTGCACAGCAGCGGCAGGAACTTGCGCGCGACGTGCGGATACTTGCCTTTTTCGGCGACTTTGACCCACGATCGCCAGACGCCGAGCGGCACGTCGTTCTCCATCTTGCACGTGACTTCGCACGTGTGGCAGCCGATGCACTTGCGCAGGTCGATCAAAAAGCCCCAGCGGGTTCTGGCGTCAGGCATCGGCGCCTCCCGCCGGCGGCGCTGCTTCCCCGGTCGACGTGCGAATCTCGCGGTCGCGCCGGGCCTGCTCGCGGCGTTGGCGTTCGCGCCAGATGAAATAGGCGGCGGAGGCGACCGACGGGCCGGAGTTGCCGACCGGGCATTTGGCCGCGCATTTGCCGCAGCCGACGCAGTATTTGGCGAGTTGCACGACGCGCTCGACGTCGCCCAGGCGCGCCATCAGCACCATCGTCATCGGGAACGGGTCGCCGGCGACCATCTTCACCGGGCAGACGCCGACGCACGCCTGGCAGTTGTAGCAGTTGAGCGATTGGCCGAGGCCCGGCCGCAATGCGGGGCCGAGCGTGTAATCGAAGGCCAGCAGCGCAATGAACAGCACCGCCAGCGCGTTGACCGTGATCCGGCCGCCCTGGTTGCTGGTCGCGAAAAACACCGCCTTGGCCCATTTCGAAACGCGCGGCGCCTCGAACAGCGCCGGCAGCGCCGCGTCTTCGAGCGCGGCTTGCAGGCCGGCCAGCGACCGTTCGTTACGGAACACAAAGCCGGCCTGGTTCTCGACCGCGAGTCGTTCCTGACCGATCAACTTCGGCAGCGCGTCGTCGAAGGCATAGGCCGCGTCGTGATTTTCGAGCACGTCGATCGCCGCGATGCGGCCGTGCGCTACGTGCAGCTTCACCCGAATCGGCCCGTTGTTGCCGGGCCCGACGCCCACGTACGCGCCGTCGGGCACATACGACAAATCGAGCGGCCGATTGCGGTCGAGATACCGCTCGACCCGGCCGCGTTCGTGGTTCGCCCACAGCAGCGCCGCGCCGCCGAAGAGCGCGAGCAGCGCGATCGGCAGCACATAGCGCAGGCCGCCGCGCCGCCGGCGGACGCCGTAAATGAACAGCAACGTCGCCAGGATCGCGAGCGCGTAGAGGCGGCCGGGCGCGAACAGCAACGCGATGACGGCGACGAGAATCGCCAGCCGCAGCCCGCGGGTCGCCCGATCCTCGACCAGCGCGTTGAACTTCATGCTTGCCGCCCGTTTTGTTTCAGCCAGGCCGCAACGCGGTCGATGAATTCGCGCCCGAATAGGCCGTCGCGAAACGCCTCGGCGATTTGCCGGCGCGGCACGCGGCCGGCCATGATCGCCGCCATCGCCTTTTCCTGGCCGACCGAGAAGATGCGCGGCAGGTCGAGGTTGATGACGCAAAAACTGACGCAGCCGCCGCAGCGAACGCACTTCATCCCGCCGGCGCGGATGAAGCGCCAAGGGTCGCCGACGCGCGTGGCGACGTTCAGTTCGGCCTGGTAGGCGATGCCCGCCGGGCATTTGTCCTGCGTAGCGTAGCAGGCGCGGCACTCGTAGCAATAGATCGTCTGCGGCGCGCCGCCGGCGATCGGCTTGGCGACGTCGAGCGCCAGGCTCGCGCCGATGCCGAGCATCGCCAGGCGATTGAAATTCTTGGTCAACGCGCGGTCGCGCAGATCCGAGAAAAATTGCAAGCGCCGGATGCCGGGCAGCGTCACGGGCTGCCAACCGTCATCGCGCTTGTGGATGCTGTCCTTCTTCTCGTCCGCCACTTGGTCTCCGCGCTTACATCGGCAGCAGCAGGGCCATCGCCAACCCGACGATCAGCCCGCCGACCGCGCCCTGCGCCAGTTCCTTGCGGGAGCGGAAATCCATGCTCCAGGCGATGATGACGCCCGAAACCGCCCCGCCCAACGCAAATGTGATAAACCCGGCCGCCATCTATCTCCTCACAAAAACGTCGCCGGTTCCGGGATCAGCCGCCGCGGAACCATGAACGCGATCCACCCCGCGGCGAGCGTCCCGCCGACGCCGCCCTGCAACGCCGCGGCGAACTCGAAGCCGAACACCGAGAGCGCCAGCACGACGCCCGCCAGCGCACCGGCCCCGAGAAAGAGCGCCGCCTGCAGCCGCCAGCCGCGGTCGCCGGGCGCCGCGACCCGCGAGAGCAATTGCGTCGCGATGACGCTCGCGCCGAGCACCAACGCCACGTAGCCCGCCAACGCCGGCCAGTTCCGCCGAAACACGACGTCCGGCCCCGGGAACTTCGCCAGATTCAGGAACTTCATGTACACCGCGGCCAGCGGCGCCATGACCGCCATCGCCGCGTAGGTGTACGCGCCTTTGATGTAGCCGCTTTCGACGCGCATCTGGCCTTCGCCCATCATGCCGCCGCCGCCGAGCGGGCTTGGCCCGCAACTGGTCGTCGCGTTGATCATGTACGCCGCCATGGCCACGGCCAATTGCTCCCACGTCAGGAAGCCGAATTTGGCGGGGCCGAACAGAAAGAGCACGGGCGTCAACGCGGCGGTCAGAATGCGGCTGCACGAGAGCGGAATCATCGTCTGGATTTGCACGAAAATCGCCAGCATGCCCGCAACGCCGAGCAGCGGAAATTTGGCGAAGAGCGACAGCACGCTGCCCAAGGCGTCGAAGCCGCCGGTCGCCGCCAGGGCGCCGGCCGCCATGAAGCCGGCGATCATCGCGCTGACCGGCAGCAGGATGACGCCGGCCATCAGGTTCTCCAGCCGCGCGCGGCCGATCAGCACGATCAGGAGCGCCCCGGCGACGAGCACCGTCTGCACCGGCCATTTGCCGAACGGCTGGAAGATCGCGACGAATAGCGATATCGCAAATATCGCCAGCGCGACGTAGCCGGTCCACGGCACGCGGATCGCCGGCGCCTGCGCGTCGGCGCCCGCGCGTTTTTCGCGGAGCGAGGAGTCGTTCGGATAAAGCTTCTGGCTGATCAACTTGAGAAAGAGCGCGGTCAGCGCCGTGCCGATCATCAGCGCGAAGGCCTGCGGCGCGCGCAGGATGCCGTCGGCGGCGGTGGGGAAAAAGCTCCCGAGAAAGCCCTCGCCGATCTGGCCGACGCCGCCGACCGGGCTGGGGCCGCACGAGCCGAAGGCGTTGCGGGCGAACGCGCCGATCAGCACGATCAACTGCGACTTGGTCAGCAGGTTCATGCCGCCTTCGCTGCCGAACGCGAACAGCAACGGCAGCAGCGCCGCGGCGAGGATGCGCCCGCAGGGCAGGCTCGCCAGCATCGGCAATTCGATCAGCACCACCAGCGTGCCGGCCAGGCCCAGCGGCGTCTTTTGCAGCTTGCCGATCAGCGTCTTCAGGGCGTCGAAACCGCCGACGGCCGACAACGCGCCGGCCATGAACAGGCCCGCGAGCAGCGCCGTGACCGGGTGCAGGATGATGCCGC
>CAZHPN010000211.1:0-9767 GCA_964534375.1 uncultured bacterium | reverse complement strand
GAGGTGGAAGCCTAACATTCTCTACTTATCATTTCAAGAGTAACAGAGCGCTAGTCGTCGACCGTAATCACGCCGAAGTAACGACCCAACCAGTACGCGTGCAGGAAGTCGCCGCCGCCGCCGGACTGCCAATCCGACTGCGTGTCCGAGACCGTGAACGGGTCGCCGTTGAAGTACGAATCCCCAATGTCGCGCATGTACATCGGGTTGCCGTACAGGCCCTGGAACCGGCCGCCGTCCATCCAGTCGAATTTCCAGAAATCCGACGGAATTGGCGAGGCGCACCAAGCCGGATTGATCTCCTGGTTGATGTTGAAATTCTGTTTCGGGTAGGGCATTTCGCGCAGGCCCCAGATCGCCCAATCGCGAACGCTGTCGAATTGGGACGCCGGCTTGCTGAACGCATAAGCGGCGATCGGCCACAGCACCTGGCCCGTCGTCCCGTTCAGGCGCATGCCGTCGCTCCAGGCGTCGGCGAGTTGGCTCGTCGTGTCCACGCCGGTCTGCGAAGCCAGCAACTGAAAAATGGTGACGCCGACAGTGTCGAGATGCTGGCCCGACCAATCGGAGATGCCCCAGGCGTAAAACATGCCGTCGCCCAGGCTGAGCCAGAACTTGTAGGCGACATTGCTCCAGATCTGATTGAACGTGGCGAGGAAACTTTGGTCGCCGTTGGTCATGTAGGCCAGCAGATTGGCCTTCATTTCGTTGAAATTGCCGTCCTGCGCGACGGTGCAATAGTTGGCAATCCGCGCCGCGCGCACGGCGATCTTCTGCCGGTAGTCGGCGTAATTCGGCGTGCTGGTCGGCAGGTAGATCCACGAGATGGCGTACGCGTACAGCAGGCCTTGCAGCATGTCGTTGTTGCCGGTGGCCAGCCAGTCGTAGGCTTCGTACGGCGCGGCCCCCTGCGTCCAACCGCCGCTCGGATTCGCCTGGTGCGGCCGGACCGAGCGCGCGAAGGTTGTCTGGTCCTGCGGGATATCGTGCCCGAGGATGACGGCGTCCAAAACGTGCGTCCAGTTGGTCAGGGCGTCCGGCGCACTGGTCGTCAGATAGCGGTAGGCCTGGCTGGCGAGGTAGCAGCCGGTCCACAACATGCCGTCGCCGGACTCGCTCTGCTGCAGCGGGCTCGAACCCGGCAGGGCCGCGCTGTAGAAACCGACCGGATTCAGGAACAGCGTCGGCATGTCGGCGTCGAAGGACGCGGCCTTCTGCGAGAGCGTCGGTGAAAAAGCGCGGGAGCGCAACGTGGCTTCGAGTTCGCTGATGCCGTCGAGCCACTTGTTCACGACGCGGATCGCCGACGGCGTCTGGCCGCGCAGCCAATCGAAGTCCGTGTGATATTGACGATAGTAATGAACGCCGGCCTTGAACTCCGGCCGGTCGCGGTAATCGTCGAAGAGCGGCAGTTGCCAATAGGAGCTGAACAGCAGCGTGAAGAGGTCTTCGACCAGGGCCGGCGGCGGCAGGTGCGTGGCGACGGTGACGTCGTCGTTGACGAACAACGGCTGCTCGCCCGGCGGCGATTGATAGGTCCATTTTTCGGTGGCGGAATAACTGCGCGAGCCGCCGGGCACGGTGAGGCAGGTCGCCGAGTAGTCGCCGGCGCCGGCCGCCGTAACGCTGCAGGTGATCGCCACCGGCTGGCCGTCGTCGGTGGTGCGCGTCAGTCCGTTGTACGATTGAATGAAGTCCGCGACCTGCAGCGACATGATTGCCTTCATGCCGGCCAGCACGCTCGTCCAAACCGTGAACACGGGATAGTCGACGGTGAGATACGGGTCGGCGAAGGTGAGTTTCGCGTAGGCGGCGATGCGCGTGTAACTCAACTGGCCGTTCGCGGCGCGCAACTCGATGAAGCCCGTGTAGGGGCCGTTGTCGTCCTGGCCGGAGAGGGCGTAAATGCCCGGCGCCGGTCCGGTCGTATCATCGTCGTCGTCGGGCGAGGCGTCGTCGTCGGGCGAGGCGTCGTTGTTGTCGTTATCATCATTGTCGTCGTTGTCGTCGTCGTCCATCGCGGTGTCGTCGTCCGCCGCCGGCTCGGATTTTGAACTGGATCCTTGACTGCCGCAGGCGGAAATCAACAGCAGCGAAGCCATCAGAACAAACATCGCGAAGAGGAAGCGCGTTTTCATTGTCGTCCTCCCAAGAGGAGATGGAGAAATCCGGAGCAAGATTCTATCGTGAAGCCAGGAAAAGCGCAAAGCGCGGCGGCCAAAAAAAATCCCCGGGACCGCGTCTCCCGGGGACCAGCGTTTCCACAGGGAAACGCGATTTTCGCAGTCGATCGACGCTTACAACAACAAAGGGGGCAGCGTCAGGCCGTAGTACGAGCCGATGACCTTGGCATCGTACGGAGCGTCGAGAAACTCGGGGCCCTTTCCTGTGACGCCGACAATGCCCTGAGCGAACGTGATCAGGTGCAGGATGTCGACCAGGAACACCTGGTTGTTGAACTGGTCGGCGATCAGGGTGCCGCCGGTGATCAAACGGACCGCACGGGTCGGCATCGGATTCGCGACGCTGCCGAGCCGGTCATTCGTGGCGTAACCCCAGACGATCGCCCCCGCCGGCGTCACTTGAATGATCCGGTTGTTGCCCGAGTCCGTGATCAACGTGTCGCCGCCGGGCAACCGGCTGGCGAACGCCGGGCCGTTCAGGATCGTCGTGTCGGCCGGATTGCCATAACTCCAGACGATTTCATTGGCCTGGGTCACTTCGATCACCCGATTGTTGCTCTCGTCCGCGATCAGGACGTCGCCGTTGCCCAGCATTTCCGCGCTGTTCGGGTTATTCAACTCGTTTGGGCCGGACCCCGCCGTACCGGTCGTCCCATACTGCCACAGGATTTTCTTCCCAAGTCCGACCAGAATCACACGTTGATTCCCCTGGTCGGCGATCAAGATATCGAACTTGGACGTCATCCGCGCCGACACCGGTGTGTTCACCGTCGCGACCGTGGGATCCGCCGCCACGGCCCCCAATTCCCACACGATGTGTCCGAGCGGGCCGACCAGCAGCACGCGGTTGTCAGGACACCCTTCGGCGCAGTCGGGCTCGGATCCCGGCGGCGCGCCCGTCCCCGAAATCAGCGTGTAGTCCCCGATCCGCTCGGCGTCATTGGGCGCCACGACCGACGTCGGTCCCGCCGTCGACGATTCGTCCCCGAACTGCCAGACGATATTGTGCGCGGGATCGACCTCGATCACGCGGTTGTTGTATTGGTCGGCGATCAAAACGTTGCCCGTTTTGTTGAACTCCAACGCAAGCAATGCCGCTTTCAGGGCGGTTCCCGGCGCCGAACTCGCGGCCGCCGCAATGCCGACCGCCGAAACGGCCAGCAACACAACCGCGCCGAGAATGTACTTGATGAAAGGCCTTTTTGCTGTCGTAGCCATGGTGACTTCCTCTTTCGTCGCTGCCGCCGCAATTATGGGGGCAGGCGCTGGCTGTTTTTCAAATGCCACTTCCGGCCCTCCCGCCGTCCGCGCGGCTTTCGGCCGAAAAACTCCATTCCGAGAAGAAAGTAACGATGCCCTAAAGGCGCGCAAGAACTATTAGGAAAAAATCCTAATAAGAGAAAGAGGCGGAATTGCGAGAAAATTTGAAACGGCGGTCACAACCGCGCGCCGTCCCGCGTACGGAATGGCGTTGGCGCGTTCGGGAACACATTGTTGAACGCCCGACGTCGCCCTACGAGTGAACGCAGCGCACCTGGTTGTCGAAGTAGACGTTGTTGTCGTCAACGTACGCGTCTTCAAATAGGACGATCCAGGCGGCCTCGGAACCCGCGACCGCCGAAGCCGACCAGTACCATTCGCATGAGCCGCCCAGCGGCGACGGCCAGTAGCAACCGCCGCCGGGACCGGCGCCGTCATCGCAACCGCCGCAGGCCTTTGTCCAGCAGGAGTCGTAGTCCAGGCATTGATCCGTCACGCCGCAGCCGTCGCCGGTTTGCGTGCCGGGGCAGCCGCGAACCAAACTGCGCAGTTCCGAGATCGTCGGCAAACGCCAGCCGCTCCGGCCAGCCAGATTCAGAGCGTTGCAATAGGTTTGCGCGCCGCCCCAATTGTAATTTCCGGTCGGCGGCGTCATTTGCCACGTCAGGCCGGACGCGGAGTCGGTCCAGACCCCGCCGGCGCTGTCGTCGTCGGCGGCGGGCGAAGAATCATTGTCGTCGTCCGCCGCGGGCTCATCGTCCGGCGCCGCACTTCCACGGCTGCTGCTCCGGCTGCCGCACGCCAGCGCCAGCGCCAATAAGCCGATCATGATTGCCAGCGAGGCGAACGCCCAGGTCTTCATGGCTATGCGATCCTGACGCCTTGTTTGATGAGCGCGTTTTGCACGTCGGCGATGTTGACGCTCCGGCAGATCGTGTTGTTTTTGACGGAAACCGCGGCGGCGGCCCCGGCGCCCTGGCCGGTCACCATGCAGCACGCCATTTGGCGGGTCGTCGCGTGCGAGATGCGGTCGCCGGCCACCGAACGGCCGGCCACGAGCAGATTGTCGACGGTTTGCGGCAAAATGATGCCGTACGGCACCTGAAAATAGCGGCCGGTCGTCGGCAGGCAAAGGATGCCGTAGCCGTCTTGAAATTCGGGGCAGATGCCGATCGAATCGGCGAACCGCGCCTCGTTGCGAACGTCGTACTCTGTGAGATTGTAGGCCCCGATGATTTTGCGCGACTCGCGAACTCCCAACGACATCCCAAAATTCCGCAGCCGCGCGTTCTCGAACCCCGGCGCGTATTTCTTCAGGGCCGCGACCGCCGCGATCGATTCCTTGCGGCCCTGCATTTCGGCGCGCGTCAAATCCCAAACGTCGGTCGGGTCGACGGCCTCGTAGACGGCGTCGAGCGACAACACCTCGCCTTTGTCGGTGAAACCGTCCGGAAAGCCGCGAATGTCCCAATTCTCCGGGATTTCGCCCGCCGCCTTTGCCTTGATGAACGGCGTAAACAAATACGGGCTGAACATATTGCCTTCGTTGTCGCACACTTCGTCGGCCCAATCTTTCATCTTGCCGTTTTGCAGCAGCATGTCGGCGCCGAACGCCAGCAGATTCACGCCGGAGCACCCGAAGTTGGTCGTCGCCGTCTCGAGCTGGTCGGTCGCGCTTTGGCGAAAGGGCGCTCCGGCGCGGGCGGCGATATCGGCGTCGCCCGAGGCGTCGATGACCCGTTTGGCGAGAATCGCTTGCCGGCCGGATTTGCTTTCAGTGACCACGCCCTTGATGACGTTGCCGTCCATGATCGCGTCGACGGTCAGGCAATGCAGGATCGGGACCACTTGCGATTCGAGCAACATCACGTCGGCCACATACTTGAACATCTCGGTGTCGAGCACCTGGTAGGTCGAGTGGCCGTCCTTCATATATCCCATTTTTTCCAGCAGCTTCTCGATCGGCGTGCCGTCGAACATCGCAAAAATGTCGAGGCTGGCCCCGAGTTCTTCGGCGCGCTGTTCGAATTCGGCGGAAACGCCGCCGGCGTCGATCGTCTTGGCGTAGCGGTACCACCAGCACGAACCCATGATCGCTTGCGTGATCATGCCGCCGTAGAAGCCGTAACGCTCGACAAGCATCACATCGACGCCCTCTTTGGCGGCGGCGAGTGCAGCGGAAAGGCCGCCCGGCCCGCCGCCCACGACCAACACATCGGTCTCCGCCATCACCGGAATCAAACGCGCCGGCTCTTCAATGACGTTGCGTTGCTGCAGGTCGACCGGCGCGCGTCCCTGGGAAGCCGCGCCTTTCATCGGACCGCACGAGAAGCCGGCGCCGAGCAGGGCCGTTCCGAGCGAGCCGCCCGCCAAAGTGATGAAGCGCCGGCGCGTGATTTTCGTCATCGGAGTCTCCGCTTTGCTCGTCGATCGGCGGGCGCGTCGGGCCTAGCGGACGCAACGCGCCAGGATCAACGGTTCGATTTCGGTCTGATAATCTTCGATCGTGCCGCCATAATTGAATTCGATGTCCCAGGCCCGGTCGGTCATCTCGGCGACCAGCGACGAGGACCAGTACGCCTCGCATTCGCCGCCCAGTTGCGGCGGCCAGAAACAGCCGTCGGTTCCCGGCCCGGCGCCGTTGCAGCCCAGGCACCATTCGCCGCACGACTCGTCCAGACACTGAGCGGTCACGCCGCATTGGCCGCCCGAACCGGGCTCGGTCGCCGGACAACCGCGAATCAGACTTCGCAGTTCGTCGATGTCAGGCAGCCGCCAATCGCCGTGGCCAGCCAGATTCAACGAGGCGCAATAGGCCTGGGCGTCGGTCCAGAACCGCGGCACGGCCGGCGCGGCAATCTGCCACAGTAGACCCGTCGCCGGATCGGTCGCCGTGCCGTTGCCGTTGTCGGTCAGCGGACCGCCGTCAGCGGGCGAGGCATCGTCATCCGCCGGCGCGGCGCCCTGAGAATCGTGCGACGCCGCGCAATTCAAGCCGATGCCGATCGCCAGTCCGCACAGCAGGATCGCCAGAAGAAGCCGCTCGCGGTTTCTCATCGTTTTCTCCGTGTGCGTTTTATGGAATTAATCGGCCCGCATTTCAATCGGCTTGCGGCTAAAGATACCTTGGTTTGCGGCGACAGTCCGCCGCGCCGCCACGATTAGCTATTCGCCAGGTCGGCCGCGAGCTTGTCGAGGCTTTGGTTCCACCCTGCGCGGGCCTGTTCCGCCAACTCCGGCGGCATGTTCTGGCGAACGATCAGCTTCGTGCCGCCGTTGCTTTCTTCGAATGTGACCGTCGTCAGAATCTCCGACGGGAAATCCGGCGGCATGCCGCATTCGGCTGGCGTAAGCGTGTTTCCTTTGACGTCCGAGAAATGAAGGGTCATCGCCAATCGCGACGGCTCGACGACTTCGCGGACCTCGCCGGCATTACAGAAATCGCGGCCGTCGGGCGTTCGCACGCACAGCAGGACGCGGCCGCCCACACGCGGCTCGATTTCGGCGACCGCCGCCGTGAGGTGTTTCGGGCCCCACCAGCGCGCGTAATGCTCCGATTCGGTCCACGCCTTGAAAACGTGGTCGCGCGGCGCGTCGATCACGTGCGCAATGACGAGATCCTTTTCCGATGATTCATTTTTTCGAGATTTTTTTGCAGCCATGTTTTTGCCTCCTGTCGCGAGAATAAACATTCGCGGGCCGCTGGAAAGACCGCCGCGGGCGCGCGATTTTGAAACTGGATCGCGTCGAAGAGACCCGGGCCGGTCAATGCTCGAAGTTCTTTGGGCGTTTTTACTCTTTTTTCAACAACTTATGATCCAGGCTCCACTCGCCGGCCCCGTGCGCCAACACCATCAGCAACCCGCCCATGATGGAGATGTTCTTCATGAAATGGACCATCTGATGTTGATCGCTGAACTGGGTATGGAAGATTAAGGTCGTCGGGATCATAAAAATCACCAGGGCCGCCGCGCCCCAGCGCGTTAGCAAACCGAGCGCCAACGATAGTCCGCCGCCCACTTCCGCAACAGCGGCCAACACGAGGAAAAAGCTGACCAGCGGGACGCCATTGGCCGCCATGTACGCTGCCGTCGCACCGGGTTGCAGCACCTTGGCGACGCCCGAGGCGATGAACAAGACAGCTAACAAGATTCGTCCAGCCAACGGCAAATATGTTTTCATTTGACTCCCCCTTCATTTTTTGTGTTGCGGCCCGCGCAACCGATGGCGGTTTCCGCTCATGAAAAAGTAACCCGCGGCGGGGCAACGTCAACGGTCGATCGGCGGCGCCGCGACCGCGAAAAAAGCAGTAATTTTCAGCGCCGAGGACACGTCTGCCCGCGTGGCAAGCCGCTGCGGTCGGCCCGCCGACAACGACCGCGTCAATTCGCGAACTTACGTCCCGATCGGCGCTGATTAGTGCGTTCGTTTCTTCTGAACTGGGGAAATTGGGCTAGCGGAACAACCCCGGTCTTTGCTGTTTCAGTTTGTCGAGATTGAGGCGGGCCGGGCCGAAGGCCGGGTCGATGGTCAGCGCGGCTTCGAATTGCGTCTTCGCTTCCTTCAGTTTTTTCAGTTTCAAGTACAACAACCCGAGATTGTTGTGCGCGTCGCGGGCGTTGGTGGACACGGGGTCGAGATTGAAGGTTTGCTTGTAGGCGCTCTCGGCCTCATCGGTTTCGCCAAGATTGTCGAGGCAGGTGGCCAGGAGCAGCCAGGCGTCGATCGACTTCGGGTCGAGCTTGATGACGATGCGAAACTGGCCCGACGCTTCCTGAAGTTCCGCCAGGCCCGCGGTCCATTTGTCGTCGAGCGGCAGCACCGAGCCCTCCGAACCGCGGTTGTCGATGCGCAGGCGGTTTCGTTCCGCCGCGCGGAACAGCAGGATGCGGCCCAGCAGGTAATGGGCCTCGACGTAGTGGCTTTCCAGCGCGATCGCCGTGCGCACGCCCCGTTCGGCGCCCGCCAGATCGCCCGCCTGGAAGCGCTTGACGGCCAAATCGAAGTAGTCCTTCGCCGTTTCCGGTTTCTTCGCCGGCGCCGGCTGGGCCGACGACGGCGGCGCCGGCGTATCGCCCGGCGCGGCGTATCCGAACGCGGCCGGCATCGCAAATAGCAGCAACAGCGCCAGCATGTGCCAGAATTTTCTCATCTTCGTCTCCCCGGCCGAACCCGTCGCGTACGGAACTCGGACACGCCCGGCGCGGCGCCTGTTAAAGCAGCCGCGCGACCGCCAGCGCCAGCGCCGCCGCCACGAGGCCGATCGCGATCAACGCGCCGTAAAACAGAATCGCCGCGCTTTCCAGCGACTTGGCGTCGCGCCGGCCGTCGAACACCTCGCGAACCGCTGCGGCAATATCCCGGCTGACCGCCGCCAGCAGCGCCTCGCCCTCGGCGGCCGTGGCGAGATTCGGCCGGCCCAGATAGCCTTCCTCGCGGCCGCGCAGGATCCATGACAAATCGGCCGCGCCCGCGGCCACCGCCCGCCGGATATCGCGCCGTTCCTCGTCGCTGCGGCCCAAGCGTTCGACGCCCCAGCCAAGCGCCGCTTCGACCTTCGTCAGCCAGCCGCGGCGCGGCGGCGCGAGCGGCGCCAACTCGCGCCAACCAGCATCGACCAAAGACGGGGCCGCCGCAAGCATCATCGCCGTTTCCAAGCGCCCGGCGTGCAGGTCCCACGCGAGGTCGCGCACCTCGTCGTCCGGCAACGGCACGCCGGCCTGCCGCACATCGTCCGCGTAGTCGCCGAAAAACACTCGGCCGCCGATGCGGGCCGACGGCGCCACGGCGTGAATCGGCCGGCCCGGCCGGCCCATGCGCCGCAGCGAGGCGCAAGCCGCGTCGAGCGCGCCGGTGTGCGGCACCGCCCCGTGCGCCGTCAGCAGCACGAAATGCCGCCAGCCTTGGCGGACGAAGCGTCTCAAATAAGCGCGCACCGTGCGGCGGAACAGCCGCACCGGGACTTTTGCCGAGCCGACGCCGCGGATCGTCGCCGCGCCCAGCGCCCACGTCGGGTGGACCCAAATGCGCCGGTCCGGATACGCCTCGGCCAAATGCGCCGCGACGCGCCAGGCGACGTTCTCGCTCAGAATCGAGTCGGTGCCCAGGGGCAGGTGCGGGCCGTGATGTTCCGGCGCCGCGGCCGGCAGGATCAGGACGTCCAGATCCACCGGCGCGCGCCGGATTTCGGCGCCCGTGGCGTGTTCGTAGTGGAAAACGTTCGGCAACATGGCGCGAACCATACCAAAATCACGCGGAACAGTGAACCGCGCAGGGCGAACGCATCTAAATTCCGAGCAACTTTTTCAGGTAGTCCGGTTTCCA
>CAZHPN010000210.1:6858-9809 GCA_964534375.1 uncultured bacterium | reverse complement strand
TATCCGCCGAACCGCAAAAATGAAGCCCCACCAAAACCAATCGCGGATTTTGGGTGCTTTCCCGCGCCCTTGCGCGCCGCCCCGGTCGCTGGTATTAAATGATTGACAATCCGGCTGAGCGAAAGTTGATGAGAGGGCGAGGGCGCGACGCGATCAGTCCAAGAGTTCGACGTCAGAATAGAGGCGTTAGTCGGCACACTGGGAGAAAGGCACACTGTCGCAGGAACTGCCACTTATCCGTTAAGATCCCGCGAGCAATGCTCCCAAATGCTACGCCCCGACAAGTGCAACGCGTAAAGGAGAACGGAAATGGCCGGTGACGCCGGGTCGACTGATTTTCCGAAACATGAAATTATTAGATCAGGGGAAACCCAAAAACATTACTTGGAAGCTCAAAAACTATCGCTTGAAAGGCGCTTGGACCAAATCCGTGTAGACCCAAGAACCGAAACGGAGATTGAAGATAAAGAAGGTCTGCGTCTTATCCGTGACGAAATCCTTGGACTGCTACCAATCACAAAGTTGATTCGCGTGATACTCAAGTGGAATGAAGAAGTCGATAAGGATTTTCGAGAAGCAAAAAAGGAAGCGCTCCTAAATCACTATTTCGACCTTACCGATGGCCTGAAAGATTCGGTGGCGAAACTCAAAGCGTTGATTTCCGATCCCTCGGGGAATACTCTTTTCAACAAAATCATGAATATCTTAGGAAATTCGCCGCCAGATTATCTACTTGTGCGGCACCTGGGCCATGCTCTGAAAAAGATCGCAACTTCGGATTTCCAGAAGCTTTTCGAGAAACATAAATATGCTTTGTCGCAAATAGAAAGATTGAGCCCACAGGCTTTGTCGATTTTGGCGGATTGTCACTCATGGCCTCCTATGCGGCTCGGTTCCTTTGAAGCAAACGGCAGAAAAATAGAATCGGACTGGCTCCCCGCATTCGTCAATGCGTACGCGAGTGCCAAAGGCATTTTCGATCGGTACATGATTGAAAGAGTCAGCCATGCAGTAAACGAACTTCAACGGGATCGTTTTGTGGACGCATGGTTAGTGAATCAGCCTGCACAAGGCAGGAACACCGCCGTTTGCAAACTAACAACGGTAGGTTCTGAATTATTGGAATATTTAGATAATGGTGCCGTTTAGAACGTTAAATTCCGTATTCATGAAGGTGGGCCGTCCTTCACGAAGGTTTGAGGTACAACCGTTGGTGGCCACGGGATCGCCGAAGCGCACCAAGTGGCGAATGGCGAATGGCCCTCACCCCAGCCCTCTCCCAAGGGGCGAGGGAGATTCTGGCCCTCACCCAACCCTCTCCCGAAGGGTGAGGGCTTGTGCGGCCGCGCGTCGCGCGGCGTACGGCATAGGCGAGGTTGCCGGGAGCGCCGACGCATTCGTCGGCGTCGGAAAATCGCACGCCGACCAATGGGTCGGCGCTCCCAAGGCCGGTGAGGACACCGGTGCTCCCGGCGAGGAAATGGCCGGCCTGGAGACCGGCGCTCCCGGCGAGGAAATGGCCGGCGGGGCGGCGGGCGGGCGCCGAAAAAAGCGCTTCCCCCTTGAAATGCGCAGGCGTCTGCCGTTAAGGTTCGCCGAACCGTACAGGAGCAGACCGATGCGCAACTTTGCCGCGGCGCTTGCCGCCGTCATGTTGTTCGCCGTCGTCGCGTGCAACGACGGCAGCCTGACGCAAAAGCAGTTCGACAAGTCGATGACCCGCATCAGCACCGAACAGACCTTCTTCAAGGATGGTCACGGCCGCTACCTCTACATCAACGGCGTCAATCTCTGCGACGCGAAATCGGGCCCTGACGTCTACAATCCGATTTCGTTCGTCGGCAAGCCGTTCCCGGTCGAGGACCTGGACAAGCACTTCGCGCTGATTCAGAAACTCGGCTTCAACTCGGTGCGGTTCGTGATGCAATGGGAAGCGATCGAACCGAACGAGCGCGGCGTCTACGACGAAGAGTATCTCGACTACCTCGAGACCGCCGTGGCGGCCGCCAAAGACCACGGCCTTTATTGCCTGATGGACATGCATCAAGACATGTTCTCGCGCTGGCTGCGAAAATTCTACAACGACGGCACGGGCGTGATGGGCATATCCGACCCGTCGGCCGCGGAACTCGCCGCGGCGCACGGGTTCAACAACCAGGTCGACGGCGATGGCGCCCCGCGATGGGCCGTCCAAGCGGCGTTGCCGTGGAAGGACGTTGGCGGCCCGTGGTGGGGGCTGCCGTACGACATGGCCCCGAAGCCGACCGAAACCACGGACGTGCTGCCATGGACGAGTTGGTTCTTGAACGTCGGCACGTCGCTCGACGAGAACATCTGTTACGCCGCGCTGATCGCCGGGAACGACGTGTGGCCGAATTACCGCATCGGCGGCCAACGGATCGGCGATTACCTGCAAGACGCCTACGCCGGCGCGTTCGCCCAGGTGGCGGCGCGATTGAAGAATTATGACAATATTCTGGGCTACGACGTCATGAACGAACCCGGCGGCGTGTTCATCGTGCTGACGATCTTCGCGGTGCTCTGGGATCTGACCGGCGACGCGCCCGGCCAGTTGCTGACCGACGAGCAGGTGCAGCAGGCGGTCAATCAACTGCTCGCGCAATACCGGGCGGCGGGCATGACGGCCGCCGAAGAGCAGACGTACCAGACACTGTTCTTCGACTACAATCTGCTGCCGCACTCCCGCGCGGAAATCGAGGCCTCGGGCTTCATGCCGCCGGAGGCCAATTCGCCGTACACGCCGGATCTTGGCGCCGTCATCTCGCTGGACGGCAACTTCGGCGCGCAATACCTGCAGCCGTTCAACACGAAGATCGCCCTGGCGATTCAGAACGCCGACCCGAACGCGATCATCTTCTACGAGATGACCGCGGGCCTGCTGGGCAACGGCGGTCTCGGCGGGCAGTGGGTCACGCCGCCGACGTCGCTGC
>CAZHPN010000210.1:0-6758 GCA_964534375.1 uncultured bacterium | reverse complement strand
CTGCTGGGCAACGGCGGTCTCGGCGGGCAGTGGGTCACGCCGCCGACGTCGCTGCCGGGGATCACGCAGCAAGTGTTCGAGCCGCACAGCTACCCGGACATTTATCCGTGGATCGGCTTCAACGAGCCGCCGCGTACGTTCACAGTGGACGAGATTCGCTTCATCAACTACACCGACACCATCAACTCCACGACGGCCGATGCGACGTTCGGCCTCGGCAATCCGCCGGTGGTCCTGGGCGAGTTCGGCTCGTACTGGAATTTCGGCGGCATCCAACAGTCGATCGCGCAGAACTACATCATCAGCCAGTTCTTCATCGACCCGTATTACGAGGCGATCGAGGGTTTGGCCCTGCCGCGGATGATCTGGTGCTACGCGTGCGGCAATACCTACGACAACGGCGACGGTTGGAACAAGGAAGACTTTTCGATTGTCGATCCGCACCTGAATCCGCGCGGCTGGGAGGCCTATTCTCGCGCCGTGCCGCGCTTCACCAGCGGCCGCCTGCAGTCGCTGCACTTCTATTCGCCGCGGCACTACTTCCAGCCGCGGCCGGGCGCGCAAACGCCGTCGCTGGAATTCCAGATGCAAATGCTCGGGCAGGAAACACAAGCGCCGACGGAGATCTTCGTGCCCCCGATGCAGTACACCGACGGTTTCTACGTGTGGATCAGCGACGGGCAGTGCGCCTACGATCCGGCCCGCACGATACTCTATTGGTATCCGTCAAACACCGACCCGAATTACACGCACCAGATCACGATCCATCCGCCGTATCCTCATAGCGCCCCGACCGGCTGGAATTATTACTTCAACGGACAACAGATCCTGGTGGGGGTGGCGTCATGAAGAAACTCATCGTCGGCGCCGCGCTGCTGCTCGGCCTGTGCCTGTTCGCCTCGGCCGCCGCGGCGGACGACGGCGCGCCGCCCAACTTGATGCCGGCGTTCGATCTCTTCTACCAAACGTACCTGTACGCCGCGAACGACATCGATTTCGATCGCACCAAAGTGATGTACCAACCGAACGGGCAAACCGTCGGTTACGTGCTGACGACGATCCGCCCGGGCCTGACCTGGACGCCGGCGGACATCCTGACCGTCCGTTATCAGTTCGAAGTCGGCGACAACATCTGGAGCCGCAACGACGTCTACAATGACAATCCGAACACGCAGGACGCCACCGTCTTCCGCCAAAAGGAAATCTGGGCCGACCTGCACACGCCCAGCGGCAGCGTCGGCACGCGCATCGGCTACATGTACACGTACGATCCGACGCACTTGGTGCTTGACGCGCACATGGGCATGGCCCAGCTTTACTTCGGCTTCGGCGGCGGCAAGCGCCTGACGCTCGAAGCCGGCCAGCTTCCCGTCGACACGCTGGAGCAGAACTCGCCGGACAGCCAGGGGGCGCGGCTGCAGGACAACACCTTCGCCAACCAGAATTACATCTTCGCCGCGTATGCGACGCTGCCGCTCGGGGCCGCGGTCCTTTCGCCCGGCGTGTTTTTCAATGCGAACGGTTGGGTGATCGATCGGCCGGTCAACGTGGCCAGCGCGGTTTGCAATTTCACGTACAATCCCGCCGCCAACATGAACCTGAACCTCGACGGCGTGTTTCAATACGGGAAAGAAGTGCACGCCGCGCTCGACAACAGCGACGTGACGCTGGTCGCCGGCGCGGCGCAGGCGAACTTCTCGGTCGATTGGCCGGTCGTCGGGCTGCGCACGAGCGCGCTGGCCTTCAGCGGCGGCGATCACAACCGCGAAGGCCGCCGCCTCGACACCGGCTTCATGTACTCCGGCTGGTCGCGCGCCGACACGATGATGATGACCATCAACTGGCTGCACGACCTGTACACCAATTTCGACCAAACCGTCGCGGCCGAGGGCGCGGGCTTCGCGTTGATCGACCAGCGCGTTTCCGTTGATGTCGGCGGCGACGCGGATCTGTTCGCCATCGTCGGCGCCGGGTTCACGATGAGCCACGCCGATACCGGCAACTCGAATTACTTCGGCACGGAAGGCCAGATCGGCGTGCAATGGTCGCCGCTGCCCAATCATCTTCGCTTGCACCTGATCGCCGGCGGCATGCTGCCGGGCCGGGCGGCGTCGGAACTGATCAACACGATCAACAAGAAGGCGCAAGACCCGATCGTGCAGGGGCAGGCCGGCATCACCGTGTTGTACGGCAACGTGCCGTGGTTCGGCGTGAAGTAAGAGCTGCGAAATATGATATTCCGCCCGGACCTCTCCCTCCGGGAGAGGTCCGGCGTGAAACGCCGCGGGTGAAGGCGGCAAATTCGACCGTGATATTCGTCGGCCCGCGCCTCTCCCCCTGGGAGAGGTCGCCGCGTGCAACGCGGCGGGTGAGGGCGGCAAATTCGCCGGGCGCAATCCGTTATTCCGCGCCGGCCGCCAAATCGTACTCCGCGGGCCGGCCCGGGCCGGGCCGCAGCGTCACGCCGCGCCGGCCCAGCGCCTCGCGTAGCGCGGTCAAATCGATCGGCAGCGCGTTGGCGTCGAAGCGGTTGCGATAGTTGATGAACTTCATCGCCAAGCCGTCGGCGTAACCCTCGAAGAAAGCCGTGTTCGTCGCCGCCGCGTCAATCGCCGGGAACGTCTCGCTCCACGACGCCGCGAACGCCACGGCCGCGCCGCCGTCGAACGGGATTTCCAACTCGCCGATGTGGCGCGTGTAGCCGCGCACGAACGACGCGAAGTCTGCGGCGTCGGCGCCTGCCGCCAGCCGCTCGCGCAGCAACGCCGCCGTGGCCTGGACGGCGCGGCGCGCGTCCGGCGGCGTCGCCGCGCCGCCGTCGGGCGTCACCCGGTCCTGATACAGATGGCGGCCGACGCTGTCGCAGATTCCGTAACCGATGCCTTCCCACAGCGCCCCAATTTCGGTTTGGTCGAGGCCGCGCAGGTCGGCCAGAAACGACGCCATTTTGTCGTCGCCGCTCGATTTCCGCAGGTCGTTCAAGAAATAGCTTCCGGTCATGGTGAGGCCGATTCCGGTCAAGACCAACCGGCGCACGTCCGGCGGAACGGCGCGGCGTCGGACCTCGGCCAGCGTTTCTTCCGGCCGGAGCCAGGCGCCGGCGCTGACGTAACCGTCGTGCCGCCACTGTCGCGGCAGGCGCGCGGCCGAGGCCAGCGCGTCGTCGAATCGGCGCCAACTCGAAGGCAGGTTTTCCCGATCGTAGATATAGTGCGCGTAATCGTCGCCGCGCATCGTCTGCAGCAGGCGCAGCGACTTGGGAATATGGCGGACCTCGACGCGCCCGCCGGGGAAGACGTTGAGAAAACCGGCGACGAGAAACGGCGCCACGACCAGCCAGCGCCACCGCGCCCGCAGGCGGATGATCGGCCAAACGGCGAACGCGGCGAGCGAAAAGCAAATCGGCAGCACGTAACGCTCCGACCAGAACGCTGCCGCGTACTGCGTCGCCATCGCGTAACTGGTGACGCCGTAGCCGACGACATAAAGCACGACGTGGAACAGCAGCACGACGGCCAGCCAGAAGCCGCGGTCGGTCGCCGCGCGCTCGGCCGGCCGGCGCGCCTCCGTCCACGCCGCCCACGCGGCGCCGGCCAGGCCGGCCGCCGCCAGCGCCAGATAGCCGCCGGACAGCCAGCGCCCGAGCGGCGGCCGATAGCCCGGGTAATTGGGCAGGATCGCCCCGAAGAGATCGCGCCACTTTGACCAGCAGGTCTTCGTGAGCGCGCCCAGCACGTCGTGCACCAGCGTAATGCGCTGCGGCAGCACCAACCAGTTCGCTGAGAACACCGCGCCGAAAACGACCAGACCCGGCCAGAGCAGGCGCCGCAGCCCCGGTCCGCGCCAGCGCCACACGGTCGCCGCCCCGACGGCCGCCGCGATCAGCAAATTGTCGAGGCAGAAGAGGCACGCGACCGCCGCCGCGAGACCCAGGACCGCCATGCCGGCGAACTTCGGCGGCGAGGCGTCGGCCCGCAGAAAAAGAAAAACGAGCGCGCCGGAAAAGAGCACGCTCTCCATGTGGTTGGCGAAGGCCTGATGAAAGCTCCATTCGAGGCAAGGCGGCGGGAAGATGGTCCACAGGAAAAAGAGCAGCGCCGCGGGCAGGCCCCAGGCGCGCCGGAGGTTGTGGGTCCAGAGCGCGGCGCCGCCGGCGACGAACAACGACCCGACCAGTTTGACCCAGAGGTACTGCGACCCGAACAGGCTGTACAACGGATAAAGCAGGACGCCATAGAGAGTCGTGCCCGAGCTGCATTTGAACTCGTACAACCACGGCGACGACGCCAGACCGTCGACGAGGCCCGCGCCGAGCATGCCGCTGGCCGCCTGCTCCACGTCGAAATCCACGTGGTGAAAAAAACGCAGGATGAAAACAGCGAGCCACAGCCCCGACAGCAGCGCCCACCAAAACGCCTCGGAATTTTGGACGGAGTTCGTTGTACGGGCGAGCGCCAGTTGCTTCATGGGTCCCTTTGGTTTCGAGACCGAAAAACACGCGGCATTAAACCTTGATTCGCGCGGCAGGGCAATCGCCTTGATTGCCGCCGAGCCGTCGATGGTTCATTATTGGCGCAATGGGATTCAAGAAATTCACTGTTGCGGCATTATTCATCGCGCTACTAATAGGCGCTTGCGAAAAAAGACCCGACGGCGCCCCGGCGCAGCCTAGCGCGACCATTCATTATGCGCCGTTTGTCCACCCGAACGCGCCCGACATCCCGCCCGTCTGCAATGAAGACGGTTGGTGCTGGCAAAATCCGTTGCCGCAAGGGCTTGATTTGCATGACGTGTGGGGAACCGGTCCGTCAGACGTTTTTGCGGTTGGCGATCACGGGACGATTCTTCATTACGACGGGTCGCATTGGAGCGGGATGAAGAGCGGGACAGAGAACAAAGTCGCACGCGTATGGGGCTTTTCTCCCACCGACGTGTACGCAGTAGCAACGGGTTGGCCGCCGGGGGATGATCTAGGCGTAGAAGATCGGCACATAACGGTATGCTTGCATTATGATGGCTTGACGTGGACGTCAATAAAGATGAGCGCCTACGAAATTTCAAAAACGATCAACCGTCTTTGGGGCACATCGTCATTGAGTCCCCTCATGTTTGACACCAAGATCGCATTTGATCGCCAGTCTTCATATGAGAATTGGTTGTATCATTGGCCGCCGACTCGGACGGCGCTTTGGGGCAGCTCGGCAAAAGACGTTTATGCGGTGCTGAAGGAGCGGATTTCTCATTACGACGGTCGCCAGTGGACAGAATTCAAGTTTGCGCCGGAGTCTGAACTTAAGTCCGTCTGGGGGGCCTCAAAAACGGATGTTTATGTTGCGGGCGAAACCGGCGAACGCAACATGCGCGGCGGGACCATTTTGCATTTCAACGGAAGAACGTGGGAAACAGCGTTTCATCTGAGGGGCGCGGATTTTTCAAAGGTGTGGGGAACCTCGGCGAAAAACGTATTTGTACTGGGCGCCGCAAACGTCTCGAACAACAAACGCCAAGCCGTGGTGCTCCGATACGACGGCGTCCAATGGCTCGAATTGGACAACGCGCCCAAGGAGGATATTCAGGCCATGTGGGGCCATTCGCCGACGGACTTAATTGCCGTTGGCAAGGAAGGCGCGATTTATCGCTTCGACGGCGCAACCTGGACGCCGATGTGGCGGAAAATCACAAAGGCCGACCTGACCGGAATTTGGGGAAACTCCGCAAGCGATATTTACGCCCTCGGGTCAGTTGACGTCAGCGCCTCCAACCACGGCGACATTGTCCATTATGACGGTCGGACTTGGGCGCTGGCGTTTGCCGACAACCGCTTTTTTTTGACGCTGTGGGGCGCGTCCGGCGACGAGGTATTTGTCGGCGGCGGCAGAAACTGGGCGAAGAAGGTGCGCGGTGGGGAAATCGCGCATCGATATGGCGAAATCACCGCGGGCGCCGGGGAGTCTTGGCATACCGTGCAGACCGGGATCGATTTTCCGGTCTATGGGATTTGGGCCGGCTCGAAATCGGATGTGATCGCCGTAGGCGTCGGCGGCGCGCTGCAATACGACGGGCGCCGATGGTGGCCAATGAAAGGCGCCGAAGGCCGGAACCTGTTCGCGGTTTGGGGCTCGTCACGACACGATGCGTTTGCCATCTGGCGGGACGCGAATGACTCCTCAATTTTACACTATGACGGCTCCTCATGGTCCCAGACAGCCGGCCTCCCGAATTCGCGCCCGTGGCAGCCGCACAAGAATGACAGCCAAGTGCGGACGCTCGCTGACATCGAGTTAACGAGCATATGGGGATCGTCGCGGGCGGATGTTTTTGCCGCGGGCAGGGGGAGACACGAGAGCATCCCTCGCGATGGTTTTGTTTTGCACTACGACGGCGAAATTTGGTCAATTGTCAAAGAGGGCGAGGCGATTCGACCGCTAGGCATTTACGGCTTTGGCGCCGAGGTTTTTGTCGTTGGCGGGGGCGGCGAGATCTTGCATTACGACGGTAAATCATGGACCGAAATGAAAAGCCCAGTCGTGACGATTAACCGCCTATGGGGAACGTCGCCGACCAACTTCTGGGTCGTCGGGGTAAACGGCGCGATCCTCCATTACGGCGGTTCGCCGCCGAAGACGAATTGATCGCCCCCCTCGCATCCTTGCGCCTCTTTCCGCGCAGGCTATAATTGGCAAAATTCTAACGAGGCGGTGAGGCAGTCATGACCCTGACGCATCTGACGTGGATCGACTATACGCTGATGGCGGTCT
>CAZHPN010000209.1:0-9851 GCA_964534375.1 uncultured bacterium | reverse complement strand
CGGCCGAAGGCCGCCATTTGGTTGCGGCCCGAAGGGCCGCGCTAAGCCCTCTGTGCCTCCCTCTGTGTCCTCTGTGTTTAGGTTGGCGCCCGCTACTTCTGCGCCTCTGCCTCGCGCAGATCGTGATCCCAATCGCACAGATAAAAGTCGTACTCGCCAAGCCGCTGGTTGCCGAACAGCCGCTCGGCCGGGGTCTTCGTGTGCCGGCGCAACAACTGCATGTGCCGGCCGCGGTCCTGCCGCAGCAAACCGAGAAAATGCGCGTCCCAATCGGGGAAGAAGACGACGAGCTTCGGCCGCCGCTGCTGCAAGTATTCGTAAAGTTGCTGCGGTCGCCGGCGAAAGCCTTTGCAAGTCGAGTATTCCCGGTGAATCTTCGCCGCCGTCGGATCGGTCAGCCCCACCATGTCCAGCAGCGGCCGCTCGGCGAAGTACGACAGGATGCCGATGTCGTGCGCCGCGATCAGGTCGCCCGGCTCCGTGTTTTCGCGAACGATCTTGACCACGCCCATCAGATAGCCGTACTCGTCCGCGCTGCTCAACGCGTGGCGGTATACCAGATATTCGAGGACGCCGCGCTTGACCACGCCGACCGCGCCGCCCAGCGCGATCAGCAGCGCCACGGCGATCAGCACCGCGCGGCCGATCGCGATCTCCTTCGGGCGGCGGAACAACCAACCGGCGAGCGTCTGCCCGCCCACCGCCATGCCCGCGAAGAGAATCGGCAGCAGCGGCATCTGATAGCGCCCCCAATAATGCTGGAGCGCGCCCGCGAACTCGAAGAGGTACGCCGTGTAAAAAATCAGCAGGAACAGCAGCGCGTAACCGCGGCGCTGCCACGAACGGGCGAACGCCAGCAGCACGACCGCCAGGCCGCTCAACGCGCCCAATAGATGCCAGACGCTCTGCCCCACAATCTTGGCGCTGACCTTCAACGGCGCGCAAAATTGCGAAAAGAAGTACTTCTTCGCGGAGACCGTCGGCGGGAAAAAATGTCCCTGTTTGACGAGGTTGTAGAGCAAATATGGCGCCACGATCGCCGCCGCGAGGCCGCCGGCGATCGCCAACTCCGGCAGGCGGCGAAATTCGCGTCGCCAGAGCAGTTCGACGGCCCGCGTCGAAAAAACCGCCGCCGCCAGAAAATAGCCCTCGGGCCGCGTGAGCATCGCCAAGCCGACCAACGCGCCCAGGCCGTAGGTCCAGCGCGGGTGGTCGCGGCTTTTTTCCATGAAGACGAAGGTCCAGATGATCAGCGCGGCGAAGAGGTCGGTTTCCAGGCCGTTGAGCGCGTTGAACGACAAGGCGCCGAAGGCGACCAGGGCCAGCGACGCGACCGTCGCCGCAATCCAACGCGCGCCCAGCAACTCGGACCAGATAAACGTGCCGGCGATGGCGAACAGCAGCGCGACCAGACCCAGGGCGCGGTCGGCCGTTTCGACGCCGATCGCTTTGCCGAGAAAGCCGACGAGCAAAACGTGCAGCGGGCTCGTGATGCCGGCGCCCGGCGCGTCCGGATTGATCGCAAACAGATTGTGCTGGGCGATGTTTCTCGCCGCGGTCAGCGTGATGTACGAATCGTCGATCGGAAAGCAATGCTCGAGTCTTCCCAGGGGCAGCAGAAAATAGAGGAAACTCGCGGCGGCGCACGCCAGCACGCCGGCCAGGCCGAGCCGCCGGCGCTTTTCCGGATCGAGGATTTCCGAGGCTATCGCATTCATTCGTTACGCCGCTTCGCAACCGATTGAAATGCCGTTCCGCTTCCTCGGAACGGCGCCGGATTATAAACGTTTCACCCCGTTTGCAAAACGGCGGCCGGCGGCCCGGCGGCGCGCCCGCAAGTTCATGATTAAACTTGGGATCAACAGGGAGGTTGCCATGAAGTACTCGGGCAAACTCTTCGCAAGTGTCCTCGCCTTTACGGCGTCCGCGCTCGCGCTCGCCGTCGCGTGCAACAGCGGGAGCTCGTACGGCGCCCCGGCCGAGAGCCAGTTGACCACGTCCGAAAATGGCTTTCTGGCGGCGACCGAAGACATGCAATCGGCGGCGAGCTACTACGCCAACGACTTGGACAAATCGGGGAGGCGCGGCGACTACGACGAACGAATGGCCGACGATCTCAAGGAATTGACGCGCTGGCAGGCGCAGATGTCGGCGAATTGCGCGCAACTTGGCAAAGTCTGTCCGGCGGGCGGCGGCGGCAGCGGCGCCATTTCGGGCGAGTGCATGACCGGCGGTCACCTGATGGGCAAAGCTGAAATGGACCAGATCAACAACGACCTCAAGGACGTGCGCGTCGCGCTGGAGCAATTCTGGGCATCGTGCGGCAGGCAGTGGCCGGCGTCGTGCGACAAATTCGTGGCCGCGCACACCCGCGAGGTCGGCGGCGATTTGGCCAGACTGCGCGGCTACGCCAGCAAAATTTGGTCGGGGGAAAGCGCGCCGAGCGCTGTGCCAAGCGGCGGCATGATGCCTGCCGACACCACGCGCCTCGGCCCGATGCGCTGGGGCAACTGCGACTGACCGGCTGCCGCGGTCGGCCGACGCCGCCGCGAATGGCTCGCGCCGAGGTCGGCGTCGAGGCGCGGTTGTTGCGCAATTCTGCGCACCGCTGCCGGCGGGTGGCGAAGAATAGTCTGCAAGTCACGCGATCAGCGCTCTTCCCATTCCATCATTAACCGCACGTTTTCAACTGTCTGCGGTCCGGGCACGGATGTTGCTTGGGAAGCCCCCGGGCGTGCGCGCCCGGAGAAAGGCGTCCGTATCGCAATGAAAAGAAAGCCGCTGCCGATCATTGTCCTCGTGGCCGCGACGCTGATCTGCGCGCCGGCGGGTCGGGCGGCCGCCCGCGACGATTTCACGATGACCGCGAACGCGAACGCCCCGGCGATTTCCGTCGACGATCTGGTCGCCGAAGCGCTGGCCCATTCGCCGGCGATCGCCGCGCAACGCGCCAAGATCGCCGCGACCCGCGAAGAGGTCGATCCGGCCGGCGCGCTGGCCGACCCGTCGATCGAATTGAATTGGTCGGAAGATTTCGCCCTCAAACAGGAGCCGACCTTCGACCGCGCCTCGGCGGAATATCGGCAGGAACTCCCGTTCCCCGGCAAGACGGCCCGGCGCCGCGACGCGGTGTCCGCCGCGGCCGACGCGCAAGCCGCGGAGTTGCGGGCGCTCGAACGCAAGCTCACCGCCGACGTGCGGACCGCCTATGCGCAGTTGTACGCGATCGACTGTGAGCGCCGGATTCTGCAAGTGGCCGACGAATTGTTGAAGATGATTGCCGCCGTCGCGCAAACGCGGTACGCCGCCGGCGAGGGCAATCAGGAGCCGCTCATCAAGGCGCAACTGGCGGTCTCGCGCCTGCGAATGCGTCAGGAAGAAGCGCGGGCCGACCGCGCGGCGACGACCGCCGAACTGAACCGGCTGCTCGACCGCACCGGCGATCGGCCGCTTGGCGAGGCGACCGCCCTGCCCGCCGTGCCCGCCGAGGCGCCCCGTCTGGACGACGAGGCGTTCCGCCGCTCGCCCGAGATCGCGGCGCGACAGGCGGCCGTGGATACGGCGACGCGGCGCGTCGCCGCGGCCCAGCGCGAGGTCTACCCCGATTTTCTCGCGGGCATCGGCGGCGGCGCGATGCAAAACGTCGCGACCGGCAAACAGATGCCGATGGGTCTGCTCAGCTTCGGCGTCACGCTGCCCGTCTGGCAGACGAGCAAGCAGCAGCCGTTGCTGCGCGCGGCGAATCGCGAACTGGACGCCGCGCGCGAAACGGAGCGCGAAGCCGCCGCGGTCGTTCGCGCGAACGTCGCCCGGCTGACCGCGACGCTGCACCTGAACGCCCACCACGTGGCGCTGTTTCGAGAAGCCATCCTGCCGCAAACCCAAGCCGCGTTGAACGCGGCGCGCGCCGCCTACCTGACCGGCCAGGGCGACTTCTCGGCGGTCGTCGAGGACTTCAATCTTTGGCTGGAGGCGCGCGTCGACCTGGCGCGCGCCGAGGCCGACGAATACGCCGCCTGGGCCGCGCTGGACGCGTTGCGCCCGCTCGAAGGAGCCGCGCCGTGAAGCGCGCCGTTTTGTTGATATTCGCGCTAATGCTGATATTCGCCGTCGCGTTATTCGGCTGCAGCAAGCCGCCGGCGCACGTCCTGTACCACTGCCCGATGCACCCGACGGTCATCTCCGATCATCCGGGAGTTTGCCCGATCTGCGGCATGAAGCTCGTGCCAATCGAAACGTCGCCGCCGCCGCAAGCCGTCGCGCCGGCCGGCGCCGCGCCCGCGGAACTGGCGCCGATCACCATGAGCGCCGAGCAGCGCGGCCTCGCCGGCGTGCAGACCGTCGCCGCAAAACTCGACCGGCTGACAAAGACGATCCGCACGGTCGGCGCGGTCGTGACCGACCAAACCCGCGTGCGCGCGGTGCAGACGAAAATGGCCGGCTGGGTCGAGAAGCTCTACGTCAATTCGACCGGCCAACTGGTCGCCAAGGGCAAACCGCTGCTCTCGATCTACTCGCCGCAGTTGCTGGCGACGCAGGAGGAATTTCTGCGGGCGCGCGCGACGGCGAAGCAATTCGCCGATTCGACCATCCCCGAGGTCAAGCAAGGCGGCGACGATTTGCTGCGGGCGGCGCGGCGGCGGCTGGAGTTGCTCGACGTGCCCGCGGAATTCATCGACCGCCTGGAACAGACCGAAAAGATTCAGCGCACGGTGGAACTGACCGCGCCGGCGTCCGGTTACGTGACCGCCAAGCAGGTGCTCGAAGGCCAAAAGGTCGAGCCGGGCATGGAACTGCTGACCGTCGCCGACCTGTCGCAGGTCTGGGTCGAGGCGGACATCTACGAATACGAGGCGCGCGAGGTGCGCGTCGGCCAGGAGGCGAACCTGACCCTGGCGTACGATCCGAGCGTCACGCTTCCCGGCAAGATCGCTTACATCTACCCCTACCTGAATCCGGATACGCGCACGCTGAAGGCGCGGTTCGAGGTCGCCAACAAAAACCTGATGTTGAAGCCGGCGATGTACGTAAACGTGGAGTTGCAGTCGCAGACCGCCGCCGGCGTAATCGTGCCCGACGCGGCGGTGCTCGATACGGGCCGGCGTCAGATCGTCTTCGTCGAGACCGGCCCGGGCCGCTTCGAGCCGCGCGCCGTCCGGCTGACCGACAAAGCCGATGGTTTCGCGCGCATTGACGGCGGCGTGCAGGCCGGCGAGCAGGTCGCGGTCCGCGCCAACTTCCTGCTCGACTCGGAATCGCGCCTGCGGGCGGCCATCGCCGCCGCGCAACCGGGCGGTCCGACGCCGGCCGGCGCGCCATGATTCGGCGCGTCATCGAGTTTTCGGCGAACAACCGCGCGCTGGTGCTGCTGGCGACGGCGGTCCTCGTCATTGTCGCTATCTACACGTTGAAGGTCGTCCGGCTCGATGCGCTGCCCGATCTTTCCGACACGCAGGTCATCGTCTACAGCCGGTGGGACCGCTCGCCCGACATCATTGAAGACCAGGTGACGTATCCGATCGTCTCGGCGCTGCTCGGCGCGCCGCAGGTCAAGGCAGTGCGCGGTTTTTCGGATTTTGGCTTTTCGTACGTATATGTCATCTTCCAGGACGGCACGGACATCTACTGGGCGCGGTCGCGCGTCCTGGAATATCTCTCGAAGATTCAGGCCCGGCTGCCGAAGGACGTGCAAACCGAATTGGGGCCCGACGCGACGGGCGTGGGC
The DNA here is from genome assembly GCA_964534375.1 of uncultured bacterium. GTDB lineage: Bacteria > Lernaellota > Lernaellaia > Lernaellales > Lernaellaceae > CAZHPN01. The sequence continues at coordinate 4,126 of CAZHPN010000209.1, read as the reverse complement.
TGGGTCTTTCAATACGCGCTCGTCGACCGCTCCGGCAAGCACGCGCCGGACGAATTGCGCTCGTATCAGGATTGGACGCTGCGGTATGCGCTGCAAGCCGTGCCCGGCGTCGCCGAGGTCGCCTCGATCGGCGGCTACGTGCGGCAATATCAGATTACCGTCGATCCGAACCGCCTGGCGGCCTATCGGCTCTCGCTCGACGACCTGGCGGCGGCGGTGCGCAACTCGAACAACGAAACCGGCGGCCGGCTGTTCGAATTCGCCGGGGCGGAATACATGGTGCGCGGCCACGGCTACGCGCGGCGCCTTTCCGATTTCGAGCAAATCGCGCTCAAGGTCGGCGCCAACGGCGCGCCGGTGCTGCTGCGCGACGTGGCCCGCGTCGAAATCGGGCCGGAGATCCGGCGCGGCGTCGCCGATCTGGACGGCCGCGGCGACGCGGTCGGCGGTATCGTCGTCATGCGGCACGGCGAGAACGCGCTGAACGTGATCCGCCGCGTCAAGAAGAAGCTGGTCGAACTGAAGCCGGCGCTGCCGCCGGGCGTCGAGATCGTCACGACCTACGACCGCGCGACGCTGATCGAGCGCGCGATCGCGACGCTTAAAAGCAAGCTGTTCGAGGAAATGGTCATCGTGTCGCTGGTGATCTTGATTTTTCTGTGGCATCTCCCGTCGGCGATCGTGCCGATTGTCACGATTCCGGTCTCGGTGCTGCTCGCGTTCATTCCGCTTTATCTGATGGGGCTGACGGTCAACATCATGTCGCTGGCCGGCATTGCGATTTCGATCGGCGTGCTGGTGGACGGCGCGATCGTCGAGGTGGAGAACGCCTACAACAAGATTCATTTGTGGCAGGCCGCCGGCAGCCAGGGCGATTTCCATCGCGTGCGCCTCGACGCGCTCAAAGAGGTCGGGCCGTCGGTCTTCTTTTCGCTGCTGGTGATCGCGGTCGCGTTTCTGCCGATCTTTACGCTGGTCGATCAGGAGGGCCGGCTGTTCAAGCCGCTGGCGTATTCGAAGAATTTCGCGATGGCGATCGCGGCGATTCTGGCCGTGACGCTCGATCCGGCGATGCGCATGCTGTTCGCGCGCATCGACCCGTTCGCGTTTCGGCCGCGCTTCCTCGCGAAACTGGCCACGCGCGCGTTTGTCGGCACGTATTACGCGGAGGAACGGCATCCGATCAGCCGCGCCATATTCCGCGTCTACGAACCGGTCTGCCGCGCGGTGTTGCGCCAGCCGCGGGCGACGGTCGGCGCCGCGCTGGCGCTGGTGGCGGTCAGCGCGCCGGTGTATTTCCGCCTCGGTTCGGAGTTCATGCCGCCGCTCCACGAAGGCTCGATTCTGTATATGCCGACGACGCTGCCGGGCATCTCGGTGACGCAGGCGAGCGAGTTGCTGCAGACGCAAGACCGCGTGCTGCGTTCCTTCCCGGAGGTTGAGCGCGTTTTCGGCAAGGCCGGGCGCGCCGAAACCGCGACCGACCCGGCCCCGTTTTCGATGATGGAAACGACGGTCACCCTGCGGCCCGAAAGCGAATGGCGGCCGCAGCCGCGCTGGTATTCCGCGTGGGCGCCTGCGTTCTTGCAGGCGCCGCTGCGGACGATCTGGCCCGACCGCATATCGTGGGACGAACTGGTCGACCAACTGGACCGCGCGCTGCAAATTCCGGGCGTCACCAACGCCTGGACGATGCCGATCAAAGCGCGCCTCGACATGCTCTCGACCGGCGTGCGCACCGCCGTCGGCGTCAAAATCTTCGGGGCGGATCTGCGCGAAATCGAGGCGCTCGGACAGCGGCTCGAGCCCGTGCTGCGGCGCATTCCCGGCGCCCGCAGCGTCTACGCCGAGCGCGTCGGCGGCGGCTATTACGTCGATATCGAGCCGCGCCGCGACGAACTCGCCCGCTACGGCCTGACCATCGCCGAGATGCAGACGGTGATCGCCGGCGCGATCGGCGGCGAGAACGTCACGACAACGATCGAAGGCCGCGAGCGCTACCCGGTCAATATCCGCTACCCGCGCGAACTGCGCGACGATCTCGGCGCGCTCGGCCGCGTGCTCGTCGCTGCGCCGACCGGCGCGCAGATTCCGCTGGCGCAATTGGCCGACATCAAGCTGTCGCAAGGCCCGGCGATGTTGCGCGACGAGAACGGCTTTCTCGCCGGTTACGTGTACGTCGACGTGGCCGGCCGCGACATCGGCGGTTTCGTCGAAGAGGCCAAGCGCGCGGTCGCCGCGCAGGTCGCGACGCCGCCCGGCTGCGTGCTGCAATGGAGCGGCCAATATGAAAACATGCTGCGGGTGCGCGAACGGCTGAAGATCGTCGTGCCGCTGACGCTGATTCTCATATTCGCCTTGCTCTATCTCAACACGCGTTCGGCGTTCAAAGCCGCGGTGGTGCTGCTCGCGGCGCCGTTTTCGGCGATCGGCGCGGTGTGGCTTTTTTGCGCGCTTGGCTACAACGTTTCGATCGCGGCGTGGGTCGGCATGATCGCGTTGCTCGGCCTCGACGCGGAAACCGGCGTGTTCATGCTGCTCTTTCTCGACCTGTCGTACGCCGACGCGGCGCGCCGCGGCCGGCTGCGCAACGACCCGGAACTCGACGAGGCGATCGTCCACGGCGCGGTCAAGCGCGCCCGGCCGAAGCTGATGACCGTCGCCGCCGCCCTCACCGGCCTGCTGCCGATCATGTGGTCGACCGCGACCGGCGCCGACGTGATGAAGCGCATCGCCGCGCCGATGATCGGCGGCCTCGTCACGTCGTTCGCACTGGAGTTGATCGTCTACCCGGCGATCTACAAGCTGTGGAAACGTCCGGCAGACGCGCCCGACAACGCGACAATGTAGGGGTTGTAAGGCCCCACTTGGCGTACGGGCTGGTGCCGGCCTGAACGGCCAAACATAGTGACAAAGAATCGCGTAACTTATTGAAATATAAAGAGGTCGGGCCAAAAAATGCGGAAGTCGGGCTAAGGACAAACGCAGGTTTTATCGAGACCATCCTTGAGAGGACCGTCGATTTGGCGGCGCTGTTTCAGGTTTCTTACTTGATTTGAAATGGCTGAAAAAAGTCCGCATCCACCTCGAACGTTGCGACCGGTATCAATCCGAGGGGAATGCTTTCAAGGAGATCGACGAGTTTTTCGCCGTCGACGAGTTCGATTTGAGATGCGCCGTCGCGCACCGCCTCTTTTCTTGCTTCTGCGGTAAATGAACCCGTCGTAATGAAGATTCCCTTTTCGGTTCGGCCGGCCATCGCCCCGCGAAAATCACGAACCTTGTCCGGCCCAACCGACCCTTGATAACGTTTGCATTGAAAAAGGATCTTAAAACTCACCAACGAAAATTTATCGACTTGCAGAACGCCTTCGCCGTCGATTCCCCCATCTCCCGACCGGCCAGTGACGTTGACCTTGTCAAGACCAGACTCCACAAGTATGCGTTGGCAGAGCCGCTCGAATCCCGCCGAAGGCAGTTGTTGCATGATCTTGAGGACGTGGAGCCGGTAATTTGTTGGTTCGCCCGACAAAACGTCGTTGGGAGACGCGGGCGAGTTGTCGTCGATCGTCTCGCCGCTCTTCGTGTCGGAGCGTTCGTTGCGGTGCATTCGTTGAACGTCGCGACAGATCGCCGTCGCCTCTTCGTAGGATAACCTGCCAAGAGACATTCCTCTTTTTGTTAAGGCCCAAATGCCTCTTCGCGGGGACTCCATAAAACCTGCTTTGATCAAGTAAAGCCGAGCCCAAGCTATCTGGTTGTAAATTAGCGGGACACCCCCCGGCGAAAGAGCGGCTCTTTCCGCGTCAGTGATGCCGACGATTTCGGCGGTTTTGTCCGTTGCGTCGTTCGAACTGGCGGAACCGCCCATTTCTTGAAGAGCCTGGATAAGCGGTCCGAAAAAACGGACAAATTGCGGACCGCTTGTTTTTCGCGACATGATTCCCTCTCCCGCGCGTCGGTTGATTCTGTTGGACGTTATTTCTGCTTTCCGCGCGACCGGAAAGACCGATGCGAGGGCATTACATGCCGCCGGCGGCGGGGCGTCAAGACGGGAAATTCAAGACTAAACACAGAGGGCTTAGCGCGGCCCTTCGGGCCGCAACCAAATGGCGGCCTTCGGCCG
>CAZHPN010000208.1:0-9894 GCA_964534375.1 uncultured bacterium | reverse complement strand
GGTCAATGAACCGCGGCCCCATTGAAGCGACGGCGCCTGGGGACAGGCGCGCTCCCAGCAAGGTATTTCCGTGGTCAATGAACCGCGGCCCCATTGAAGCGACGGCGCCTGGGGACAGGCGCGCTCCCAGCAAGGTATTTCCGCGGTCAATGAACCGCGGCCCCATTGAAGCATTTTCAGAGCCGGCCTGGAGACCGGCGCGCCCAGGGCCGGCGGGACGCCGGCGGTCCCGGGGCGGGTGGGGACACCCGCGCTCCCAGGAAAGCGCAGTTCCGCCGCGGCGGAACTGCGCCACAAGGATGCCGGCGCAGCGCGGCGCGCATGACAATGGTCCGGTTCGTAGGCTATATTCCGGTCGCCGACCCATGCACAAAACGCGAGGATGGCCGCTTTGACGGTTCCGCCGGCGAAAACCCGCAGTGTTGACAACGTGCGGCGCGCGGCGCTGGCCGCGATCGCGCTGGCGTTTGCCGCGGTCGCGGCGGTCGAAATCGTGCTGGCCCACAAGCTCGAAAAAATGCTGCTCGACGCGCGCGATTTCGAGGGAAACGTCGGGGCCGGCGTGTCCCTGCTCGCCAAGGCGCACCGCCCGGCCGAGCTGGTGCGCAAGCTCGCGGGGGCGCAGTTGCTCCGGCAGTTGGCGACGCCGGAGGACGCGGCGGCGCTCGACGACCTCGCGGGGTGGATGCGGTGGTGCGGGCCGTTTCTGCGGTTGCTGGCCGTCGCGGCGACCCCGGACCGCACGCCCGACGGCCGCGACTATTGGCGATCCTGGCTCTATCTCGATTGGTCGCTGCCGACGGCGCCGGCGCGCTGGGTTTGGGAAATGCAGCGCGTGGCGCGCGTCATGTGGCCCGGCGAATTCGGCCGCCGAGTCTTTGGCGACGGGCCGCCGAATTTCCGCGACCGCGACGGCTTGCTGGTCGGCGCCACGCCGACCGACGTCATCGTCATGCTGCGGGAATTGCGCGTCGGCAATATGAGACGGCGCCGGCAGGCGAGGATTTTGCGCCGCGACGACGTGCTGACCGATCCGGCGGCCGACTTGACCGTCTGGTTTCGCACGGCAGATTTCTTCCGCGTGGCCGAACGCTGGAGCGGCAACGAGATCTTGCGCACGCTGGCGGCGCGCGAGCCGCTCGAATTCGCCGCCGCCAATATTTATTTGCGCGACGACGGCGTGCTCGTCCGTTACGCCGCGCGCGTCGCCGGGGCGCGCCCGACGCTCGCCGCGGTCGGCAAGGCGCTCGACGTTTTCCCGATGGGCCGGCCGCCGCCGGAGTTGTTTCTGCAAAACCTGCCGCCGTGGGCGCACCGCGTGCATGCGCCGGCGAAGGACGGCGGCGCGTTCGCGAAGCCGGTTTCCGAACGCGCCCTCGGCCCCGGCGGCGAGCATGTTTACGCCAACGTCGACTGCGGCGGAATCTTGCACGGCTGGCGGCCCGACGAAAATTCGCTCTTCGGCTCGCTGGCGCTGCTGCGGCCGCAGTTGTTGCTCGATGTTTATTCCGACGGGAGCACGGTGGTCGCGAGCGGCATGATGCCGCTGCCGCTGGGCCTGCCGGTCGTCCGTTGCGCCGGGCAGGTGAACTGGCTGCTGTTTTGCGCGCTGCTCCAGGCCTATTTGTTCGTCCGCTTGGGCGTCGGCTTGGGCCTGCTCGCCTTCGTCGCCCGGCCGGATCGGCGCTGACTCACTCGGGCCCGGCGGCGAGCTTTCGTTCGCGGGCCGCGTCGGCGGGCTGCCCGGCGGCCTCGTAGATCACCGCCAGATTCCGATGATGCCGTTTCTCGCCGGGCGCGAGGTCGATCGCCTTTTGATAGGCGAGAATCGCGGCGTCGAAATTGCCGAGGCGCGCCAGCAGATTGCCGAGGTGGGCGAGCACGACGTCGCTGCGCGGATCGGCCTGGAGCGCGCTGCGATAGGCGCGGATGGCGCCCGGGGCGTCGCCGGCTTCTTCCCGCGCGCGGGCCAGGCGGTCGTAGTGCACGGCGTATTTGACGGCCAGCGTGTCCGTGTGGTGGTCGCGGACGAGCGCCGTGTCGCGGATCGCCGCCGCCTCGTAGAAGCGCCAGACGTACGCGTCGCGCGCCGGACTTTCGTCGCGCAGCCAGCACAGCGCGCCGGCGCGGACGGCGTCGTGGCGCGCGCGCAATGCGGCGAGCGCGGCGTCGAGCGGCGGGTCGCCGACCGTCTCGAACGTCAGCGCCACGGGCAGCGCGTCCTGCTCGGCGAGGTTGGCCAGGGTCGAGAGAAACAGCGGATTGGCGAGATCGCCGCGCTGAAATTCGGGCCGCGGCCGCACCATGCCGGGCGGCAGCGCACGGGTCATCATCGCAACGACCCAGGGCGCGTGAAAGCCTTCGTAGGGCAGGATGGCGACCGTCGGCCGCCGCCGTTCGCCCAGTTGCAGATACCACAGCGGGAAGACGCTGTTGTCGCCGCCGGCGAAGAGGGCGTAGGCCGGCTCCGGGTGCGACAGCGCATTCTGCCAGGCCTCGTAGCCGACCCAGTTTCCGGCTTGTCGATTGGCCCGGCAGTGGCGGACCGCCGGCGCGGCGACGAGCAGCAGGCACGTCGCCGCCAGCGCCGGCCGGGCCCAGCGGCTCGGCGCCGCCTCGACGCGGCGCTGAAGTTCGGCGAGGAACACGGCCAGGCCCACGATCGGAACCAGATACGACGAGATCATATAACGGCGCACCTGGAACGATTCGTCGGGGCCGATGTAATTGATGCGCAGCAGCACGTTGGCCGCGATCAGCAGCAATAGGCCCAGCGCCAGCGGCCGGTCGCGGCGCGCCAGCAGCGCCAGCCCGAGGCAGCCGACCACGAACGGAACCGGCCCGAGTTCGTCGACGAAGCTGGCGGCGACGATCCGCAGCACCCCCAGCTTCGCGCCCCAGTCGGCGTTGAGCATCTTGGCGGCGTATTGTTTTTGCAGCAGCACGTCGAGCAGGCGCGGCAGATTGCTCGGGTCGCCCCAATTGAGCGCCGGCCCCGCCGCCGCGCGCAGCGGCAAATAGAGATATACGGAGAGGCCGGCGGCGGCGAAGCCCGCGGCGATCGCGACGTCGCGCCACCGCAGGCGCCGCCGCTCGGCGATCATCCACGCCGCCGGGACAAAAACCACGACGAGCAGGATTTCGTGGTTGCCGAGCCCGAGGCCGAACGCCAGCGCCGCCGACCACAGCCAGCGCCGGTCGAACGTTTGCCGCCAGCGCCACGCCAACAGCAGGACCAGCGCCGCGAAGAACGTGTTGAGCGGATAGGCGCGAATCTTGAGCGATTGTTCCCAGAGCGTGAACGTGCAGGCGAAGACCAGCGCCGCGGTCAGCGCGGCGGCGCGGCGGCCGGTCAGCGCGAAGAGCAGCCGCCACGTCGCCCAAACCGCGCCGGCGCCGCAGAGCGCCGAGAAAAAGTTCGCGCGCCACGCCAGGTGCGCCAGCGGCGTCTGCGCGACGGCGCGGCCGAGCAGCGCCAGCAGCGGATAGCCGGGCACGTGGGGGATCGCGAGCAAGGCGGCGCCGAGCGTCAATTCGCCCGAGTCGCCGAGGTGGATGGTCGGCACGAGCGTCGCCAGATATAGCGCCAGCGGGCCGAAAAATGCGACACGATCGGCCAGGGCGTCGCGGTTCATCGCGGCGTCCGCACGATCAGGAAGAGTTGCAGCAGCCAGACGACGAGGCCGAAGACGCTGATCAACCTGGCTGTCAGGCGCACCGGCGTGTCGCCAAATTGCACGGCGACGACGTGCCGGCCCGGGCCGATCGTGACCAGCATGCGGCCGGTTTTCGGCTGCACGCCGACGGGCGCGGCGACGCCGTCAATCCGCGCGGCCCAGCCGGGAAAGTAGAACTGGTTGAAAACGACGTCCGCCGCGGCTTCGGCGTCCGCCTCGACGACCACGGACGGCGGCCAGCCCCGGCGGGCGGAAACGATTTTCACCGCCTCGCCGCCCGGCTCGGCCGGCGCGGCCGGGGCGCGGTCCGGAGGGGCGTCGCAGGCGACGGGCAGATAATCGTCGCGCGCCGTGGACGACACGGCCAACGCGCGGATCGTCTCGATGGTCAGGTATTGGTCAGGGCGCTGCAGTTGCGGCGAAGCGGCCGCCTCGGGCGCGTCCTTGGCAAAGACGATCACCGGCGCCTGCGTGGCGCGGTCTTGAAAGATGTAGCGGGCTTGCATGTAGGGCAGGGAAGCCGCGAACGCCGCCGCCGCCAACCCCCACGCGACGAAGGGGCGAAATTTCGCCGGCGTCGCCGCGGGCAGGACAGCCAGCGCCGCCGCGCCGAACAGCGTCGCCGGCAAGAGGAATCGCCACGGAAACTGGGCGAACGCCAGCAGCGGCAGGCCGCGCCACAGCCAGGCCGAAGCCGACGTCGTCATCAACAGGCAAAAAGCCGCCGCGCCGCCGAAGAAGAGCGGCAGCGATAGGTCGTTCAGCGTTTTGCGGCTGCGGGGAAACGCGGCCAGCGCGAAGACTCCGAGCGTGCCCGCCCAACACGCCTCGCCGAACATGTGGCCCATGCCGTCGGGGCCGGGGACGCTCGCGCCGAAGCTCCAGCGCCGGCGGAAAAGATCTGCGAGCGTCAGGAAATGCCGGTGGAATTCAAAGAAACCGCCGGTCAGGCTGCGCGTCGCATGGACGTATTTCATCTCGATCAACGCCGGCGCCCAGAAGAACGCGGCCAGCGCCAGGCCCAAGGCCAGCGCGCCGCCGGCCTTGAGCGCGCTGCGCCACTCGTCCGCCGCCGCCAACGCAAACGCGATCAGCAGCGGCGTGGCGATCATCGCCGTGATGTTGTGCGTCAGGATCAAGCCGGCGTAGGCGAGGGCGGCGAGCGGCGCGCCGAAGCGGCCGACGCCGCGGACCGTCCGGCGCAGCGCCCACAGCAGCCACGGCAGCCACGCGAAGCAGGCGAATTCGGCGATGCCGGCGCGCACGTACACGTCAATCAACAAATACGGCGCGACGCCGTAGGCCGCGGCGGCGGCGACGGCGCCGTCGGGGTCGATCGCCTCGGCCGCAAAGACGTACATGCCCAGCAGCGCGGCGAGCCAAAAGGCCGCGTAGGCGAGCTTCAGCGCCCATTGGCCGCTGGCGCCGGCCAGGCGAAAAAATTCGACGACGTAGTACGACAGCGGGGCGTAGAAATTGAAGATCGGGCTGCCGTACTGATAGTAGAAATCGGGCAGCCAGCGCGGCAGGAGCACGCCGTGGCGCATCGCCTCGTGGAACGCCTCGGCGCGCGACAGATCGACGTAGGCGCTGTGGCCGGCGACCTGGTAGGGGCGCAAGAGCGGCCACGCGGCGACAGCCGCCATCGCGATGAGCACGATCAGCGTCAGCGCTCGCTTCACGGCGGCCCGTTTCCGGCGCCCGGTCCGTTTTCCGCTGGCGCCGGGAGCGCCGGCGGGGCCTCCGCCCCGGGCGGGCGGAACGACGGGTCGAGTTGCATCATCCGGCTCCATGACGCCGCGGCCTTGTCGCGGTCGCCCAGCCTGAGATAGGCCTTGGCCTGATAATACAGAATCCAGGGATCGGCGCGAGTGGCGATCGCCGCCTCGTATTCGTTCGCGGCGCGGCCGAAGTCTTCGCGGAACAGGAAGTGATTGCCGCGGATCTGATGGAGCATCCCCGGTTCGGTGCGCGGCAGATGCGGCGCGAGGCCGAGGTAAAACAGCAGACCGACGAGGATCGTCAACGCGGCGGCCTTCCCCAACCGCGGCGATTCCGGGCCGCGTGGACGGTCGCCGAGCAAAACGATGGTCCACAGCGCTGCGAGCAGCAGCAAGCCCAGCCCGGCCGCCGCGCTGTCGGAAAGCCCGAACAAGTTGCCCGGACCGACGCCGGCGGCCAACATGGGCATTGCGAAATCCCACAGCGGATTGCGCAGGCGTTCCGGCATTTGCGGATCGGAAAAAACCCCGGCCCAGACAATGAGACTGGAGAGGACCGCCGCGCCGAGGAAACCGCCCCGCCGCCAATCGGCCTTTTGCGCCGTGCACCAGGCCGCCGCCAGGAACAACGGCCCGATGATGGGCGTCAGGTGGCGCGGTCCGAGGCAGGCGGCGCCGCCGGCCTCGAAGTAACCGGCGAAAAGCACGATGTACACGGCGGCCATGCCGGCCAGCAGCCAGCCCTCGCGCGGCAAGCGGCGGACCATGGCCGCGGCGCCGACCGCGCCGAACAGAAGCGCGGGGCTCCAGAAGAACAAGCCCTTTTCCGGCGAAAACGCCAGGAGCCAGAATGTCGCCGGGCGGGGCGCGCCGAAGCCCATCAAACCGTTGGTGTGGTGTTGGCGAAAGGCGAGGTCTTTCTCCAACGTGTAGCCGAAATTCAACGGACTGTCGAAACAGAGATAGTTGTACCCGCCGATGATCAGCGCCGGCAGCACGACCCCCAGCGCGACGAACGCGGCCAGCCGTGCCGGCCGCCGCTCGAATGACAGCAAATAGACGCCGGCGATCAGCCCCAGCGCGGCCGTCGGATACTCGAAGGCGATGGCCGCGCCGAACAGCAATCCGGCCAGCAAAAGCGGCCGTGCGCGCCCCGGCTCCCGGCGATAGTCGGTCAAGAACAACACGCCCAGCAAGATGAAGTCGGCCGCGAAGCCGTGGCTGTACAGCATCGTGAAATACGGCCAGGTCGTCGCGCCGACCGCGTAGCCGACCGCCGCCGCGTCGCGCACCGCGCCGTCGACGCCCCACGCGGGCAGCCGTCGCCACAGCAGCCACACGGTGAACAGCGTCAACGGGAGCAGGGAGAACACGCGGCACCAGCGCAACGCGACGTTGAAGTCGCGCGTGGCGAGGCGAACGACGGCGTAAATCGGCGCGACCGCGAGCGTCACGCCCGGCGCTTTGTCGTTGTACGCGCGGCCCCGGTGCACGGCGGCGTCGTTGGTTAACCGGCCGTAGGGGCCGAGCGACAGATCGCCTTTTTCCACGAGTTGGACGGCGGCCGCGAACCGGGCCATTACATTGCTGCCCGCCTGCCGCGGCGCCGGCAGCGCCAGCAGCAGCAACAGCAAAAAGCCGATTGCGCCGGCCCGCCAATTTCGTTTCGGTTGCGCCATTCCCACCCCGCCCGGATCGTCCAAAATCATACCATACTCCGCCGCGCATTCCGCCTTCCCCGTTCGGCGTTCCGCGTCGCTCGCCTTGTGAACCGCCGGCGGGGCGCGGCATAATGCGCGACCATGTTCTATACGCTGTGGCATTTGACCTTGACCGCGGCGCTGATCGCGCCCGTCTGGCTCTTCGCCCGCCGCGTCGCGGCGACGCTGCTGCCGCGCGCCGACGCCCCGACGCGGCTGCTCGTGGGTCTGCTGGCCGCGTTCGGCCTCGCGGTCGCCACCGGCGGATTGTTGGGATGGATCGGCAGGCTGACGTACCGCGGTTATTTGCTGCTATTCTGGTTCGCGGCGGCCGGGGCGTGGATCGCCGGCTGGCGGCAGCGATCGCCCGCGGCCGACGAGGATTGGCCGCGACCGCCGGCGTGGTTGCTGCTGATGGCCGTCGTCGCGGCGGCGCTGGCGGCCGGCGCGCTCGGCGCCGGGCTCGCGCAGCCGGTCGGCGAGTACGACGCGCTCACCTACCATTTGCATTTTCCGGTCCAGTGGCTGAACGCCCGCCGGATTTTCCTGATCGACACGCCGTTCGGCGATGCGGCCCCGGCGTACGCGCCGGGCTACGGCGAACTCTGGTTCGCCTGGCTGCTGGCGCCGTGGCGGGGCGGCGGTTTCCAACCGCTGAATTTCAAACTGGCGGGCGTCGACGCGCTGGCGAAGGTCGGGCAATTCCCGTTTTTCGCGATGGCGCTGGCGGCGTTGCTGTCGCTGGCGCGGCGGCTGGCCGGTTCGAAATGGACCAGCTATTTGCCGGCGCTGGTTTTTGCTTTTACGCCGTGGGCGGTGACGCAGGCGGTTTCGCCCGCCGTCGATTTGCTGATGGCGGCGCTGTTTTTGACCTCGCTCGCTTTTGCCCTGCACTACCGCGACGAGGGCGACCGTACGGCGCTGGCGCTGGCCGGCGCGGCGCTCGGCCTGGCGCTCGGCGTGAAATTCGTCGCGTTGGCGTACGCGCCGCTGGTCGCGGCGCCGCCGCTCGTTTTCCTGATTCGCCGCCGCGCCGCGCGCGACCTGCGCTGGTGGCTCGGACCGCTCGCCGGCTGCGCCGCGCCATGGCCGCTGCGCAATCTGATTCTCACGGGCAATCCGGTTTTCCCGCTGAACGTGTCTGGCTTCGGCCTGACGATTTTCCCCGGGGCGTACGATCGCGCGGCGATGCTGCAAAGCCCGTTTCACGCGCCCGATCTGGCGGCGGCGCTGGCGGTGAGCGGGCAGGCGATCGGTTTTTGGCTGACGCCGCTGGCGGCGGCTGGCGTCGTTCTCGGCCTGGTCGCGGCCTGGCGGCAACCCGCCTGGCGCGCGGTCGCCTGGCTCGCGCCGGTTGGCCTGATCTGGCATTTTCTGGTTGTGCCGTACAGTTCGCAGGATCGCTTTCTCTTGTGGATCGTCGCGCTGGCGTTCCTCCCGCTCGCGGCGTGGCCGGAACGGAGCCGCTGGTCGCCGGCGCTGTTCGGGTCGGCGGCGCTGTTGCTCGCGCTCGATCTATGCGGCGCCGGACGCGCGTTTCGTCTCGGCGATTTGCCCATCGCGGCTCAGGGGTTGTTCGCGCCGCGCGGCTGGCTCGCCGCGCTGCCGGTGGCGGCGTTGATCGGCGGCGTCCATGCCGAGGGCGGCCGCCGGCGGTGGACCCCGGTGCGGCGCTGGCTGGCGGCGTTCGCGGCCGGGGCGGTGGCGGCGGCGGCGTTGGCGCAGCCGGGGCGGGGCGTGTTCGTCGCCACGGGCGGCGGCGCGCTGCGCGAACTGCCGCTCGCCGGCTACGCCGAAATCTGGCAGCGGCAACCCGCGACGACGGCCTACGCCGGCCGCAATCGGCCCTATTACCTGGCCGGCCGGACCGGCCTCGGACGCGTGTTGTACGTCAACATCGACGGCCGCCGCGACTGGCGGCTGCACGATTATGTCCGCGAATGGCGGGCGCACGGCTGGCTCAATATCAATAACGAAAAGGACGCCTGGCGTTCGCGCGCGCCGGATTACGCGGCCTGGCGCGCGGCGCTGGCGGCGGCGAAAGTGCAATTCCTGTTCGTCGAGCGCCTCTCGCCGTTCGACCGCTCGACAGCGCCCCATGACGCGGACGGCTTCCCCCTCGAACGGGTCTGGGCGCAGGAGAATCGCGATCAGTTCTTCATGATGCGCGCTGGCGACGATTTTGAGTTGTTTGGCGTTCGTCGTTTCGCGGAGCCCGATTGACGCGACCGGTCCACTCTTCGAAACGCGGCAGCGCGACGCCGCGGTTTTCGATGCGGATCTGGCCGGTTCCGCCGCAGGCCCAGCATTTCTGTTCCACGTAATCGACGAGAACGTCGGCGCTGTCGATCGCGCCGTCATTCCAACCCGCGGCCTCTGAGGGCAGCAGTCGCAGCACTTCCTGGCCTTTGCAGACTGGGCACAGCAACATTCGCGGGGGCTTCGACCCCGTTCGCCGTTCCTTTTTGCGGCCGAATAGAAACATTTTCTCCTCCTCTCCAGCATCCAATGCTCGCGACTTCGCGAAGCGTCGCTTCACCCTACAGCGAAACGTAAGTCCCGGCTCGTCCAAGACAACTGGCCGCGCGCCGGCGTCCGCGCGCTTTGCTGCGGATTTCGGCAAGAGAGAGGAGCCTGTTGCAAAAATGGCAGTTCGATAATCGGCATATCGCGGGGACCTATCCCCCGGCCACGCTCAACGTGGCCGCGCCCCTCCCCGACACAGCATAGGCTTTAGGATTAAGAGCGGCGACGCTTGGAAAAGCGGATTTGCCTAATCCTTTCTCGGCGGGCGCA
>CAZHPN010000207.1:0-9980 GCA_964534375.1 uncultured bacterium | reverse complement strand
GACGGGGCGGCGCCGCGTCGTCGTCGGGCGCAACGGATGATCCTGGATTCCCGCCCCCGCCTTCGCGGGGGCAGGCTCTTCGCGGGAATGACGTATGACGGGGCGGCGCCGCGTCGTTGTCGGGCGCACCGGATGATCCTGGATTCCCGCCTCCGCCTTTGAGACTGTCGATAAATTGCACCACCGCCCGCGGACCGCCGACGGCTGCGAACTTAGAGTTTTTGGGGCGCGCGAACCGAAATGCTGAATGCCGTCACGGCAGCTCGTACGGCCGAATCTTGTCGAGAAAAGCGCCGAGAATCTGCAGCGTCGGGTAGTGCGCGCCGGGCGGGCCGCCGAACGTTTCGCAGACCAGCATCAGCGCCAGCCAAATCGAGCCGCCAAGCACGGCGATGGACGGCGTCAACACGAGCAGCCGGCCGCTCTTTTGCCAGAAGGTCAGGTCGCCGCGGTCGCGGAAAGTGAAATAGGCCCAGGAGAAGGCGAAGAACGCGCCGCACCAGGCGGCGTAATTGCAAAACGGCACGCCGAACCACCACGGGGACAGGGCGGGGTTCCAGTGCCAGAACATGTTGGGGAAACTGGCGAGCGGGTCGAGTTGGGCGTCGGCCGAGAGGGCCAGCGCCGTGGTCGCCAGCGCCGTCAGCACGGGCGAGGCGGCCAGGCGCGGCGAGTGCTCGCGGAAATATTCGATCAAGGTGATGCAGCAGGTGAAGATGATGCACCAGCCGACCATCGTCGCCAGCGGCGCGGGCAGCTTGCCGACGTACCCGACGAAATGCGGCTCGTAAAAGAAGCCGAAATAAATGCCGGAATTTTCGAGGATCATTCCGTAGAAAAACGCCACGACAAAAAATGTGACGTAGCCGCGCACGCCGCGATGGAGAATGGTGTGGATCATGATCGCCAGCGCCCAGAAAAGGTTCGACAATTCGAACAGGCGGCGGAAGGCGGCCGACGAAAGTTCGTAGCGGCAGCAGGGACACGCCGTATACCACGCCCAGGTGAGCAGGGGCAGGCCGAACGCGACCGCCAGCACGCGGCGATGGACTTTTCGGCGGTCGAACGATTTGGTCGACGCGCGCAGCCGCACGCGATAATAAGCGTAGAACCAGAGCGAGATCGGCAGCGACAACAACGCAAAGGCGGTGCGCGAAATGCCCAATTGGTCGAACCAGATCTGCGGCGCGTTCGCCATGAAAATGTTGAGGATGCCCCACGATTCGATGAAGAGGAACCACACCGGCAGATGGGTCCAGATTTCCTGCAACACATTGCGCCGCGACAGCAAATCTCGCGTGAGGTCCCTGTTTTCCACCGGTCGTCCCTTCGGCTGGGGGAGGTCGCCGATCATGCTAGTGGCGGGCGAAATGAGCGTCAAGCGCTCGCCGCTTCGCGCCGGACTTTACGCAGCCGGCTATGGCCGGCACTTTTCGCGCAAGGCCATCGTGACGCTGTATTCCGGCGCGCGCGGATGCGTGCCGAGCACCGCCTCGATCGCCGGCGCCGCCTGGTCGCAGAGGCCGGCGGAAACCAGCAGCAGCGCCGTCACATATTCCCGCGCGGGGTCGCCGGGGGGGTGCAGCCTCGCCGCGACCGCCGCCGCCTTCGCCGCGCCGTCGGCGTCGTGGTCGAACGACAGGCGCAGCGCCAGCAAATCGTAACTGTAGCCGAAGCCTGGCGCGGTCCGGATGGCGGTCTCCAGGAACCGCATGCCCTCGTCGCGCTTGCGGTCCGCAAAGGCGATCACGGCCAGATTCAGCAGCGGTTCGGGGCGCCGCGGGTCGAGCCGGTTGGCCTGCTGCGAGAAACGTTCGGCGTCGCGCAGCCGCTGCACCATGAGCATTTCCGACGCCGCCTGGTTGGTGGCCAGAAAACTGTTGGGCTCGCGCGTCGCCGCTTCGGTCCACAACCGCGCCGGATTGCCCCAGGCGCGGCACTGCGTCACGACGCCCGCGCCGTACAAAGCCAGGATCGCCGCGAGGACGGCCGACGCCGCCTTCCGCCGCTGCCGCAGCAGCGCCGCCAGCAGCACGCCGCCGGCCAGCGCGAACCCGCCGAGGCCGGCGTAGAGAAAGCGTTCGGCCATCAGCGCGTCGTTGGGCAGCAGATTGCTGAACGGCGCCAACCCCAGGAAAAACCAGCCGAGGGCCATCGTCGCCAGCGGCGCGCGGCGAAACGCCGCCAGCGCGGCGGCGCCCAAACCGATCAAGCCCAGCAGCGCGACGA
Organism: uncultured bacterium; assembly: GCA_964534375.1. Lineage (GTDB taxonomy): Bacteria > Lernaellota > Lernaellaia > Lernaellales > Lernaellaceae > CAZHPN01. Next base: position 7,751 of record CAZHPN010000207.1, on the reverse strand, counting down.
GAACGAGCGCATCGGGGCGGGTGTGAATGACCGGCCCGTACGCCATGCTCAGGCCGACCGGAAAAACGAGCAGGCCGAGGTAGCGCCAGATGACGATCGACGTCGTCCAGATCGTGTTGATCAGGTCGCCCGCGGGGTACGCCTTGTGCCGCGCCACGCCGCCCAGCACGTGCGTGCGCACCGCGAAATACGCGCCGGCGGCGACCGCCAAAAAAATCAGGGCGTAAAATCGCCGCCACCAGGAGTGCTTCTTCGCGCTGGCCTTCCGAACTCCGTGTCCTCCGTGTCTCCGTGCGAGATCCTTCCCTTTGGCCGACGTCTCGCCGGCGCCAGCCGGCCATAACACAAAACTCAGCGCGGCCAGCGGCACGACCATCAGCGCTTCCTCGCTGGCGAAGCAGCCCGCCAGCATCGCGAGGCCCGCGCCCCACGCCAGCCGCGGCCGGCCGCCGCGAACCGCGGTCAACGCCAGCAGCCACGCCGTCCAACCGAGCGCCAGGCCGAGCAGGTCGAAGCTGCCCATGATGTTCGCCACGCGGTCCGCGTGCACCGGATGCAGCGCGAAGATCAAGCCGGCGACCAGCGCCGCCGGCGGATCGGCGGCCAGCCACCACACGATCAGCGTGAAGACCGCCGAACAAACCGCATGGAACAGCATGCCGGCCAGTTCGAACGGCAACGCACGGTCCTGGCCGAAGAGGCCGGTCAGCGTCGCCAGCGCGAGCGACCGCAACGGCCGATAGATTCGCGCCTGGTCGCGCCCGAATTCGCCGAGCGCGCCGCTCCAACTGCGCAGATACGAGTTTTGCAGAATGTACGGGCCGTCGTCGAACGTGTAGCCGAAGTGGTTGACCGTCTTCGGCAGATAGATCGCGAGCGCCGCGACGAAGACCGCCGCCGCCGCCCGCCAGGCGCGCCGGTCGATGAGTCCGACAGCGGTCGTTTCATGGGGAAGCATGCGGCTATATTGCGGAGGCGGCGGGCAGTTCGCAAGGACAAAAACGAGGTCAACCCGCCATGGGGGAAAATCTCTGGAGGCAGCCGCCATTTTTTTGAGGTAAGATCGCCGGCGAGGCGGCGGGCCGGCGCCAGCAGAGATGGCGAGTCGATATCGGCGTGGGCCGTTTCGTTCCGGACCATGCGCCCTGGGGAAGGATTGCGTTTCGATGGCGAATGCTCTGACCGTGGTGATCCCGGCCAAGAATGAGGCGCCGAGCATTCTGGAAATTGTGAACAAAGCGCAGCGCTACACCTCGGCCGTGATTGTCGTGGACGGGCATTCCACGGACGGCACGGCGGAAATCGCTCGTCGGGGCGGCGCGTTGGTGGTCGCGGACAATCGCCGCGGCAAAGGCGACGCCATCCGCTGCGCGATGCCGCTGCTGACCGACGGCATCACCGTGTTCATCGATGCGGACGGCTCGCACGACCCGGACGACATCCCCCGGTTGATCGAACCGATTCTGCGCGGCGAAGCGGATCATGTGAGCGGCTCGCGCCTGAAGGGCGGCTCGAGCGAATTGCACGGCGGCTTCGACGAGTGCTTTCGGCTGATGGGCAGTTCGTTCATCACCGCGTGCCTGAATTGGAAGTTCCAGGTCTGCCTGTCCGAGAGCCAGAACGGTTTTCGCGCGATCCGGACCGACGTCCTCAAGAAACTGGATCTGCGCGAGAACATCACGACCATCGAACAGGAAATGATCTTCAAGACCCTTTCCGAGGGATATCGAATGGCCGAGGTTCCCACGCACGAACATCGGCGAAAGGCGGGGGAATCGAAGATCGTGCTGACGAAAGTTTGGCTGCGGTACGTCTGGACGCTGGCCAGGTTTCTCCTGCTGCCGCGCAAGCGATTGGCCGAGTGAACGTTCGCGTCCGTGCGACGCCGAACCGTCGGGGATGGATGAAAGTCGCGCTGATCAATGCGCCCGTCGTCGCGGGCGGACGCTTCAATCGCGAAGGCCGGTGCACGCAATTCGCGTCCCGCTGGGCGACGCAATGGCCGCCGATTTCCCTGGCGTACGTGGCGGCCGTGCTGCTGGCGCAGCGGCACGAGCCGCTGGTTTTCGATTGTCCCGCTGCCGCGATGCCGGCCGAAAAACTGATGGCCGCTCTGCAAAGCCGGCCGCCGGAGCTGGTCCTGATGCCGGTTTCCACGCCGTCGTTTCCAAGCGACATGAGCATGGCCCGCGCCATCAAGCAGGCGCTGCCGGCGGTCAAAATCGCCGTCTTTGGCGTTCACGCGACGGCCGTCGATCGGGAAGTGCTGCACGGCTTCGCGGCGGTGGATTTTGTCATTCGCCGGGAGCCGGAAGCCACGGCCGCGGAGCTCGTCGGGGCGCTGGAGAACGGCGGCGCGCTTTCCGACGTGGCCGGCCTCACCTTTCGCACCGGGGCCGACGCGCGCCGGAATCCGGATCGACCCTTCATTGAAGACCTCGATCGGCTGCCGTTTCCCGCCTGGCAGCGCCTCCGTCGCGCCGATTATCGACTGCCCTTCAGCGGCCGGCCGTTTCTGATCGTCGCGCCGCTGCGCGGCTGTCCGCACCGCTGCATTTTTTGCACGGCCGGCGAATACTACGGCCGCCAACTTCGCCGGCGGAGCGTGGAGTCGATCGTGCGCGAGATTCGGCGCGACGTCGAGGCATTCGGCGTCCGCGATTTTCTCATGTGGGCCGAGACGTTCACGCTCGACCGCGGTTTCGTCTGGGACCTCGCGGGCGCGTTGCGGCGCGAAACGCCGGGCGTCCGCTGGACGTGCAATAGCCGTTTGGACACCGTCGATGAGGAGTTGTTGCGCGCCATGCGCGCAGCGGGTTGCTGGATGATCGGTTTCGGCGTCGAATCGACCGACGCGGCGGTCCAGGCGCGCCTCCGGAAGAATCTGCACCCGGCGGATTGGCGGACGCCGCTGCGGCAGGCTCGGGCGGCGGGGATTCGCACCGTGGGCCATTTCATCCTCGGGCTGCCTGGCGATACGCCGGAAACGATGCGGCAGACGATCGCCGACGCCGCGGCGATGGACCTCGACCTCGCGCAGTTTTACGCGGCGGCGCCGTTCGTCGGCTCCGAGCTCCACCGCGAGGCCGCGGCGAACGGCTGGCTGGTCGACGCGGCGTTTTCGGACATGCAGCAAGCCGCCGCGTCCTTGCGTCTGCCGGGCTTGCCGCCGGCCGCGGTCAACGCCGCGATTCGCCGGGCGTACCGGCGCTTCTATCTGCGGCCGCGGCAACTGGCGCGCGTCCTGCTGCTCGCCGGCGTTCGCGGCGTGGCCCGCGAGACGTATGGCGCCTTGCGCGCCGCCACGGCCCGACTTGGGAAAGGGCGCCGCCAAGCATGATCGTCTTGGGCATCTGGGATGGGCACGATTCCGGCGCGGCGCTGGTCTGCGACAACGAGATCCGCTTCGCCACGAACGAAGAAAGACTCACCCGGCGCAAGCTGGAAGTGAGCTTCCCGCAGCGCTCGATTCAAGCCGCGCTCGACCACGAACGGTTGCCGGCGAACGCCGTGGACGCGATTGCGGTCTCGACCTCGGACCTGTCGAAGACGCTGCATCGGTTTTTCCCGGGTTTCAAGGAGCAGTACTATCAACTGCGGCGGCGGCAGAAACTCCCGACGGGCGTCCGTCGCTTCCAGAAGCTGAACAAGTATTGGCTGACGGAATTCGGCGGTTCGTGGTTGACGCGGTCGCTGAGCGAGCTGGCGATTCGGCGCTGGCTGCGGACGGCGGGCCTGTCGCGCCATCCGCTTCGCTTCGTGGACCACCACCTGTGCCACGCCGCCGCCGCGGCTTTCACCAGCCCGTTCGATCGTTGCCTGGTCGTCACGCTGGACGGTCTGGGCGACGGCCTCTCGGCGTCGCTTTCGATTTTCGCCGCCGGCCGGTTGCGGCGCATCGCCGCCATTCCCGCCCGGACCTCCTTCGGCATCTTTTTCGAGCACGTCACCAACCTCATGAACATGCGCGAACTGGAAGACGAAGGCAAAGTCATGGCCTTGGCGGACTATGCCTCGCCCGTCCCCGACGACGAGAACCCGCTCGTGCGGTTTTTCGCGATCGACGGGCTCGCGATCCGCGCGCGATTCGGCAGTCTGGCGATGCACCGCGAACTGGCGCGCGTGCTCTACCGGGTTCCCTTCGAGCAGTTTGCTTTTATGGCGCAGCGGGCGCTCGAAAAATGGGTCGTCGAATGGGTCGCCAACGCGCTGCAACGGACCGGCGAGCGAAACGTCGCCCTGGCCGGCGGCGTCGCCTCGAACATCAAGGTCAACCGGTTGCTCAGGAACATGGACGCCGTGGACGATTGCTGGGTCTTTCCGCACATGGGCGACGGCGGCCTCGCTCTGGGCGCGGCGATCTGGGAAACGCACACGCGGACGCAGTTCCCGCGCTTCGCGCTGGAATCGGCGCAGCTCGGCCAGAATTTTCGCGACGACGAGATCGAATGCGCGCTCCGGACCGCGCAGTTGCCCTTCTCGACCCCGCCGGATCTCGCGGCGCGCGCCGCCGCGGCCATCGCGGCGGGCGGCATCGTTTTTTGGTTCCAGGGTCGATCCGAACTGGGCCCGCGCGCGCTGGGCGGTCGCAGCATTCTCGCGCGGCCCGATTCTCCGGCGATCAAAGACGCGCTCAATCTGAAATTGAAAAAGCGCGTGCGGCGCCAGCCGTTCTGTCCGTCCATTTTGGAGGCCGACGCGCAGGAGGCGTTCGAGGATGCGAAAGGCCGGCCGAATCGTTTCATGACCATGGGCTACATGGTGAAGCCCGAGTGGCGCGACCGTCTGGCCGGCGTGATCAACATCGACGGCTCCTGCCGACCACAGATCGTCGATCGCGAACCGCCGCTTTTTGCCGAACTGTTGCAGGAAATGAAACGCCGCACCGGCGTCGGCGCGTTGCTCAACACCAGTTTCAACCGGCACGGCGAACCGATGGTCAATTCGCCCGCCGACGCCGTCCGCGCGTTCGCCGAAATGGAGGCGGACGCCCTGGTCATCGGACGCTGCCTGGTCACGCGCCGCTGACGTTGGCGCGGCCCGCCAATACCCTCGTTTCCGCAGTGCGGAAGAGCCGCAACCAAATTGCGGAATGCGGAATGCGGAATGCGGAGTGCGGAATGAACCGCGGCGGAACCTCTGCGCGAAAACAAGAGACTCCGGGATCGTAGGCATAGGCTTTAGGATTAGGCGCAGCGAGGCTTCGCAAAGCGTATTTGCCTGATCCTTTTTTCCGCGCAGACCTCTCCCCGGACGATCACGCTGCAGGCGTGATCGTCCTGCCCCTCCCCGACACAGGGAGGGGCGAGAAGACACCGTGGCGGACCCGCGTTGCGGAGAGATCCTGCACGGCCCGCGAACTCGCCTTTGCCTCGGTGAAAAAACGCACGACGCCTTCTTATCAGCGCTTCTCCGCCTACCGGTGCGGCGCCCTGCCTGCCCCTCCCCGTGTCGGGGAGGGGCGGGAAATTTCGGCGGAAGCCGAAATTTCCGGGGAGCGGTCTGCGCAACGAACAAAGAGCGCAATTCTGCGCCATTTGAAGCGTCGCGGCGCTTGGTCCGAAAGCCTATGCCGGGCCGCACACTGCACGACCGGCCTCGATTCGTTCGGGAAATCACGGCCCCCCATTTTCCTGACGCAGGCCAAGCGGCCGCTCGCGGCCGGCGTGCAACGGCCGCGGTTGCCTGTATAATCAGCCGATGCCGCCCCGGTTGTCCCCGCCGCGTTCGTGGGTGTTTGACGTCGGCCTGCTCGCCGCCGCTTGGGCCGCCGTGCGCGCGCCGCTGGCGTGGTTCGCGCTGCCGCCGATGATCCAATTCGACACCTTTGGCTATCTCTCCGGCGACCTGAACAAGCCGCCGCTATATGGTTGGTTTCTTCGCCTGTTTTCGCCGGTCCCGGCGGTGCTCGCCCAACAACTGCTGGTGCTGGCCTCGGCGCTGATTTTGTACGCGGCGGCGAGGAGTGCGGCGAATCGTTCGGCCGGTCTGGTCGTGGGGCTCCTGGTCTCGACGTACGGCGGGTTCGCGATGTGGGGAAACGTGCTGATGTCCGAGACCCTGTTCAATTTTTTCCTGGCGGCGCATCTGGGCGTCCTCTGGCTGGCGATCCGTCGGAAGTCGGGGTGGGGCTTTTTTCTGGCGGGCGCGACGGCGGGTCTGGCCGCCAACGTGCGGCCGACGTTTCAGGTGCAGCCGCTGGCGATCGCGGCGGCGCTGCTGCCCTTTCATCTGTCGCGCGACGAGGTCAAGCGACTCGCGGCGTTGGTCGCGGCGCTGCTCGCCGGCTTTCTCGCGATTTGCGTTCCCGGCGCGATTCGCGCCTATCTGTTGGCCGGCCGCGGCGTGCCGTTGAGCGCCATTCTGCCGAAGGTGTTGATCTTGCGGATGACGGCCGACAAAACGACGCCGCTCGCGGCCGTGCCGGCCGCGGACCCCGTCGTGGCGTCCATCCGCGATTACCTTTCCGAGGAGAGCGCCGACGACGACGTCGGCTCGTTCCGCGCGTACGAGCATATTTGCGGACGCATCCTGCCGCGGGGCGCCGCCTCCGAAGCGCTCGCCGATTCGTACGTCATGACCCTCTGGATATCGTACCTCCGGCGCTATCCCGTCGAATATTTGCGATTTGCCGGGAAGGCTCTGTGGTCCAACCTATCCGCACAGGAATGGTTGATCGACGTCCAACAGTTTTCTCGGTATGTTCTGACGCTCGTCGTGCCGGGTCGCCGGCTGCGCCCGTCGAGAATGAACGCGGAAATCCTGTCGCAGCCGGAACCCAGCGCGAAAACGCTGATTTGGCTGAACGCGTTCTTTCTGCAACTTTGTTTGGTTTGGGCCGCGCCGTGGGCCATTCTGTGCGTGGCGGCGTTGGAGACGATCGTCTTTGCCTACGCCAAACATGCCTCCCAAAAACGCCTGGCGCCGGCGCCGCCGCCGGCCGCCGAAACGGCCGCGCTCTTGTTTCCGGACAAGGCGGTCCGCGCTTATTGGTGGGCGGTGTACGCTACGGCTGCGTTCGCCTATTTGCCGATTTTTTTGGTCAACGTTTCGGTGTATCGATTCCGCTTGCCGTTGGACCTCATTTATTTTCTGGCGCTGGGCCGGGCCGTCGCGCGGGGCCGCGCCGCCCTTCTGGATCGACGACGGCGGTCGATGGCCGACTCGCCGCCGCTGGCGCCCGGTGAAGAATCATCGACCCGCCGCGCGTTGCCGGGTTGAACGTCATGACGCCGTTTCCGACGCGGCAGAGGCTTTAGGATAAAGAGCGGCGACGCTGGGAAAAGCGGATTTGCCTAATTCTTTTTTCCGCGCAGACCTCTCCCCGGACGATCACGCTGCAGGCGTGATCGTCCTGCCCCTCCCCGACACAGGGAGGGGCAACAAGATGCCGTGGCGGACCCGCGTCGCGGAGAGATCCTGCACTCGCCTTCGCCGTGGTGAAACAACACAAAAGGCCTTTTTTTTCGACGCCTGTCCGCCTGCCAATGCGGCGCCTGCCTGCCCCTCCCTGTGTCGGGGAGGGGCGGGAAATTTCGGCGGGAGCCGAAATTTCCGGGGAGAGGTCTGCGCGACGAGTCGCGCATTGAGCCGCTATTTGCGCCAGAGGCTCAATCATCTCTTGTTTGTGGAAAGCTGAACTGCCAAGCGGTCGCTGTTCACTGTTCACTGTTCACTGTTCACTGTTCGCTGTTCACTGTTCGCTGCCCGAGCCTATCGCAAAATTGCAGTTCGATAATCGGCGTTCCCTC